>DUAC01000020.1 GCA_012961035.1 Acidimicrobiia bacterium
TTCCTGTTCCAGGCCTGCCTACCCCACCTGCTGGTCTCCGACCACGCAGCGGTGGTCAACGTGATCTCGGCCGGAGCCTTCCTGAACACCCCCGGGACATCCATGTACGGGGCGGGCAAGGTCGCCCTGCTGCACTTCACCAGGTCGATGGCCGCCGAGTACGCCTCGCGTGGCATCCGTGTCAACGCCCTGGCTCCGGGGCCGGTGGATACGACCATGGTCCGCAACACCGGGCCCGAACGCACCGCCAGCATGGCCCGGTCCAACTACATGAAGCGGCTGGGCGAGCCCGACGAGATGGTCGGGGCGGTCCTGTACATGGCGTCGGACGCGGGTAGCTTCATGACCGGCCAGTGCCTCACCGTGGATGGCGGGATGGTGCCGGCGCGCTGAGGGCTGCCGGCCGGACGGCTCCGGAGCCGTGACCACCGACCTGCTGGTTCCGCTTCTCCGACCGGGTTCGGGGATGGGGTCCGCCGCTAGGGTTGCCACTTGATCTGACGGACCGTCAGGTCCGTTCACCACCCCTGATCGCACTACCACCGGGAGCAGACCATGGCCGGCCATCTGGCAGGAAAGAACATCGCCGTCACCGGTGCCGGGAACGGGATCGGCCGGGGCATCGCCCTGGCCTGCGCCGCCGAGGGCGCCAAGGTCGTCGTCGCGGACTACGGGGTGACCATGGACGGCAGCGATCCGTCCAGCGAGGTCGCCGACGTCGTGGTGGACGAGATCCGGGCGGCGGGTGGCACGGCCATAGCGGTGGCCGGTGACGTGTCGGAGATGGCGGTCGGACAGCGCATCGTCGACACGGCGGTCCAGAACTGGGGGACCATCGACGGCGTGGTCTGCGTCGCCGGCATCGTGCGGGAACGGATGCTGTTCAACATGAGCGAGGAGGAATTCGACCACGTGGTCGGCGTCCACCTGAAGGGCCACTTCACGCTCTACCGGGCCGCCTCGGCGGTCATGCGAAAGCAGGAGACGGGCGGCAGCCTGGTCGGGTTCACCTCCGGCGCCTTCGTGGCCTCGACGGCCCAGGCCAACTATTCGGCGGCCAAGGGCGGGATCGTGTCGCTCACCCGCAGCGCCGCCTTCGCCCTGCGGCGCTACGGCATCAACGCCAATTGCATCGCCCCGGCTGCGATGACCCGCATGTCGGAGAACGTGCCGTTCGAGATCGAGGCCGGCGGACCCGAGGCGATCGCCCCCCTGGCCGTCTACCTGCTCTCGGACGCCGCCCGGGATACGACGGCCCAGATCTACACCTGTACCGGGAAGCGGATCGCCGTCTGGAACCAGCCGGAGGAACTGCGGCACATGTCGGCCGACGACGGCGAGATGTTCACGGTGGACGAGATCGCCGAGAGGCTCCCGACCGCCATCGGCGCCGAGGAGATGCCGATGTTCGCCGACCTGGAACGGCGCATGAAGGAGATGGCCGAGAGGAAGGCCGCCTCCGAGGCCGGCACGGCGTCCTAGCCGTCGCCGCCGAAGCGCCTACCCTCCTGCCATGACCGCTCCCCCCTATGTCGAGGGCCACAGCCTGCTGGACGGCCGGATCGTGGTCGTCACCGCTGCGGCCGGCGCCGGCATCGGCTTCGCCGTAGCCAGGCGGGCGGTCGAGGAGGGCGCCACGGTCGTCATCTCGGATGTCCACGAGCGACGACTGGCCGAGGCTGCCGACGCGCTCGAGGCCATGGCCGGGTCGAGGCCCCTCGCCCTGATCTGCGACGTCCGCCACGAGGCTGACGTGCAGGGCCTCATGGATGCCGCTGTGGCCCAGCACGGTCGAATCGACGTGCTGGTCAACAACGCAGGCCTGGGTGGTGACACCCTCCTCGTGGACATGCCCGACGAGGAGTGGGACCGGGTGCTGGACATCACCCTCACCGGCACCATGCGCTGCACCCGGGCGGCCCTGCGGATCATGGAGGCCCAGGGCCACGGGGTGATCGTGAACAACGCCTCGGTGGTCGGATGGCGGGCCCAGACAGGCCAGACCCACTACGCGGCGGCCAAGGCGGGCGTGATGGCCCTCACGCGCTGTTCCGCCATGGAGGCGGCCGGGTCCGGGATCCGGATCAACTGCGTGTCGCCGAGCCTCGCCATGCACCCGTTCCTGGCCAGGACCAGCAGCGATGAGCTGCTGGAGTCCCTGGTGGGTGGCGAGGCATTCGGCCGGGCCGCCGAGCCGTGGGAGGTTGCCAACGTGATCGTGTTCCTGGCCAGCGACTACTCGTCGTACATGACCGGCGAGGTCGTCTCGGTCTCCAGCCAGCACCCGTAGTCGGACCCGTCAGGGTTCCTCAGGCCAGGCGCCAGTCGGCCTTCCAGTCCGATTCATCGCCGTCGGCGAGGCTCTCCACCCGACCCGCCCGCGACAGGGCCAGCAGGTGTGCGTACACGGAGGCTCCGGCGGCCATGTGCAGCTTCGGGTCGATGTCGGCGTAGAGCTCCTCCACGATCGAGATGATGCCGCGTGGGCCGCCGGCCAGGGCGTCCACGATCTGACGCTCCCGCATCCTGCGATGTTCGATGAGCGCCGTCACGTAGGGGATGGGATCGGTGATGGCCGGCCCGTGCGTCGGCCGGTAGGTCGTCTCAGGGCGGTCCAGGAGGCGTTCCAGGTTCTCCAGGTAGTCGTTCAGGTCACCGTCGGGAGCCGGGACCACCGAGGTGGACCAGCCCATGACGTGGTCGCCTGTGAACAGCGTGGCCTCCTCCCGGAAGGCGAAGCAGAGGTGGTTGGAGATGTGGCCCGGCGTGTGGAGCGCCTCGAAGGTGAAGCCCGCACCGGTGATCACGTCACCATCGGTGGTCACCACGTCGGGGACGAAGTCCCGGTCGCCCGATCCCTCACCGTCCTCGGACTCCGGTTCCTCGCCTGCCTCGATGGCGCGACGGACCCGCTCGTCATGCGCCCGGATGGCCTCGGCGGGGTGCGGGCCGAATCCGTGGGTGACCGCTCCCGTGGCCGCCTTCACGGCGGCCGCAGCGGGGGAGTGGTCGGGGTGGGTGTGGGTGATCAGCAGGTGGGTGACGCTCTGGCCCTCCACGGCCCGCAGTAGGGCGGACACGTGGTCGTCGTCGGCAGGGCCCGGGTCGATGATGGCGACGTCACCGCCGGTGGCCGGGCCGACGATGAACGTGCCCGAACCGTGGTAGGTGAACCTGGACGGGTTGTTGGCCACCACCCGACGCACGAGGGGCGACAGTTGTTCCACCTCGCCGTAGGGCGGGGTCTCTTCGGTGCGGAACTCAGGGGCCATGATGGGATCCTGCCCCATGGGCGGAGCCACCGTCGCTATGGGCGACACCGGTGGCTGCGGATCAGGTGGCGCACTCCGACTCGCCGATCTCGGCAACGTATGGGCCGGTCTCGTCGTAGTCCACGTAGAACTCGGGCCCCTCGTCCGGTGTCGGGAACTCGTCCAGGTCCTTCAGGCCGGCGGCCACTCCGCTGGCACCGCCTGAGCGTTCCAGCCAGTCGATGAACCGCTCGCCCGCCGCCCGCTCCCCGGCGAACCTGCTGACCACCCGTACCGTGGCCTCGGCAGCGTTCTTGGCGGGCAGCCGCAGCGCCTTCTTCCCGAAGTGGATCCGTTCCTGACCCACGTAGCCACCCAGCAGCATCTGGTAGCCGGGAGCCGACTGGCCATGCGCTCGACGTTCGGCACCGAAGAAGCCGATGTCGGACGTGTGGTGCTGGCCGCAGCTGTTGGTGCAACCCGAGATGTTCACCCTCAGGCCACCCACCTCGGCCAGGCCGGCCTCGTCCAGGGCGGCTCCGATGGCGCTGGCCAGGCCACGGCTCTGGGTCACGGCGAGGTTGCAGGTGTCGGCACCGGGGCAGGCCACGACGTCGCGTGACAACTCGGCGCCCGGGCGGGCCATGTCGGCTGCCACGAGCCGCTCGTAGAGGGCCGGCAACTGCTCCTCGCTGAGGTCCCGTAGGACCAGGTTCTGCCGGTTGGTGACCCTCACGTCCACGTCGAACCCACGGATGATGGATGCGACGGCCCGGAACTGGCTGGACGTGACGTCGCCCAGCTCGCACCAGGCGTACGCCGAGACGGTGCCGTTGGCGGCGCCCCGGACCACGTTGGCCTCCACCCACCGGTCGTAGTCGCTCAGGGCGCCGAGGGTCACGGGGGTTCCCTGGCCCATGGCGGTGGGGGTCACGCCGTCGGCCACACCGGCCGGCTCGTCGCCCCATTCGGTGACCACCGTGGGGATGCCCCCGGGCCAGGTGGCCGAGGCGGGCAGCAGCTTGCGGATGGCCAGCACCCGGCGTCGGACCTCGTCGATGCCCAGCTGGTCCACCACCCACTTGAGGCGTGCCCTCAGCTTGTTGTCCCGGTTGCCGGTCTGCTCGAAGACCCGCAGGACCGCTTCGATGGTGGCCAGGAGGTCCTCCTTCGGGGTGAAGTCCTCCAGGGCCAGCGCCGGGAACGGTGTGGTGCCGAGGCCGCCCGCTATGTAGACCCGGAATCCCCGTTCCACGCTGCCGTCCTCGAAGGTGCGGGTGGCTCCGATCACGCCGACGTCGTTGAACATGGCCTGGCCGCAGTCGGTGTCGCAGCCGGAGAAGTTGATCTTGAACTTCCGCGGTAGGCGCTGGGCCAGCGGGTTGCGGACGAAGTGCCGGTAGGCGGCCTCGGCCCACGGGGTGATGTCCAGGACCTCCAGCGGGCAGGCGCCGGCCAGGTGGCAGCCCTGCACGTTTCGCACCGTGTCACCGCAGGCTTCACGGGTGGTCAGACCCACCTCGGCCATCCTGCGCATGACCGTGGGGATCTCGGCCAGCTCCACGAAGTGGAACTGGATGTTCTGGCGGGTGGTGATGTGGCCCCATCCCCGGCTGTGGTCGTCGACCACGTCGGCCAGGAGGTCCAGCTGGTCTGCGGTCATGGCGCCGTACGGAACCTTCACCCGCACCATCTGGCTGGTGCCGCCCTGGCGTTGGCCGTAGATGCCGTTGTTCAGCCGGAACACCCGGAACACGTCCTCCGGGATGCGGCCGGCCTGGTAGTCGGCCAACATCTCCTCGAACTTGGTGATGTCGGCTTCCATCTCGGGATGGATCGGCGACACGTCGGTCGGGTCGGTGAGCTGTGTCATTGTCGGCTCTCCTCTGGCGGGTGGTTGGTCGGGGTGGGTCAGTGGGGTGAGGGTTCGGTCAGGGCGGCATCGGCGGCGAGTCGTTCCAGCCCGGCCTCGTCCGTCACGTCGAGGCCGGCGACGGTACCGATCACCAGGACGGCCGGTGCGTTGACGACCTGGCCGTCAAGTTCGGCGAGGGTGGTCCGCAGCGTCCGCTGGGCGGCGGTCGTGGCCGATTCGATTGCGGCCACGGGGGTGTCGGGAGCCATCCCGCCTGCGAGCAGGCGTTCGGCGATGGCAGCGGTGCGCGATGCGCCCATCAGCACGATCAGGGTGGTTCCCAGGCGCGCCAGGGCGTCCCAGTCCAGGTGGCGTCCTGCGATCGGGTCCTCGTGGCCTGTCACCACCGTGAAGCCGCTGGCGTGGCCACGCATCGTGACCGGGATGCCTGCGGCGGCGGGCCCGGCCACCGCCGAGCTGATTCCGGGGACGACGGTCACCTGGACACCGGCCCGGCGGAGTGCCTCGGCCTCCTCGCCGCCGCGTCCGAAGACGAACGGGTCGCCGCCCTTCAGGCGTACGACGGTGTCAGCCCGCCTCGAGGCGTCCACGAGCACGTCGTGGATCCGGTCCTGTGCGTCGGCCGGTCCGCCGGGGCGCTTGCCGACGTCGATCACTTCTGCCCAGGGGGCGATCAGGTCAAGGATCCGTGGGTCCACCAGCCGGTCGTGGATAACCACGTCGGCGGCCTCCAGCAGCTTCAGTGCCCGCACGGTGAGCAGGTCGGGATCGCCGGGTCCGGCTCCCACGAGGTGGACGGTCACAGCACGGCCTCGTCCACGAGGGGGTCCTCGAGGCCGACTGCGGTCCGGATGCGGTGGCGGGCGGCGTCCAGGTCGCCAGACCGGACGAGGTCCAGGAGGTTGTCGTCCAGCGCCGCTTCCCAGCCGGCTGACTCGCTGGTGCCTGCGGTTGCCCGGAGCTCGGTGCGTACCTCGGAGGCCAGCGTCAGGACGGTTGCGTGCTCGGGGCCGATGGCTCCGTCGATGGTGCGGCGCAGCCAGGCTGCGACGGCGGGGCTGCGACCGTTGGTGGACACGGCTACCTGGAGGTCGTTGTGGGTGGTGACCGCCGGGAGGGTGAAGGAGCAGTGCTCGGGGTCGTCCGCGCTGTTCAGCCAGACGTCCGCTGCCTCGGCGTCCCAGTAGACCTGTCCGTCGACCGTGGGGTCGCCGGTGGCGGTGATGGCCAGCCTGTATGAGGCCACCTCACCGCGTCGGTAGGGGCGCTGGTGCCAGCGGACCCTGTGCTCCTCGCTGATCTCGACGACGGCAACAGGTGCCACCACGGTGACCTGTGCTCCGGCGGCCAGCAGTCCGCGGACCTTTCGGGCGGCGACGTTGCCGCCGCCCACTACGAGGGCACGGCGACCGTTCAGGTCCAGGTTCACGGCATATGGCGATGTGGTGGGGGAGACGGTCACAGGTGGAGTCCGCATTCGGTCTTGGCCGATCCGGCCCAGCGGCCGCTCCGGGGGTCCGCTCCGGCGGAGGGTCGCTCGGTGCACGGCCAGCAGCCTACGGAGGTGTAGCCGTCGGCGAAGAGGGGGTTGCGGATCACGTCATGGCTCTGGACGTAGGCGTCGGCGTCGTCGGCCGACCAGGCGGCCATCGGGTTCACCTTGACGAGGCCACGGCGGTCCACCTCGAGGATCCGTGACGAGGCGCGGTCCCCACCGTCATCGCGTCGCAGTCCCGAGAGCCAGGCCACCTTCCCTGCCAACGCACGGTCCAGGGGGTCCACCTTGCGTGCGGCGCAGCAGGCTTCCTGGCCGTTGGCCCAGACGTCGGCGGCATCCGGTTCGGGCCGTTCCACCCGCAGGTGCAGCGAGTAGCGGGACTGGGCCCGTCGCAGCACGTCCAGTGTCTCGGCGAAGTGGAACCCGGTGTCGAGGAACACGACCTCGATCTCCGGGTCGACCGATACGGCGAGGTCCACGAGCAGGGTGTCCTGGAAGGAGGTGGTGAGGCAGAGGGAGTCGCCGAACATGGCGACCGCCCAGCGGATCACCTCGACCGGGTGCGCCGATTCGAAGCGGGCGTTGAGGCGATCCAGGTCCGGGATCGCCGGATGTACGGGCGTGTTCCGGCGGGAGAGGAGTACGGGGGTGGTGGTCATCGTCACGGGTGAATCCTGATAAATCCGATAGGTATGGTCGGGATTAG
Source organism: Acidimicrobiia bacterium (assembly GCA_012961035.1). Lineage (GTDB taxonomy): Bacteria > Actinomycetota > Acidimicrobiia > Acidimicrobiales > MedAcidi-G1 > UBA9410. The sequence continues at coordinate 7,332 of DUAC01000020.1, forward strand.
GATCAACATACAGAGGTCCATCCGTGAATCAACATTATTCCGATCGGATTAGTCGGGATTACGGGACCCGGCCCGGACGGAGCGGGTGGGCCAGACTCGCCGGATGCGACGCTCCATCGACGATTACCCGTTCCAGGCCTCCGACTATCCACCCGACTATGAGGAGGACGAGCTCACCCCCATCTCGTGGGCCGTCGGCATCTGTGACGACTACGCGGACGCTGAGCCGCGCGTGATGCTCACCTTCGAGGAGGTGGGTCGAGCCGGCCAGGGCCTTGTCGGGCACCTCTCACCCGAGATCGCCAGACGGCTGCGGGTCGCCATCCGCGACGCCCTTGCAGAGATCGGCCAGGACGTGGGCGCCTGATCGGTTCCGGTCAGCCCCCGGTCGAAAGGCCCCGGATCTTCTCGGCCACGTACTCCACGAAGTAGCCCTCGTAGCGTGCCTGGAGCTCCGGCAGGCGCCAGTCCCCACCGGTCACCGTGCCGCGGCAGAGGTCGGTGCCGCACCCGCACTCCAGGCGGTATGCATCGGTGCGGTCCATGGCGTAGTCGTGGCAGAGCTCCTCGTCCACGGCGATGTCCCTCATCGCCACGTAGATGACCTGGCCCCGGAAGCCCACGTTGGCGTCACACGAGTGGTTGATGCGGATGGCCGTCTCGTCCACCTCGTCGGCGGTACGCGGTGAGAGGTACAGGTCGTCGTGGATCTGGAGGCTCTGGTCGCCGATCTCGGCGGTCAGCCTGAGGACCTCCTCACGGTGCACGATGTGTCCGGCCTTCACGGCCACTATCAGGCCGGCCTGGATGGGCCGGACCGCGAACACCCCGCGGTCTGCCACCGCACCATCTCGGACCTCGATCCTTGGCGAACGCCAACTCCGGATGGGCGCCACGTTCCCGACCTGCTCAGCCGTCGGTGGCGCGATCGGCGAGGCCCAGGTAGGCCGGGCCCTCCCCGCCACCGTGGACCTCGACGCTCGTGCCGGTCACCCAGCGCGCCAGTGGCGAGGCCAGCACGAGGCACATGTCTGCCACCTCGGACGGGTCGCCGAGGCGCTTCATGGCGAGGTTTCCGGCAACAGCGGCCCGGCCGGTGGCGTCTCCGTAGAACTGCTCCGACTCCTCGGTCAGGATCAGGCCGACCGTCACCGTGACGACGCGCACCTCCGGCCCCCACTCGTGGGCCAGTGTCCGGCCCATGTTCTCCAGCCCGGCCTTCGCCGCCCCGTAGGCCACGCCCTGCGGGTTGGGGCGGCTTCCGCTGACCGACGAGATGTTCAGGATCACGCCACCGCCAGACGGGCTGGATGGTTCCACCATGGCCCGCCTGGCCGCCTGGCTGAACGTCATCGGGCCGGTCAGGTTGAGGGCCAGGATCTTCTCGTTGAAGCGGGGCGAGACCGTGGCCGAGTCGGCCGGGGGCGCACCGCCGGCGTTGTTCACCAGCACGTCCAGGCGCCCGTTGGCCTCCACCGTGGCGGCGACCACCGCCGACACCTGGTCCGGTTCGCGTACGTCCGCGGCCACGAACATGGCGCTTCGTGCACCGTCCGATGAGGTGACCGGGGAGTCGGGCGCGTTGCGGGCACAGACGACCACGTCGGCGCCGGCATCCAGGAAGGTCCCGGCGATGACCCTGCCCAGGCCCCGGGTCCCGCCGGTCACGATGACCGACCTGCCTGTGAAGTCGAGGGGGTCTGCGGGGGACCGGGTGGTGCTCACGGGGGGCACGCTACCCGTGGCACCGACGGGCGTCCGTTCCGGTGCCTGGAGGCCGGCGGGCGACGGGACGTGACCGATTCCACAATCTGACGCTCCGTCAGGACTAGCCGTCGGGTCCCACCTCGCCTACCGTCGGGCCCATGCCGGACAAGTTGATGACCGAGGACGAGGTGGTGGCGCAGCTCGAGAGCTCGATGACCATAGGTATCGGCGGCTGGGGCTCCCGACGCAAGCCCATGTCGCTGGTCCGGGCCATCGCCCGATCGGACCTGCGGGACCTGACCATCGTCAGCTACGGGGGGCCGGACATCGGCATCCTGTGCGCCACCGGCAAGGTCCGCCGGGCCGTCTACGGATTCGTCTCGCTGGACTCGATCCCGCTCGAGCCCCACTTCCGACAGGCCCGCCAACAGGGCACCATCGAGTTCACCGAGCTGGACGAGGGCGCCTTCTACCTGGGCCTGCTGGCGGCCGCCCACCGGATGCCCTTCTACCCGACCCGGGCCGGCCTGGGTAGCGACATGCTGACCATGAACCCGGAGCTCAGGACCGTGGCCTCGCCCTACCCCGACGCCGACGGCGAGATGGAGGAGTTCGTGGCGATCCCGGCCCTACGACTGGACGTCTCCCTCATCCACATGAACCGGGCCGACAAGGGCGGGAACGGACAGTTCCTCGGACCCGACCTCTACTTCGACGACCTGTTCGCCAAGGCCGCCGATCGCACCTTCATGTCCTGCGAGAAGGTCGTCCCGACGGAGTCGCTGCTGGACGAGGGAACGTTCCACACGCTGAAGATCCCCCGGCTCTTCGTGGACGGCGTGGTAGAGGCACCGCGGGGAGCCCACTTCACCGAGTGCCCACCCGACTACGAACGCGATGAGGCGTTCCAGCGGGAGTACGCGGCGACGGCACGTGACCCGGAGGCCTGGGCGGCATTCGCCGACCGGTTCGTGAACGCGCCCAGCCACGCCGAGTACCTGAAGCGGGTGGACCAGCGGACCGCCGAACGCGCCGCCGAGGGGGCCACGCCATGAGCGCAGTGACCGGTCCGGCCACGCTCGACGAGATCTGTGCCGTGGCCATCGCCGAGACCTTCCGCGGTGACGGTGAGATCCTCTGCAACCCGATAGGCACCACGCCGATCATCGGCGGTCGGCTGGCCCGCGCCACCTTCGAACCCGACATGGTCATGACCGACACGGTGGCCTTCCTGGCGGCCAACACCCTGCCCGTCGGGGATCCCGATGCCGAGCGGCTCATCGAGGCCTGGATGCCGTACCGGGACATCTTCGACCTGCTCTGGTCCGGTCGACGCCACGTGGTGATGGGCGCCAGCCAGATCGACGCCAGCGGCAACCAGAACCTGGCCGCCATCGGGGACTGGCGTAGGCCCAAGGCCCAGTTGCTGGGCCTTCGGGGCGCCCCCGGGAACCTGGTCAACCACGTCACCAGCTACTGGGTGCCCAACCACTCCACCCGGACGTTCGTGCCGGCCGTCGACGTGGTCTCAGGGCCGGGCTACGACCGGGTGGCCGGCCTCTCCGCCACCGTGCGCGCCAACCACGAGGTGCGCCGGGTCGTCTCGAACCTGGGCGTGTTCGACTTCGCCAACGACGAGCGCCGCATGCAGGTCGTCTCGGTCCACCCCGGCGTCACCCTCGACCAGGTGGTGGAGGCCACCGGGTTCCAACTGGTGGTGGGCGACACGGTCGACGAGACCCGGTTGCCCACCGACGACGAGCTCCGGCTGATACGCGAGGTCATAGACCCACGGGGCCTGCGCCGCGCCGAGTTCGGCGGTTGAGGCCCGAGATGACCGACCCCACTCCGGTCGCATCCGACCCCCGACTGCACACCCGGTTCTGCGACCTGGTCGGCGTCCGCCATCCGATCGTCCAGACGGGCATGGGCTGGGTTGCCGGATCCCGGCTCACGGCGGCCACCGCACGGGCCGGGGGCCTGGGCATCATCGCCGCCGCACCCATGACCTTCGACCAGATGGTCACCGCCATCGACGAGGTGAGGGCGGCCACCGACCAGCCGTTCGGGGTGAACCTGCGTTCCGACGCCGGCGACATCGACCGCCGGGTGGAGCACCTCGTCACGGCCGAGGTGCGCGTCGCGTCCTTCGCCCAGGCGCCCGACCGTCGGACCGTGGACACGTTGAAGGCGGCCGGGGTGGTGGTCATCCCCACGATCGGCGCCCGCCGCCACGCCGAGAAGGTGGCCGAGTGGGGCGTGGACGCCGTCATAGCCCAGGGTGCCGAGGGAGGCGGGCACACCGGCGTCGTACCCACCTCGCTGCTCATTGGCCAGGTCCTGGATGCCATCGACATCCCGGTCATCGCCGCCGGCGGCTTCACCGACGGCCGGGGCCTGGCCGCAGCCCTGGCCTGGGGCGCCGACGCCGTGGCCATGGGCACCCGGTTCCTGCTCACCAGCGACAGCGACGTACCGGATGCCATCAAGGCCATCTACCTGGCCACCCCGGTGACAGGAACCGTGGTCACCCGGGCCGTGGATGGCGCCCCGCAGCGCGTCGTCGCCACGCCCATGGTCGAACGCCTGGAGCGCTCCCGACTGTTCGCCTTCCCGCGCTCTGCGCGCAACGCCCTGAGGTTCCGCAGCCTCACCGGCACGCCGATGCGCGACCTCCTGGCCGAGGGCGTCCGCATGAAGCGCAGCGGAGGCCTGACATGGGGACAGGTGGCGATGGCGGCCAACGCCCCGATGCTCACCCGGGCCACCATGGTCGACGGCCACCCCGAGGTGGGCATCCTGCCCACCGGCCAGGGTGTCGGCTCGATCCACGAGCTGCCCAGCTGCGCTGAGCTGATCGGGCGGACCGTGGCCGAGGCCGGCGCGGCGCTGGATCGCCTCTGCGGTCCCCGGAAGTAGCCGGTGGACCTTCGCTTCACCCCTGCCCAGCAGGCCTTCCGCGAGGAGGTCCGCGGCTGGCTGGCAGCGAACATCCCGGCGGAACCGTTGCCGTCGATGGACACCCCCGAGGGGTTCGAGCGGCACCGTGACTGGGAGCGGGTGCTCCACGATGCCCGCTGGTCGGTGGTGGCGTGGCCGGAGGCCTACGGCGGCCGTGGTGTGGGGCTCGTGGAGTGGCTGGTCTTCGAGGAGGAGTACTACCGGTCGGGTGCTCCTGGTCGGGTCAGCACCAACGGGATCTCCCTGCTGGGACCCACCCTGTTCGCCTATGGCACCGATGAACAGAAGGACCGCTTCCTGCCCCGGATGGCGTCCGGAGAGGATCTCTGGTCCCAGGGCTGGTCCGAGCCGAACGCCGGAAGCGACCTGGCCTCCATCACCACCCGGGGGGTCAGGGACGGCGAGTGGTTCGTCCTGGACGGCCAGAAGACCTGGTGCACGCGCGGTGCCTGGGCCGACTGGCTGTTCTGCATCGTGCGCACCGACCCGACCTCGCAGCGCCACAGCGGCCTCTCCTACCTGCTGGTGCCGGCCGACTCAGAGGGCCTGGAGCGCAGGCCGGTGGGGCGCCTGGACGGCGAGCCGGCGTTCGCTGAACTGTTCTTCGACGGCTGCCGCGTGCACGAGTCCAACCTCCTGGGTGCCGAGGGCCAGGGCTGGAACGTGGCCATGGCGACGACGTCCAGCGAACGGGGGCTGAACCTCCGGGCGCCCGGACGCTTCCTGGCTGCGGCGGACCGCCTCGCAGGGCTCTATCGGGAGCTTGCCGATGACGGAACCGCCGACCGGTCCCTGCTGGACGAGGTGGTCCGGGCCTGGACGGGTGCCCAGGCCTACAGGTGGCAGACGTACGGCACCGCCGCGAGGCTCATGGGCGGTGGGGAGCTCGGATCGGCCTCATCGATGATGAAGGTCTTCTGGTCGGAGCTGGACGTCGAGCTTCACGCCACGGCGCTCCGACTACTCGGCGACCGGGGTGAGCTGGTGGCCGCGGCGCCGGATGCCGTGGACGGTGGCTCGTGGATGGCGGGCTACCTCTTCGCCCTCTCGGGTCCGATCTACGCCGGCACCAACGAGATCCAGCGCAACATCATCGCCGAGCGGGTGCTCGGCCTCCCCCGGAAGTGATGGCCGGGTAGCTCGATGGACTTCACCTTCTCCGAGGACCAGCGGCTCTTCGCCGGGACCCTGCGCGACATCCTCTCGGCCGACTGCCCGCCGGAGGCCGTCCGCGCCTCCTGGGAGGATCCCGACGCCCGGGTGCCCGGCCTCTGGGAGACCCTGGGCGGAACCGGCCTGCTGGGCCTCACGGCACCCGGGTCCCACGAAGGCCTGGGCATGGATGCCGTGGACCTTGTCCTGCTGCTGGAGGAACTCGGCCGGGCCGCCTCTCCCGAGCCGGTGGCAGAGCACGTGGCCGTGGCCGTTCCGCTCATCCGGGACCACGGATCGGCGGTCTTGAGGGACACCTGGCTGGGCCGTGCCGCCACCGGCGATGTCGTCCTCACGGCAGGCTCACCGGTGGATGACCTGGTGCTGGCCGCCGGTCGGGCCGACCTCTCGCTGCTGGGGGTGGACGGTGCCCTGCATGCCGTGCCCGCCGAGCAGATGACCTGCACGGGGCAGCAGAGCGTGGATGCTTCCCGCCGCCTCGCCCGGGTGGAGTGGACCCCGTCGGACGACACCCTCCTCTCCGATGATCCGGCGGTGCTCGAGGAGTGGCTGGACCGCGGGGCCTGGGCGACAGCCGCACAGGCCGTGGGCGTGGCCCAGAGGCTGCTGGACATGACCGTGGCCTACGTCGCCGACCGGGAACAGTTCGGGAGGCCGGTGGGGGCCAACCAGGCGGTCAAGCACCACTGCGCGAACGTGGCCATCGACCTGGAGTTCGCCCGCCCAATGGTGCAGGTGGCGGCCTGGTCCCTGGCCGCCGGTGGGAGCCCCACCGACGGTGGGTCGGTCTCTATGGACGTCTCCATGGCCAAGTCCCTTGCGTCGGATGTGGTGGACCGGGCCTGTCGTGTCGCCCTCCAGTGCCACGGCGCCATCGGCTACACGATCGAGTACGACCTCCAGTTGTGGCTGAAGAGGGGCTGGGCGCTCGCCGCCTCCTGGGGCGACGGCCGCCTGCATCGTCGGCGGATCGCAGCCGGCCTGGGCCTGGCCACGGGCCGCCGGGCCTGACCGGACTCCAGGGGGGCGGGACGGTCTGCACAGGACGGCCGGCCAGCCGCCAGAATGCAGCCCCATGAGCGACCGGCGCAGTGACGAGGAGGCCACCCGTAGGGCCGGCCTGGACCTGGCCGACGAGGTCAGGGCCCTCATCGCCGACGTGAATCGGTCGGCGCCGGACGTCGGCGCCCTGGAGGAGGCACGGGTACACGTGGCCGCGGCCCGGGCGGCACTGGCGTCGCCTGACAGGCGCCGCTGGTACGAGGTTCCCCTCGACGAGATCGACGAGGACACGACCATCCGGTTGCGTGAGGAGGCTGGTGACCACAGCATGTTCAGGGGCGGCCGCAACCCCCTGGCACCACCCTTGAGGGTCTCGACGGGCGTGGACTCCGACGGTGAACCCGTGGTGGTCGGCGAGGTCCACCTGGACAGGTCCAGGGAGGGACCGCCCGAGCGTGTCCACGGTGGCATGGTGGCCGGCATCTTCGACGACGTCCTGAGTGGCGCTCCGGGGCTGGTGGACGCCGGCCCGGTCGTCACCGCACGGTTGTCCATCCGCTACCGGCTGCCCACCCCGCTGGACGTCCAACTCCGGTTCGAGGCCCGGGTGGTCCGGCACTCCGGTCGCCGCCTGGTCGCCAGGGCCCGGTGCCTGGCGCCGACGACCGATGGCGGGACGGAGGTCACCGCCGAGGCCGAGGCGCTGTTCGTCGCCATCCCCAGACGCTCCCAGGATGGCACCGCCGACCCGGCGGCCGAAGGGTGAGCGGGGCGAGCGCTGTGCCGCCGACCATCTGCTTCATCTGCACCGGCAACGCGGCCCGTTCGGTGATGGCCCGTGCGATGTTCGCCGACCGGGCACCCGGCTACCGGGCTGTCGGCGCCGGCACCCTCGTGCTGGAAGGGCTGCCGATGAGCAGTCGGACCCGCAACGCCATGGCCGACCTGGGCCTCGCCGATCCCGACCATCGCAGTTCCCAGTTCGGCAAGGGGCACGTCACGGCCGACCTGGTAGTGGCCATGGAGCCCAGCCACGTGGCGTGGATCCGTCGGCACCATCCAGCCGTCGCCGCCCGGACCGCCACCCTGCCCCGGCTGGTCAGGGACCTTCCTCCAGACGGACCTCTGGCCGAGCGTGTGGCCTCGCTGGGCCTGTCCACCGTCGAGGTCGGGACCTGGGAGGAGGTGGTCGACCCCGCCTCGGGGGAACAGGCCGACTTCGATGCCTGCGCGGCCACGCTCGACGACCTGGTCGGCAGGCTGGTGGAACTGCTGGGACCCGCGTGCTGAACCCCCGGAGGATGCCACCGCACCGCCGGGACGGCTTTCTCCTGGCAGCGGCCTGCTTCCTCATCGGGATCACCTTCGGGGTGTTCGCCGACAGCGCCGGCCTGAGCCTCGGGAAGGCATCGGCTCTCTCGCTCCTGACGTTCACCGGGGCGTCGCAGTTTGCTGCCGTGTCGGTCGTGGCCGGTGGTGGCACGACGGTCGCCGCCGTGGGAGGTGCGGTGCTCATCGGCGCCCGCAATGCCCTCTACGGGCCGGTGGTCGGCCCGATGCTTAGGGGTGGACGCCTCCGGCGTGCCCTCGGCGCCCACTTCGTGATCGACGAGACCACCGCCATGGCCAGCACCCAGGATGGTGTCGACGTGGCACGCGATGCCTTCTGGTTCACCGGGCTGTGGCTGTTCGTCTTCTGGAACGTCGGAACGGTGCTGGGCGTGGTGGTGGGAGGTGCCTTCGATGATCCCGGGGCCCTCGGCCTGGATGCGGCGTTCCCCGCCGCCTTCCTGGCCATGCTGGCCCCCCACCTGCGTACCCGTCCCGGACTGGTGGCGGCCATCGGTGGGGGAGCCATTGCCCTGGTCGCCGTGCCGACCACGGCGGCCGGCGTCCCCATGCTCCTGGCCGCCCTGGCCATCCTGCCGGGGTTGTGGATCCAGCGGCGTGGTGGTTCCCGGACCCGCGACGATGGTGCGGGGTCGGCCTCGTGACCTGGACTGCGGTGCTGGCGATCTCCGGTGGCGCCTACCTCTTCAAGCTGGTCGGCCTGATGGCCGGGAACCGCTTCGCCGCGACCCTCGAGCCTGTGGCCGGCCTGGTCCCAGCGGCCCTCTTCTCGGCGATCATCGCCATCATGACGGCGGCTGATGGCACGTCCCTGGTCCTGGATGCCCGCCTCGCGGGCGTCGGGCTGGCGGCCGTGGCCGTCTGGCGACGGGCCCCGTTCGTCGTCGTCGTGCTCGTGGCCATGGCGGCCACCGCACTGGTCCGCCTGCTGTCCTGAGGTCGGACCGTCAACCGGATGCGATGGAGCCGCCCGTCTCCTCGGGAACGGCGTGGCCCATCTAGGTTCGGGTCGTGACACGGGCCGAACCACCACAGGACGCAACCCCGGACCTGGCTGGCGTGTCGGCCTCGGTGAGGAGGTCCCTGCTCCTGCCAAGGCCCCGTTGGCGCGGGGTGATGCACCGGGTGGCCGTTCCCTCCACCGTCGTGGCGGGCATCTGGCTGGTGGCCCGGGCTCCGGCTGGAGCCGACAGGCTGGGAGCCGCCATCTTCGCCTGCGGAGCGCTCCTCATGTTCGTGGCCAGCAGCCTCGTCCACCTGAGGCGCTGGTCGGTACCGGTCTTCGAGGCGCTCTTCCGCTTCGACCACGCGGCGATCTTCCTGCTCATTGCCACCAGCGCCACCCCCGTAGGCATCAGCGCGCTCAGCGGTCGGTCCGCCACCTTGCTGCTCTGGGCGGTGTGGATCGGGGCGGCCATCGGCATCGGACTCCGCCTGCTGCCGTTCCACCCCCCGAAGGGGTTGATGAACTCGCTGTTCCTGGGCCTCGGCTGGGTGCCGATAGTGGTCGCGCCGGACCTCTTCCGGGCGTTGGAACCGGTGGCGATCCTCCTGGTGGTGGTGGAGGGCCTCCTCTACAGCGGGGGCGCCCTGATGCTGGGCGCTAGGTGGCCCGACCCGTCGCCACGGCTCTTCGGGTACCACGAGGTCTGGCACACGTTCGTGACCATTGCGGTGGCCGTCCACTTCGTCGTGGTCGCCATCGTCGTGGTCTGACCGGGGCGGCCGGGGCGACGGCGGTACGGTCGGTCCCGTGATCGGTCGGCCCAGCATTCTCCCTCGGTGGGAGTGGCGACCGGTGGCCTGCGTGGTGGTGACGGTTGCCCTGCTGGGAGCCGGCTGTGGTGCCGACCGGGTGACCGACCCGGCGCGGGCCACCACGTGCATCGAGCTGGTGGATGCGGGGCGGGCCACCGCCGAGAAGGTCCTGGCTCGTCTGGGCGACCGGACACTGGCGGAGTTTGAGGCCGAGGATCCGTCCGAGCCGTTCGGTGGGCTGGACCCGCTCCTGAGGCCTGACGTGTTCGCCGCGCGGGCCGTCGAGCTGGGCTGCGGCGAGGACGAGTTGGCCAGCCTGGCCTGCACCGCCTATCAGGGCCTGGCGCACCTCGCCCGGAGCGACGTCGCACGGTCCTACCTGGCGCCCTACTTCGCAGCCTGCGACTGACTCCCGAGGAGCGGGATCGTCGGGCTGTACGGGATACTGGCCTACATGGTCGATGGATCGGTGCCCGGGGGAGAGGCCGGCTGGGAGCCCCTGTTGGACGACCTCGAGGACCGTCGGCGGGCCGCCCGGGCCATGGGCGGCCCCGAGAAGCTCGCCCGTCGCCGCGACGAGGGTGGCCTCGACGCCCGGGCACGCATCGCGCACCTGCTGGACCCCGGTTCCTTCGTGGAGATCGGAACCCTCGTGGGTTCGGTGCCGGCCGATGGCCTCGTAGCCGGGTCCGGGACCATCCAGGGTCGACACGTGATGGTCGGAGCGGAGGACTTCACGGTCCTGGGCGGGTCCATCGGTGCCGGTAGTTCTGCCAAGCGGTTCCGCATCAGCGAGCTGGCCGAGCTGGACCGCATCCCGCTGGTGATGCTGCTGGAGGGTGCCGGTCACCGTCCGCCCCTGCCCGACGAGCCGGCTCCGGGTCGTGCCCCCACCGACCTGATCCAGCAGGCCCGGCTCTCCGGAAGGGTGCCGTTGGTGACCGGCGTGCTCGGGGCCTCGGCCGGGCACGGGGCGCTCGTGGCACCCATCTCGGACTTCTCGGTGATGACCCTTGACGCCAGCATCTTCGCCGCTGGGCCACCGGTGGTGAAGGCCTCGTTGGGCGAGGACGTGTCGAAGCAGGACCTGGGTGGTCCCGGGGTGGCCGTGGCCAGCGGCCTCGTCCACAACGTGGCGGCCGACGATCGGGCGGTACTGGATGACATCCGGACCTACCTGTCGTACTTCCCGAGCAGCGCCTGGTCCCACCCGCCGCGGCGCGACGGAGGCGACACGGGGCCGCGCAGGTTGGACGACATCCTGGGCGTCGTGCCCCGTGACTCCTCGACGCCGTACGACGTCAGGCTGGTCGTCAGCATGCTGGTGGACGAGGGTCGGTTCTTCCAGGTCCAGCCCGACTTCGGGTCCTCGATGGTCTGCGCCCTTGCCCACCTCGGGGGAGAGCCGGTGGCCGTCGTGGCCAACCAGCCACAGGTCATGGCGGGGGCGATCGACGCCGATGCGGCCGAGAAGGCCGCCCACTTCGTGACGGTGGCCGATTCGTTCCACCTTCCGCTGGTCTTCCTGACCGACAATCCCGGGATGCTCGCCGGAACGGCCTCGGAACAGGCCGGAATCCTGCGGGCCGGCGCCCGGATGTTCGCCGCCCAGACCCAGGCCCGGACGGTCAAGCTCCAGGTGGCGTTGCGCAAGGCGTACGGCTTCGGGTCGCTGGCCATGTCGATGGTGTCGTTCGATCGCCAGACGGCCTCCTACGCCCTCCCGGGCGTGACGCTCGGTGCCATGGGTTCCCGCGGGGCCGCTGACGCCGTGGGTGCCGACGCCGGGACCGCCGAGGCGCTACGCCAGGCCGAGGCGGGGGCCGTCTACCGATCAGCGGGTCGTCTCGGATTCGACGAGGTGATCGATCCGCGGGACCTCCGGGATGTGCTGCTGGCGGCCCTGTCGCGCGGCCTCTCCCGCCGTCAGGCGGCTCCTCTACCGGCCGCCCGGGTGGGCATCACGCCCTGACTCCCAGCGGTGCCGGTTCGCCGGACCTGCGGCACTCCGGATTCCGGTCGCTGATCGGCTCCGATGGTGGCAGGCTGCCGGGTAGCCCAGAGCCCACCAGATGGAGCCCCACGTTGTCCACCGAACGCCTCTCCCGTCGAATCAGCGCCATCGCCGAGTCGGCCACCATGGCCGTCGACGCCAGGGCCAAGGCCCTCAAGGCGGCCGGCCATCCGATCATCGGCTTCGGTGCCGGCGAGCCCGACTTCGCCACCCCGCGCCACATCGTCGAGGCGGCGGTGGCGGCATGCATCGACCCGGCCAACCACAAGTACACGCCGGCCGGTGGCCTCCCGGCCCTGAAGGAGGCGCTGGTCGTCAAGACCCAGAGGGATTCCGGCTGGCGGCCTGAGGTGTCCCAGGTGCTGGTTACCAACGGTGGCAAGCACGCCGTCTACAACACCTTTGCGGCGCTGCTGAACCCCGGTGACGAAGTCCTGCTGCCCGCCCCGTACTGGACCACCTACCCGGAGTCCATCGCCCTGGCGGGAGGATCCACCGTCGTCCTGGCGACCGACACGGCCTCCGGCTTCCGTGTGACCGTCGAGCAGCTGGAGGCGGCCCGCACTCCGAACACCAAGGCGCTCATGTTCGTGTCGCCATCCAACCCGACCGGGGCCGTCTATCCGGCCGACGAGATCACCGCCATCGGCCGCTGGGCCGTCGAGCACGGCATCTGGGTCATCGCCGACGAGATCTACGAGCACCTCACCTACGACGACAACGTCCACCATTCGATGCGAGCCCTGGTTCCGGAGATCGCCGACCACTTCGTGGCGGTCAACGGCGTGGCCAAGACGTACGCCATGACCGGCTGGAGGATCGGTTGGATGATCGGCCCGGACGACCTGATCCGGGCTGCCGGCAACCTCCAGTCCCACGGCACCAGCAACGTGGCGAACGTCTCGCAGCGGGCCGCCCTGGCCGCCGTGTCCGGCGACCTGACGGACGTCGCCGACATGCGCGCCTCGTTCGATCGTCGTCGTCGACGCATGGTCGAGATGCTCAGGGCCATCGAGGGCGTGGACCTGCTCACGCCGCAGGGCGCCTTCTACGCCTTCCCGGACCTCACGGCCTTCCTGGGTCGGAAGGTCGCCGGCCGGGTGGCCACCACGACCTCGGAGCTGGCCACGATCATCCTGGAGGAGGCCAATGTGGCCATAGTGCCCGGCGAGGCGTTCGGCGCTCCCGGCTACGCCCGCCTCTCGTTCGCCCTGGGCGACGACGACCTGGGTGAGGGCCTGACCCGCATCGGCGAACTGCTGACCGGCTGACGGCGTCGGCCCGACCGGTTCCCGTCCGGACGGTCCGAGCGCCCCGGCGACCGTCATTCCACGGCACTCAGGACCGACCCTATGATCGCCCCGACCACTGCCCGGGCGACCCCGCTCGAACGGGTGGTGGTGACAGCGTCGACCAGAGGTCAGGTCCATGGCAGGTGAGGAACCCCGTCTGCGGTCGATGGGACAGGTGGGTACCGGTCGGCGTGGCGCCGTCCCCGGGTGGAAGTCATAGGCACCTCCGACCGTCGGGCCAGCCCCTACGGGAGCTGGTCGTCGCCAATCACCGCGGAGGTGGTGGTGGCGGGCGCAGCCGGCCTGGGCGAGGTGGTCGTCGACGGCGACGACGTCTGGTGGGCCGAGTCCCGGCCCGACGAGGGAGGACGCACGGTGGTGGTGCGACTTTCGCCCGACGGCACCGTGGTGGACATGGTGTCGTCGGGGGTCGACGTGCGGACCGGCGTCCATGAGTACGGCGGGGGCGCCTGGTGGGTGGCCGGAGGGGTGCTGGTCCACTCCGACCGGGCCGACGAGCGCCTCTACCGACGCGACGCCGATGGAGTCCCCGTCGTGCTCACCCCGGCCCCGGGTGGCCCACGGGCCCTGCGGTACGCCGACGGCAGGACCACCCCTGACGGCCGGTGGTACGTGTGCGTCCGGGAGGCGCACGCCACCGGAGGGGAACACGCCGAACCTTCCAACGAGCTGGTAGCCGTCGCCATGGACGGCTCAATGCAGGTAGACGTGCTGGTCACCGGTCCCGACTTCGTGGCGGCCCCGCGGATCTCGTCTGATGGGCTGCGGCTGGCCTGGATCCAGTGGGACCACCCGGAGCTGCCCTGGGACGACACCGAACTCTGGGTGGCCGACCTGACCATGGGACCGGACGGGTGCGCCCTGTCCGGCCGGCGGTGCGTGGCCGCCGAGGGCGAGTCGTTCTTCCAGCCCGAATGGCGGCCCGACGGCGTGCTGCACGTGGTCACCGACCGGGGCGGCTGGTGGCACCTCCACCGGGTCGACACCGGTACCGGGGCCCTGCATCCGTTGACCTCCGGTGAGTTCGAGGTGGCCACGCCGCAGTGGGTGTTCGGCCTGTCCCGCTATGCCTTCGTCGGGGACGACATCTGGTTCGCACGACGGGAGGTGGGCGTTGACCACCTGGCCGTGCGGCGGGCCGACGGCACGACGCAGCAGGTCCCCATTCCGGTGGAGGGCGGTTCGGCCACCTCGATCGGTTCCGTGGTGGCGACCGGCGACGGGATCGTCGCCGTGGCCGCCGGTTGGACCTCCGAGCCGGCCGTGGTCGCAGTCGAACCCGCCGGTGTCCGAATCCTGCGCCAGCCGCGGGACCTCGGGATTGACGCCGGCTGGTTCCCGCAACCCGAGGCGCTCACCTTTCCCACGTCCGGCGGTGAGGTGGCGTATGCCGTCGTCCACCCGCCGACCAGCCCCGACCACGGGGGACCCGACGGCGAGCTGCCGCCGTTGCTGGTGCTGGCCCACGGAGGTCCGACCGGCTCGGTCCGGACCCAGCTCCAGCTGGCCATCGCCTACTGGACCAGCCGCGGCTTCGCCGTGGCCGACGTCGACTACCGGGGCTCCACCGGCTACGGCCGCCCCTACCGCCACCGCCTGCGGGGCGGTTGGGGGGTCCTCGACGTGGACGACTGCGTAGCCGTCGCCAATCACCTGGTGGACGCCGGCCGGGTCGACGGCGGGCGCCTGGCCATCAAGGGTGGCAGCGCCGGTGGCTTCACGGTCCTGGCCGCGTTGACCTTCCACGACGTCTTCACCGCCGGCGCCAGCCGCTACGGGGTCGCTGACCTGGCTGCGTTGGCTGCCGACACCCACAAGTTCGAGGCCCGCTACCTGGACCGGCTGGTCGGCCGCTGGCCGGAGGACGAGGCCATCTACCGGGAGCGGTCGCCCATCCACCACGTGGACCGGCTGTCCACGCCGATCCTGCTGCTCCAGGGTTCCGAGGACGCCGTGGTGCCACCGGCCCAGGCGCACCTCATGGCCGATGCCCTGCAGAGCCGGGGCGTACCGTTCGCCCTCATCGAATTTCCGGACGAGGGCCACGGGTTCCGCAGGGCCGCCAACGTGGTGCGGGCACTCGAGGCCGAGCTGTCGTTCTTCTCCGACCGGTTCGGCTTCCAACCCGCCGACGAACTCCCGCCGCTGGCCATCCGGCGCTGACCGAACTGGCGACACGCTGGCCGTCGTATCGGCACGGGTCGCGTCAGATGTCACACGCAACCGGCTTTGAGCACGCCGGTCGGCAGGCCACCATGGGGGCATGGCACGGATACTGGTCACCGAGGAGATCGCCGAGGCTGGCCTCGGGCGGCTACGGGCGGCCGGCCATGAGGTGGACATCTGCCTGGGGCTGGACGACGAAGGGCTCCTGGACGCCCTGCAGGGCGCAGCGGCCCTGATCATCAGGTCGGCCACCCGGGTCACCGCCGAGGTCCTGGACGCAGTCGACGGCCTGCTGGTGGTCGGCCGGGCCGGAATCGGCCTCGACAACGTGGATGTCCGGGCCGCCACCCGCAACGGCGTGATGGTGGTCAATGCCCCGCTCTCCAACTCGGTGTCGGCCGCTGAGCACACCATGGCCCTACTGCTGGCCCAGGCCCGCAACATCCCGCAGGCCCACGCCGACCTGGTGGCCGGCCGGTGGAACCGTTCGCAGTGGGCGGGCGTGGAGCTGGCGGACAAGACCCTCGGCATCATCGGCCTGGGGCGCATCGGGCGAATGGTCGCCAGGCGTGCCGCGGCGTTCGGCATGCGCTGCATAGCGCACGATCCGTTCGTGGCCGAGGAGAGTGCGCTGCGGGCCGGCGTCGAGATGCGGTCCCTGGAGGACCTCATGGCCGAGTCCGACTTCGTGACCCTGCACCTGGCGCGCACCCCGGAGACCATTGGCCTGCTGGACGCCGAGATGCTGAAGCGATCCAAGCCCGGCCTCCGCCTGGTGAACGTGGCCCGGGGCGGGATCGTGGACGAGGAGGCGCTGGCCGAAGCGGTCCGGGTCGGCATCGTGGCCGGTGCCGCCATCGACGTGTTCGCCGAGGAGCCCACCACCGTGTCGCCGCTCTTCGGGTTGCCCGGCGTGATCGTCACCCCGCACCTGGGGGCCAGCACCGTGGAAGCCCAGGACAAGGCGGGCATCACCATCGCCGAGCAGGTGGAGCTGGCGCTGGCGGGTGACTACGTACCGTTCGCCGTGAACGTCGACGTGGGTGAGGCCCCGGACGAGATCAGGCCGTTCGTGCCGCTGGCCGAGCAGTTGGGCGCCATCTTCGGGGCCCTGGTGGAGAGCCTCCCCGAACGCCTGGACGTCGAGTTCCGCGGTGCCATCGGAGGGGTGGACGACCGGTTGGCCACCCTGGCGGTGGTCAAGGGCCTGCTGGACCGGGTGGTGGCCGAGGCGGTCACCTATGTGAACGCGGGTGACATGGCCACGGAGCGCGGCATGGAGGTGCGGACCATCTCGACCGTGGAATCCTCCGACTTCCTGAACCTCATCACGCTGCGTTCCGGGTCGCATGCCCTGGCCGGCACGCTGGTCGGGATCCGGTCCGAGCCGCGGATCGTGATGGTCGACGACCACGCCATCGACCTGCCTCCCTCGGACCACATGGTGGTCGTTCGCAACGAGGACCGACCCGGGATGATCGGCGTCGTGGGCACGGCGCTGGGCGACGCCGGCGTCAACGTCGCAGACATGGCGGTGGGCCACGTCGGCGACGGGCACTCGGCGATCATGGTGCTCTCCACCGGTGGTCCGGTGTCGGTGGAGGTGCTTGACGATCTCAGGCGTCGACCGGGAATCATCTCCGTCCGGGCCCTGGACCTGGTCTGATCCGGAATCGGAGTTGCTCCCTACCGGGCGTAGGTGTCTACACTGGATGGTGATGCGACCGATCCTCAACCTCGAGCTGCTGACCTAGGGCGAACGCTCCACATACGCGTTCGCCCGAACCTCCTGCCCCCACCGGGCCAGGAGGTTCTCTGGTTTTCGGGAACGGTCCGCACGGGGTGGATCGCAGCCGGCAGCCGGGGCAGGGCACCATCGCACCGACAAGACAAGACAAGACAAGACAAGACAAGACAAGACAAGACCCAGAATGGAACCAGCCATGAGCGAGCAGACGAAGACCGATCGGGTGATCATCTTCGACACCACCCTCCGCGACGGCGAGCAGTCGCCGGGAATCTCACTTGACGTGGGGGAGAAGCTGGAGATCGCCGAACAGCTGGCCCGCCTGGGCGTCGACTACATAGAGGCCGGGTTCCCGATCGCCAGCCAGGGCGATTTCGAGGCCGTCCACGCCATTGCCTCGACGATCGTGGGTCCGACCATCTGCGGGCTGTCGCGCACCTCCCACAAGGACATCGACCGGTGCTGGGAAGCCATAGAGCCGGCCGCCAGCCGCCGCATCCACACGTTCATCGCCACCAGTCCGACGCACATGGAGTTCAAGCTCAAGATGAGCCCGGAGCAGGTCCTGGCCGAGGCCGCCTCGGCGGTTGCGCGGGCACGTGAGTACACCGACGACGTCGAGTTCAGCCCCGAGGACGCCTCACGCTCGGACTTCGATTTCATGTGCGACGTGCTCCAGGCTGCCATAGACAACGGCGCCGGAACGCTCAACATCCCGGACACGGTGGGCTTCGCCACACCGGTCGAGTGGGCCGAGCGCATCCGGGCGATCAGGGAGCGGGTGAGCGGCGACTACGTGATCTCGACGCATTGCCACAATGACCTGGGCCTCGCCGTGGCCAACACCCTGGCCGCCGTGCAGGCGGGCGCCCGCCAGGTGGAGTGCACCATCAACGGCATCGGCGAGCGTGCCGGCAATGCGGCCATGGAGGAGATCGTCATGGCGATCAACACCCGGCCCGACACATACGTGGGCCTCAGGGTGGACATCCGGACCCAGGAGTTGGCGAAGTCCAGCCGGATCGTGAGCCGCCTCACCGGCTACCCGGTCCAGTACAACAAGGCGGTAGTGGGGCGAAATGCTTTCGCCCACGAGGCCGGCATCCACCAGCACGGCGTGCTGAACGAGCGCACCACCTACGAGATCATGGACCCGGCAGCCGTCGGCCAGGGCGAGAGCAAGCTGGTGCTGGGCAAGCACTCGGGTCGGGCGGCGTTCCGCGATGCCCTCCAGAAGTTGGGCCACGACATCCACGGCGACGCCCTCAACTCGGCCTTCACCAGGTTCAAGGAGCTGGCCGACCGCAAGGTGCAGCTCAACGATGCGGACCTGGAGGCCCTGGCCATCGAGGAGATTGGAGGCAGCGTCCAACACGCCTACGAGTTCGTGAGCCTCGAGGTGAGGGGAGGCACCGCCAGCACTCCGACGGCTGACCTCGTCATGCGGGTGGCCGGCGAGGAGGTCGCTGTCACCTGTGAGGGCGACGGGATGGTCGACGCTTCCTGCTCGGCGGTCAAGTTGGCCACGGGTGCGGAGGGCCGGATGACCGACTACAACGTCACCTCGGTGACCGGCGGCGTCGACGCCCTGGCCGACGTCGCCCTCACCTTCGAGGGCAGCGACGGTGTCAAGGTGTCCGGTCGGGGCCTCTCGACAGACGTGGTGGAGGCGTCGGCCCGGGCCTTCATAGGGGCGCTCAACAAGATCGCCCGGATCAGGGCATCGGGCGAGGACCCCAACGCCGTGGACCGACCCGGCCACATCGGCTGAGCAGCCCCGGCCGGTTCACCGCCACGGTGGGGTGACCGTTAGGTTGCGCCCCATGGCGGTCGATACCGGTGCGGAGGGCTACGACGCGTTTCCCCTCCGGTCGTTCCTCGAGTTCGATATCCGGGATGGTCCGGACGGGGCCGCCGTCGCGTTCCTGGACGTGGACGACCGGCACCTGAATCCGAACGGGATCGTGCACGGTGGGGTGGTCTTCACACTGGCCGACACGGCCATGGGTCGGGCCACGATGGCGGTGCTGGGAGACGGGCAGATCTGCGCCTCCATCGAGGTGTCGGTCCGCTACCTGCGACCCATCCCCGGGGGACGACTCGTCGCCACCGCCTCGGTACTGAGGGCTGGACGCCGGATCGTGCATCTGGAGTGCAGCGTCACGATCGACGGTGACGACCGGCCGGTAGCAGTGCTTCAGGGGTCGTTCGCCGTGCTGGAGGCCTGAACCCTGCTCGGAGCCTCCGGGGTGCTGTCCGGGTCGGCTCTAGGACCCGACCTGCAGGTCGACGACCTGTAGGCGTGCGAGGCCCTCCAGGGAGTTCTCCTGGAGGCGCTGGCGTGAGTAGGACCAGAGGCCGTCGCCGATGACGAGGGTTCGCTGGATTGGCTGCACGTAGTCGCCATCCGGCCGGCAGGCCAGAAGGTCCTGATCCTCCGGAATGGCCTCCGGATCAATGCCGAACTCCTCGGCGAACCCGTTCCCCCTTGGCATGCGCTCGCACCAGTGGCCCTTCATGGTGGCGTCCACGCCCTTCTCACAGAACATGACGACTACGCCGCCCATCATCTCCTCCAGGCGACCGGAGTCACTGGTCAGCTCGTCCAGGTCCACCACGGGGCACGGTGGCACCGGCTCGGCGCCCGGCTCGTCGGCGTGGTCGATGCGGCCCACCTCGGCCAGCGTGTCGTCGCCCACCCTCAGGACGACCGCACCGTTGTTCTCGGACCGCCAGTCGTTGAATGGCAGGACGGCCAGGTCCTTCCAGGCCAGGAACGCCCGATGGTCCCATTCCACGCCGCTATTGCCGCCCTTCATGGACCAGGTGGCCAGGTCACGTGGTGCGTCCAGGTCCGACACGTCGAACAGGGTGACCTTGGTGCCGGTGGTGCGTCCCTCGGCGGTGGCCTCCTGGCCGATGCCCAGCACCCGGTCGGGCCCGATCGGATGCAGGTAGCCGCTGTACCCGGTGATCTTCAGCTCGCCGCGCACGACGGGTGCCGTCGGGTCGGAGAGGTCCACGGTGTAGAAGGGGTCGGTCTGGCGGAACGTCACCACATAGGCCACGTCGCCCACGTAGCGGACGGCGAAGATCCGCTCGCCCCGTCCCATGTCGCCGACCTGGCCGACCACGTCCAGGGTTGCGTCGTTGCGGGCCAGCACGGTCACCATCGACTCGGCGTCCTCGTCGAAGCGCCACGGGCCGCCCGTGGTGGTGGCCACCCGCAGGTGGCCCTCGTGCTCGGACAGGGAGAACTGGTTCAGGAGGTGCCCCGGCACGACGCCGGAGGCCAGGTAGGTGGTGGCGGCCGGGTCGGTCACGTCGAACTGGTGGACGGCCGTGTCCCATCTGTCGTTCCACCAGGCCACGCGCGACTCGTCGGCCATCTCCTCGGGGTCCACCCATGCGTTGGTCGTCACGTACAGGTTCTCGTGGCCCGCGTAGACGGTCGAGCCCTCGGCCAGCACAGCGGTGGTGGCCGGGGCGGCCAGCGGCCGGTCCAGCGGCACGGTCAGGACCGTCAGGGTCGAGAAGCCGGCGAACTCCACCGGTCGGGACACGTCGGTGCAGGCGTTCAGCTGGCCTTCGGCCAGGACCTCGCCGCCTGACTCCAGGACGAAGTCGGGCATCCAGTTCGACAGCACGGTCTCGGCCACCACCTCGCGGTTGAACCGCTCGGCCCGTTCCTCGCCGGCCGGGCTCACCGGGTAGACGAACGGCAGCTCGCTGGGCGTGGTGGCCACGACGATGCGGGCCGAACCGCCCACCACCCGACTGGAGACGTGCCGGCCCTGCACTGTCAG
The DNA here is from genome assembly GCA_012961035.1 of Acidimicrobiia bacterium. Taxonomy (GTDB): domain Bacteria; phylum Actinomycetota; class Acidimicrobiia; order Acidimicrobiales; family MedAcidi-G1; genus UBA9410. Next base: position 28,329 of record DUAC01000020.1, read on the forward strand.
CACGTTGGCGACCCGGAGGTCCGTCGGGTCAGACAGGTCCACCTCGATCACGCTGGTGAGGGGGCTCCACGTCCCGGGTGGCGACAGTATGGCCAGCGCTGGTGATGTGCCTTCGCCCTCCGGCTGGCCCCCGTCGTCGCCATACGGCTCGATTCCGTGACCCTCGTCCGGGTAGGTGTCGGCGATGAGGAAGGCCCGATCGCCGGCCAGCAACAGGTCGCGGCTCCAGTGGCCCTCCAGGCGCAGCGTGCCGGTCAGCACCGCTGTCGGGCCTGTGACGTCCACCAGGTGCAGCCGGTCGTCCTCGATGACCAGGATGCGGTGACCGTCTGTCTTGAGGAGGTCCGGCTCGTCGATGCCCAGCTCCTGCACGTTGGTCCCCGAGAAGTCGACGCCCTCTTCCATGGACCGGGCCATGCCCGCCGTCGGGGCTGCCATGGCGACGTCGGTCGTCGCAACGCCCATCTCGAGCATGACGGGTCCTCCGAACCAGCCACCCCCCAGGCCGTACGGGCCGACGCGTTCCACGGCCTCGGCCCGCAGGTGGAGGAGCAGCTCGTCGCACTTGGTGAAGGCGACGAGGCCGGCCACCAGCTGGGTTCCCGACACGTCCACCACGCCGGTGGTGGACACCACCGGCGGCTGGCCGGAGAAGCCGGGCCCCTCGGCGTCCGTGCCGCACCCGGCGGCCAGGACCGCCAGGGCTGCCAGCAGCGCTGCGGCCAGGCGGCCGAGGGGCATGTGTGGCGGAGCGGTCATGCGGCGGCCGTGCCTCATGCCGTGGTCGGCATCCACGCCGGCCGGGTGGTCTCGAAGACGGCAATGTCGTCCTCGTGTCGCAGCGAGATCCCGATGTCGTCCAGACCCTGCAGGTACCGCTCACGGGTGGCCGGGTCCATCGGGAAGGAGCATGAGATTCCGGCGTCGGGTGCCTCCAGCGTCAGGTTGGCCACGTCCACGGTGATCACCAGGTCGGGGTCGGCCTCCACTGCATCCAGCAGCGCCTCGCCCACCTCGGGTGTCACCTCCACGGGAACCAGGCCGTTCTTCGTGCAGTTGTTCCTGAAGATGTCGGCGAAGCGTGGAGACACCACGGCACCGAACCCGTACTGCTGGATTGCCCAGACGGCGTGCTCACGTGACGAACCGGTGCCGAAGTTGGGGCCGGCGACGAGCACCACGGCATCGGAGTAGCGCTCGTTGTTCAGGACGAAGTCGCGGTCGTCGCGCCATTCCGAGAAGAGGCCCTTCTCGAAGCCGGTGCGCTCTACGCGCTTCAGCCAGTCGCTGGGGATGATCTGGTCGGTGTCCACGTCCGAGCGACGCAGCGGTACCGCTGTACCGGAGACGATCTGTACGGCTTCCATGTTCGCTCCTCAGTCCAGGTCGGCAGGCGTGGCGAACCTGCCGGCGATGGCGGTGGCGGCTGCAACGGCGGGCGAGACGAGATGTGTGCGGCCGCCGCGGCCCTGTCGTCCCTCGAAGTTCCGGTTGCTGGTGCTGGCGCAACGCTCGCCGGCGGTGAGCTTGTCGGGGTTCATGGCCAGGCACATGGAGCATCCGGGCTCCCGCCAGTCGAAACCGGCTGCGATGAACACCTCGGGCAGGCCCTCTGCCTCGGCCTGGGCCTTCACCATCCACGAACCGGGAACGATCAGGGTGCGTATGCCGTCGGCTACCCGCCGACCCCTGGCCACGTCTGCCACCGCCCGGAGGTCCTCGATGCGGCCGTTGGTGCACGAGCCGATGAAGACGGTGTCGATGGCCACCTCGCGGATCGGGGTACCGGCAGCGAGGCCCATGTAGTCCAGTGCCCTCTGGGCCGCCTCCCGCTGGCTGGGCTCCTCGAACGAGCCGGGGTCGGGGATCGCCGAGTCCATCCGCATCACCTGGCCGGGGTTGGAACCCCATGACACGTGGGGGACGATGTCGGCACCGTCCATGACGATCTCGGCGTCGAACACGGCGTCGTCATCGGTGGCCAGAGTCCTCCAGTCGGCCACCGCCGCATCCCAGTCGTCGCCCGTCGGGGCATGGTCCCGGCCCTCCAGGTACTCGAAGGTGGTCTCGTCCGGGGCGATCAGCCCGGCCTTGGCGCCGGCCTCTATCGACATGTTGCAGACGGTCATCCGGCCCTCCATGGAGAGGTTCCGGATCACCTCGCCGCGGTATTCGATGATCGAGCCGATCCCGCCGCCTGTGCCGAGGCGCCCGATGATCGCCAGGATCACGTCCTTGGCGGTGGAACCCTCCGGCAGGGTGCCGTTCACCGTCACCGCCAGGGTGCCGGGGCGCTGCTGGGGGAGGGACTGGGTGGCCAGCACGTGTTCCACCTCGCTGGTGCCGATCCCGAAGGCCAGGGCGCCGAACGCCCCGTGGGTGCTGGTGTGGCTGTCACCGCACACGACGGTCATGCCGGGCAGCGTCAGGCCCTTCTCCGGGCCGATGACGTGAACGATTCCCTGGCCGGGATCGCCCATCGGGTAGAGGCGCACGCCGAACTCGTCGCAGTTGGAGCGAAGGGTCTCGATCTGGATGCGGCTGACGGGGTCGGCGATGGGCTGGTCGATGTCGACGGTCGGCACGTTGTGGTCCTCGGTGGCCACCGTCAGTTCCGGGTGGCGGACCTTCCGACCGGCCATGCGGAGGCCGTCGAAGGCCTGCGGGGAGGTGACCTCGTGGACCAGGTGCAGGTCGATGAACAGCAGGTCGGGCTCGCCATCGGCCGACCGCACCACGTGGCGGTCCCAGACCTTCTGGCTCAGGGTCTTCCCGGACATCGGTGCTCCTAGTGGGAATCGGGGTCCGGTCAGGATACGGGGCCGCCCCCCGATGCCAGCCGCGGTACCGTCGGCGGCGTGAGCACGCGCATGTTGATCCTTTCGGCACTCGTCTGCGGGATGGGCCTACTGGTGGCCTTCACGGTCCAGGTGGTGATGGCGCCGTGACAGTCCGGCACGACCTGGTGGTGGTTGGTGGCGGTCCGGCCGGCTACGCGGCGGCCCTCTACGGGGCGGCCTCCGGCCTGGACGTCGGCCTCGTCGAGGAGCGCAGCCTCGGCGGCACCTGCCTGCACGTGGGTTGCATACCGGCCAAGGAACTCCTGGAGACCGCCTCGGTGCTGCGCACCGTGCGCGATGCGGCCGGGTTCGGAGTGGTGACCGGCGGCGTCGAGCCGACCGTGGACCTGGCCGTCAGCCAGGTACGCAAGCAGAAGGTCATCGACGGCCTGGTCAAGGGACTCGGCTCGCTGCTGGCGGGGCGTGACGTCACCGTCTACGACGGAACGGGACGCCTCGGGGTCGACCACGTGGTGACCGTCGACGGGCCGGATGGTCCGGTCGTGGTTGCGGCCGACCACGTGGTGCTGGCCACCGGCTCCACGCCGCGGACCATTCCGGGCTTCGACATCGACGGCTCCCTGGTGGTCACCAGCGACGAGTTGCTGTCCATCACCGAGGTTCCCGACCGTGTCGCGGTCATCGGGGGCGGAGCCATCGGATGCGAGTTCGCATCCATGCTGGCCGACTACGGATCGGCGGTCACCCTGCTGGAGGCCGCTACCGAGATCCTCCCGGGGTGTGACATCGACGTGGCCAAGACCGTCCGGCGTTCCTTCAGACGACGCCGCATCGACGTCCACTCAGGGGTGCCGGTCCACGGCCACGATCCCTCCGATGCAGCCACGACGGTCAGGTTCGGCGATGACTCCACGGTCGAGGTGGACCTCGTGGTGGTCGCCGTCGGACGTCGCCCCCGGGGCGACTCGGCCGGCCTGGTAGGGACCCGCGTGGTGGTCGACGAGAGGGGCTTCATCGGTGTCGACGACCGCCTCCGGACCGGCGAGCCGGGCGTCTACGCGGTGGGCGACGTCGTGCCCACCCCGCAGCTGGCCCATGTCGGCTTCGCCGAGGGGATGTTCGTGGTGAAGGACCTGCTGGGCGAGTCGCCGAGGCCGATCGACCCGACGACCGTGCCGTGGTGCATCTACAGCCACCCCGAGGTGGCCTTCGCCGGGCTTACGGAGGCCGCGGCCATCGAGGCCGGCCACGACGTGGTGGTCAGCAGCCACCGGTTCGCCGGCAACGGCAGGGCCATGATCATCGGCGACGTGGATGGTCTGGTGAAGGTCGTCGCCGCCAGGGACGCCGATGGGCGGGCGGGTCGCATCCTGGGCGTCCACATGGTCGGACCGTGGGTCACCGAACAACTCGGGCAGGCCTACCTGGCCGTCAACTGGGAGGCCACGGTGGACGAGGTGGCCGAGTTCATCCAACCCCACCCGACGCTCAGCGAGCTGTTCGGCGAGACGGCCATGGCGCTCACCGGCCGAGCGCTCCACGGCTGATCCGATGGCCGACGTCCTCCTCCCCCAGCTAGGCGAGACGGTCACCGAGGGCACCATCACACGCTGGTTCTTCGGCATCGGCGAGACGGTTCCGGCAGACGCCCCGCTCTACGAGGTCTCGACCGAGAAGGTCGACTCCGAGGTGCCGTCACCCCTGGGTGGGGTGCTGGTCGAGATCATCGCCTCCGAAGGGGCCACCATCCCCGTCGGAGCCCTCCTCTGCCGCATCGACCCCGACGACCCCTCCTCTACCTCTCCTCTGCCTACTCCTTCCGCCGTCGCCGGAGCCGGAGCCGGTGGCACGGGCTTGTCCACATCCGAACAGGGATCCGGTGTCCCTGCCGGTTCGGACGCCGTCGTAGCTTCAGCTGCGGCGGCCGGGCCGGCGGGGGCGACGGGGACCGGGGTGGAGCATCGAGGACGAGCCGGGGTGCGTCTGTTGTCTCCGGTGGTGAGGCGACTGTTGGCTGAGAATGGCCTGGACCCGGCGAGGGTTCGTGGGACCGGCCTGGGTGGCCGCCTGACGCGTGGTGACGTGGAGACGTTCCTGCGCGACAACCCCGAGCGGGCCGAGCCGTTCAACGGCATCCGGAAGGCCACGGCCAGGCACATGGTCGGATCCAAGGCCACCTCCCCACACGTCCTGACCGCCATGGAGGTCGACTTCGATGCCGTGGACCGCCTGCGGTATGCGGAGAAGGACGCCTGGCGGGACGCCGAGGGATCCAGCCTCACCTACCTGCCGTTCATCGTCGCCGCCCTGGCCGAGGCCCTGGCCGCCTTCCCCCGCCTCAACGCCAGCGTCGGCGACGACGAGCTGATCGTGCACGGTGACGTGAACCTGGCCGTCGCCGTGGACCTCGGGTTCGAGGGCCTGGTGGCGCCGGTCGTCCGCAAGGTGGGGGACCTGTCGATCCGGGACCTGGCCAGGTCCATCCACGAGGTGGCCGGTCGTGCCCGGGATCGCAGGCTCGTCCCCGACGACCTCTCCGGTGGGACCTTCACCGTCACCAACCCGGGCCAGTACGGCACGCTGTTCCAGTTCCCGATCATCAACCAGCCGCAGGTGGCGATCCTGTCCACCGACGGAATCGCCCGGAAGCCGGCAGTGGTCGTCGACGCAGACGGTGTCGAGACCATCGGGGTCCGGCCCCTGGGCATCCTGGCCCTCGCCTGGGACCACCGTGCCTTCGACGGGGCGTACGCGGCGGCCTTCCTGCAGGAGCTGAAGCGGATCCTGGAGACCACCGACTGGGTCGGGCGCTGGGCCGACGAGGCCGACGGGGCGTGACCCCGGGTGGTGGCTCCCGGCCGTTCCGGACCAGGTGGCTGGGACGCGTCCGGTACCGCGACGCCCTGGCGTTGCAGCAACGCATGCACGCCCACGCCGGGTCGGTTTCCGAACCCCAGGACCACCTGCTGCTGCTCGAGCACCATGCGGTGTACACGCTCGGGGTGAGGGCCTCGATGGACAACCTGCTGCTGTCACCCGACGAGGTGGGAGCCGACCTCGTGCGTGCGGATCGCGGCGGCGACATCACCTTCCACGGTCCCGGGCAGCTGGTCGGCTACCCGCTGCTCCACCTGCCCGGCAAGAGGGGCGGCGGCATGGCCGACACGGTGGCCTACGTGCGCTCCGTGGAGGACCTCGTCATGGACGTGTGCCGCGACCTGGGCCTCGTTGACGTGGGGCGCCTACGGCAGTTCCCGGGCGTGTGGGTGGAACCCGATGGGCCCCGGCCCCGGAAGGTGGCGGCCATCGGGGTGAAGCTCACCCGGAGTCACACCATGCACGGCTTCGCCCTCAACGTGGACCCCGACATGGCTTTCTTCGACCGGATGGTGCCTTGCGGGATCACCGGCTACGGCGTCACCTCGCTGGCGGCCGAGGGGGTCGACGCCACCATGCGCCAGGTTGTCGACCTGGTGGCCGGGCATGCGGCCGAGCGCTGGGCCGACGGTCCGGTGGAGCGGGCCGATGTCGCCTGGGCGCACCGCACCGGGGACCTGAGTGCCTTCAGCCGTGGAGCGGGGGCGGGGGCCCGGCCGCCGGTGGGTCGCAAGCCGGAGTGGATGCGGGTGCCGCTGGAGACCGGTCCGGAGTACCTGCGCCTGAAGTCGACGATGCGCTCGAAGCGTCTCACCACGGTCTGCGAGGAGGCGGGGTGCCCGAACGTGTTCGACTGCTGGAACGACGGCACGGCCACCTTCATGATCAACGGCGAGCGGTGCACCCGGGCCTGCGGCTTCTGCCTGGTCGACACCCGGCGCCCTGACGGCCTGGACCTGGACGAGCCCCGGCGGGTGGCCGAGGCCGTGGCCGACATGGGCCTGCGCCATGCCGTGGTCACGGCGGTGGCCCGTGACGACCTGCCTGATGGCGGTGCGGCCGCCTTCGTGGCGACCATCGCCGCCATCCGGGAGCGGAACCCCGGGACCGCCGTGGAGGTGCTCATCCCCGACTGCAAGGGGGATCCCGACGCCCTCCAGCTCGTGTTCGATGCCCGACCGGAGGTGTTGAACCACAACATCGAGACGGTGGCCCGCCTGCAACGCAGGGTCCGCCCGTCGGCCTCCTACGCACGCAGCCTCTCGGTGCTGGCCCGGGCCGGGTCTGCGGGCCTGACCACGAAGTCGTCGATCATCGTGGGCCTCGGGGAGACCGATGACGAGGTGGATGGCTGTCTGGCCGACCTGGCCGCCGTCGGCTGCGACATCGTCACGATCGGCCAGTACCTGCGGCCCACCACCAGCCACCTGGAGGTGGATCGCTGGGTGGAACCTGCCACGTTCGACCGTTGGGCGGCGCTTGGTCTGGCGCTGGGGATCGGCCACGTGGAGGCCGGACCGCTCACGAGGTCCAGCTACCACGCAAGCCAGGCTGCCGACGCCGTGGGTGTCGCACCGGCGGTGGACCGGTCGGTGCAGGTGGCCCTCTTGGCCCGTCCGGCCTGACCGGCCTGTCGTCCCCCGCCGCCTTCCGCCCCCATAGCCTGTCGCCGTGTTCAGCCAGCGCATCCAGAGGGCCCGGGAATCCATGGCCGACCTCGGGGTCGACGTCCTCCTCCTCTCGCTGGGCGCTGACCTGCCCTACTTCTGCGGCTACGAGGCCATGCCGTTGGAGCGCCTCACCATGCTGGTCGTGCCACGTGACGGCGACGTCCACCTGGTGGTTCCACACCTGGAGGCGCCCCGGGTCGTCGAACGCCCCGAGGTGTTCGAGATGGTCACGTGGCGCGACGGTGAGGACCCGATCGCCCTGGTGGCTGATCTGGTGGGTGCCTCGACCACGGCGGCCATCGGGGACCAGACCTGGGCCGGTTTCGTGGTGGACCTGGTGGCGGCCTGCCCGGGACTGGGATTTCGCCGGGCGTCCGAGGTGACGGCGCCGATCCGGATGGTGAAGGACGACGCCGAGGTGGAGGCGCTGCGCCGGGCGGGTGCGGCGGTGGACCGCATCCTGGCCGATGTCCAGGCCGGCAACGTGGCCCTGGTCGGGAGGACGGAGGCCGATGTGGCGGCCCAGATCGGCCGGCGGATCCTGGACGAGGGCCACCACAGGGTGAACTTCGTGATCGTGGCCTCAGGACCCAATGCGGCCAGCCCCCACCACGAGTCCGGTGGGCGCGTCATCCGTGCGGGCGAGGGCGTGCTGTTCGACATCGGCGGCACCATGGCCGGGCCGGACGACGTCGGCTACTGCTCGGACATAACGCGCTGCGTGCACGTCGGCGAGCCCCCGGCCGGCTTCGCCGAGCTCTACTCGGTGCTGCACGACTCGCATGCGGCCGGCGTGGCGGCGGCCACGGTGGGCACGCCGTGCGAGGACGTGGACGCTGCGGCCCGGCGGGTCATCCAGGACGCCGGCTACGGGGAGTACTTCGTGCACCGGACGGGTCACGGCATCGGCGTGGAGGCCCATGAGCACCCCAACATCGTGGCCGGCAACGACCTGCCGCTGGTGGCCGGTCATGCCTTCTCGGTCGAGCCGGGCATCTACGTGCCGGATTCCTGGGGCGCCCGGCTGGAGGACATCGTGGTGGCCACCGTCGACGGGCCCGACGCCATGAACCGGATCGACCATGGCCTCGCCGTGGTCGACGGTTGAGCATCCGGATGCCTCCGGGCCAGGCGTGATCGACCTCGACGCTGCCACCTTCCTGCTCCAGTGGGCGGTCGGGGGGCTGTTCTTCATGTGGCTTACGGGTCGGCGCCGCGAGGTCGGCATCGGCTACGGCTGGACGATCCGGATCACCTTCGGCCTCATGGCCGTCGGTGGCGTGGTCGTGGGCCTGCTCTTCGACCCGGTTCCAGTCAGGGACGCCTCGGCTCTGGCCGTGGTGGTCGCCACGGTCGTCGCAATGGTCGTCTCGGTCCTGCGCCGCCGGGCCGGGGTGGCAGGCCAGCGTGGGGTGGAGGAGCGCCGGACGGCGAGGGTGGCGGCCATGACCGGCATCGACCGCGACCGGGTCGACTACGACGACGCCGTGCCCGAGTTCCCTCCGTGGCTGGACCTCGTAGCGCCCGTCGTGGGCCTCATCGGCCTGGTGGCCGGCGGAATGGCCGCAGGCGACCCGGCGCTGCTGGCCGTGGCCCGGACACTGGTCGGATCCCTGTTCCTGGGAGCGGTGACCAGCGCCATGCTGCTCGGGCACTGGTACCTGGTGCAGCCGGGGCTGGCCCGTGGGCCCCTCCTGGAGTTGGTGGCCTGGACGGGCCTGGTCTGGCCGTTCGAGTTGCTCGTCCTGCTCTGGCCGACGGGGATGCTCTCGGTGCTGGACGGGTCCATCCCCGATGGCTACAACGGCCTGCTGGGTTGGTTCTGGGTGGCCTGCACCGTGTCCACCCTGGTGCTCGTGATCGCCACCCGGGCGGCGCTCAGGGAACGGCAGTACTCGGCGGTGATGGCTGCCACCGGCCTGTTGTACCTGGCCATCCTGACCGCCTTCGGAATGGACCTCGTGGCCAGGGCGGCACTGGCTTGAGAGCCGGCCCTCCGTCCTCCGGGGTCGGGCCTGTGGGACCACCCACGGGTAGGATCCGCCGTCTGATGGAGGGCTCGGAGCGGCGATGAAGGTGTACACACGCAAGGGTGACGACGGCACGACGGGGCTGTTCCACGGCGGACGGGTGGCGAAGGACTCCCCACGACCGACCGCCTACGGCGACGTGGACGAGCTCCAGGCATTCCTGGGCCTGGCCCGTGCGGCCGCCACCGGCGAGCTGGCCGAGATCCTCGTGGGTCTGGAACGCGACCTCTGGCTGGTCATGGCCGAGCTGGCCTGCAATCCCGACCGGCTGGACCTGCTGGCCGAGTCTGGCTCGCTCTCCACGCCCGAGATGGTGGTGCGCCTGGAGGGCCTCATAGACGACGTGTCAGGTCGGTTCGAGCCGCCGACGGAGTTCGTGGTTCCCGGGGAGGACGAGGTGGCGGCCCGCCTGGACGTGGCCCGCACGGTGTGTCGACGGGCGGAACGTTCCTCCCTGTCGGTCGCCGCCGAGGGATCCTCCGTCGTGCCGTACCTGAACCGGCTCTCGGACCTGGTGTGGACGTTGGCGCGCTGGCGCGAGGGGGTCTCGCTGGCTACCCGCTCGGTGCCGGACGGGTCGACCCCCGACCGGGTATGACCGGGCCGATTGCCCGTAGGACCGTGACAGATCGCTCTGGGAGGAACCCGTATGCCAATCCAGTTCTCCACCGCCCGTAGGGCCCCGGCCCGTGCCGAGGTCGTGGCCCACGGTCTCACCACCGAGGTCCTGGCCGGCGACGGGCCGCTGCCGGCGGGCCTGGACCGCGGTGACCTGGGTCGCCTGGGGTTCACGGCCAAGGTGGAACAGGTGCAGGTGGTTCCCGCTGAGGGCCGCCTGGTGGTGGCCGTGGGCCTGGGTCCGGCCGACGGGGTCGACCCGGATGGCCTCAGGCGGGCATCGGCCTGCCTGGCCCGGGCGGTCAGGGGGCGGCGTTCGCTGGCCCTGGACCTGGCCTCGGCGACGGACGCGGTTCCCGGACCCGAGGCGGCCCGGGCGGTGGTGGAGGGCACGGCCCTGGCGCTCTACAGGTTCGGATACAAGTCCACGAAGGACGAGGACCGCCTTGGGAAGGTGACCCTGGTGGGGAGCACGGCGGCCGGGATCCGTACCGCCGTGGAGCATGCGATGGCGGTGGTCGAGGGCGTGAAGCTGGCCCGGGACCTGGTGAACGAACCGGGCGGCAGCCTGACACCGCCGAAGTTCGCCAACCGGGTGCGCCGGATGGCGCGCGACAGCGGCCTCACGGTGAAGGTCATGGACGAGGCGGCGATCAGGCGGGCCCGCCTGGGTGGCCTGCTGGGCGTCAGCCGTGGCTCCACCCAGCCGCCCCGCTTCGTGGAGCTCACCTGGACGCCGAAGGGGCGCCCGAAGGGCACCATTGCGCTCGTGGGCAAGGGGCTCACCTTCGATTCCGGCGGCCTGTCCATCAAGTCCGGCGTGGGCATGATGGACATGAAGATGGACATGGGTGGAGCTGCTGCCGTGGTGGGGGCCATGTCGGTGCTGCCGGTGCTGGCGCCACGGTGTCGGGTGCGGGCCTACCTGCCCATGACCGACAACATGCTCGGCGGCGACGCCACCCGCCCCGGTGACGTGCTCACGATCCGCAACGGGAAGACCATCGAGGTCCTGAACACCGACGCCGAGGGTCGCCTGGTGCTGGCAGACGCCCTGTCGCTGGCATCCGAGGCGAAGCCGGACGCCATTGTGGACCTGGCCACCCTCACCGGCGCCTGCATGGTGGCCCTGGGTCCACGGATCGCGGGCCTCATGGGTCGTGACGACGGCTTCCTGTCCCAGGTGGAGGGCGCCTCGGCCCGTACCGGCGAGCGCGTCTGGCGCCTGCCATTGCCCGCCGACTACCGACGCATGGTGGATTCGCCGGTCGCCGACATGAAGAACATCGGTGGCCCCCACGGCGGGGCCATCACGGCCGGCCTGATCCTGGGTGAGTTCGTGGCCGACGGGATCCCGTGGGCCCACCTGGACATCGCCGGTCCGGCCTTCGCCGACGGCGACGACTGCGAGGTCACCCGGGGCGGTACGGGCTTCGGCGTCCGCCTCCTGGTGGACCTGGTCTGCTCCTTCACTCCCGGGGGCTGATCAACGCGTTGACGCGACGATGCCGACGCCCGTAGGCGTCGGCATCGTGCCGCCCGGTGGTCGGCCCGAGAGAGGGGTCGGGTGTCGGTCCGGGCGCTGCCGTCGGACCAGTTCCCGGAGGGGGGCCGGTAACTGGTCGCGGCGAGCCTGGGCTCAGGCGGCGCCGTCCAGTGCGGGGCGTTCCTCCGGGTTCCGGTTGGCCGGTGGCCCGCTCGTGCCCGGTGGCCTGCTCGTGCCCGGTGGCGGGGCGGCGAGGCGGTGTCGGATGTTCCACGCCCAGCCGGCGGCGGTATCGCACAGCCCGGTGTCGAACCGCCATTCCCGGAGCTGCCTGGCCGTTGCGTCACGGTCCTCGCCGAGCTGCACCAGGGTCAGGGCCAGGCGCCGGATCCGACGTGTCGGGTCGTCGCTGGTGATCGTCCGCTGGCCCTGCTCGGCGACGCGGGCACGGTGGCGGTCCCGCAACTCGGCGGGCAGGCGGTCCACCTGGGCGAGGGTGAGTGGCGGCAACTTGCGGCGAACCTCCAGGACCTCCGGTCCGCACTGCCGGGCCATCCGGAACTGGCAGAGCCTGCCGAGGGTCCTCAGGAACGGCGCGTGGCGACCGCCGTTCAACCGGAGGCCGATGGCGGCAGCGGTATCCGAGAGGTCCATGTCGAAGCCGTCGGGGTCGGCGTCGAGGCCGTCGGCCATGCGGCGCAGCAGCCAGCAGGCGCTGGGACCGAGGATGCCCAGCCAGTAGGTCTCCACGTAGGTGGATCGGGGGTCGTGTCCGAGCCGATCGATGATGGGATCGTCCCACGCCTCGATGCGGAGTTGGCTGGTCGGGAAGGCGGGTTGGGTGGGCACGGTGGCTCCTCCTGGTCTGGGTTGCGTGGCCATGGCCTGTGGACCCGGGGAAGTCGTGGTGGATATTGACAGGGACTTTCAGTACCTGTCAACCCCTATAGGTCCGATTTTCCGCTGTGGCGCCATGAGCCGTGTGCTGCGAGGCTCCGGCGATGGAGGATCTGGGGACGCCACCGGCCGGGACGCTCGAGGCGGCGGTCCTCGCAGCGGCGGACCTGGTGGCCGGTGCGGCCTCTGTCACGGTGCTGACCGGGGCGGGCATCTCGACCGACAGTGGGATCCCGGACTTCCGTGGGCCCGAGGGGGTCTGGACGAAGAATCCCGAGGCCGAGAAGGCCTCAGACCTCCGGTACTTCATGACCGATCCGGCTGTTCGTCGGGCCCGTTGGGAGGTCCTCGCCCATGGCGGAATGTGGGACGGTGTCGAACCCAATGATGGGCACAGGGCCCTGCGGCTGCTGGAGGTCGGCGGCCGCCTGCACACCCTGGTGACCCAGAACGTGGACGGCCTGCACGTCATGGCCGGAACCGACCCCGCCCTCGTCGTGGAGGTCCACGGCACGGTCCGCCGGGCGATGTGCCTCGGCTGTGACTGGCGTGCCGGGATCGACGTCGTCCTGGACCGGGTGCGCTCTGGTGACCTGGACCCCCGCTGCGACGCCTGTGGCGGCCTCCTCAAGTCGGCCACCGTGAGCTTCGGCCAGGACCTGTTCGAGGGGGACATGGAACGCTCCCTGGCGGCGGCCCGGGAATGTGACGTCCTGCTCGCCGTGGGCTCCACGCTGGGCGTCTACCCGGTGGCCCTGATGGTCCCGGAGGCGGTCGACCACGGGGCGGCCATCGTGGTGGTGAACGGCTCGCCGACCGAGATGGACCACCTGGCCACCGTCAACGTACGGGGGTCGATAAGCGAGGTCCTGCCACGGATAGTCGGCCGACACCCGGAAGCGGTGGATGAATCCCGACCTACTTGGTAGGCTTTCCCGTATGGCTACATTCAGAGACCTCCTGGCCGATGCCCGTGCGCGCATCACCGAGACCGACCCGGCCGGGGCCGAGGCCCTGCTGGCCGACGGCCACCTCCTCCTCGACGTCCGCGAGCCGGACGAGTTCGAGCAGGGGGCGATTCCCGGCTCGATGCACATTCCCCGGGGCAACCTGGAGTCCGGCATCGAGAACCGGGTGACCGACCGCGATCACGCCATCGTCGTGATGTGCGCAGGTGGCGTCCGTTCGGCCTTTGCCGCGGACACGCTCCAGCAGCTCGGCTACTCCAACGTGGTGTCCATGGACGGCGGCTTCAACCGCTGGAAGGACGAGGGCCGTGAGTGGCGTACGCCGCGCACCCTCACCGCCGAGCAGCGCAACCGCTACCAGCGCCACCTGCTCCTCCCCGAGGTGGGGGAGGAGGGCCAGCTCAAGCTGCTGGACGCCAGCGTCCTCCTGCTGGGTGCCGGTGGCCTCGGTTCGCCCGCCGCCATGTACCTGGCCGCCGCCGGTGTCGGCAAGCTGGGCATCGTCGACATGGACGTCGTGGACGAGTCGAACCTGCAGCGCCAGATCCTCCACAACCTGGATCGCATTGGCGACCGGAAGGTCGACTCGGCCAAGAAGACCCTCACCGCCCTGAACCCGGACGTGGACGTCGTCACCTACGACGTCCGACTGGGCGCCGACAACATCATGGAGATCCTGGACGGGTACGACGTCGTGGTGGACGGCGCCGACAACTTCCCCAGCCGCTACCTGCTCAACGACGCAACGGTGAAGTTGGGCATCCCCGTGGTCCACGGCTCGATCTTCCGGTTCGAGGGCCAGGTCACGGTGTTCGACCCCCGCAACGGCGTCACCTACCGGGACATGCTCCCGGAGGCGCCCCCCGCCGAGTTCGCACCCAGTTGCGCCGAGGCCGGCGTGCTGGGCGTGCTGCCCGGGATCGTGGGCTCCATCCAGGCCTTGGAGGCGATCAAGCTCATCCTGGGCCTGGGCGACGGCCTCTCGGGCCGCCTCGTGGCCTTCGACGCCATGGACATGTCGTTCCGCGAGTACCGGTTGCAGCGCGACCCGTCGCTGGAGGTGACGTGGGAGAACCGCGACCGCATAGAGATCGCCGAGTTGGACGGTCTCTGCATGCCGAAGGTGACCGCACCGCCTGAGGGTTGACCCGGCTGCGACCGGCGGGTCGCCCGATCGGCTGACTCTGCGGCGTCGGGGATTGCGTCGCACCATGCGAGACTCGCCACCATGGCCCGACTGGCGATAATCGGTACCGGCTACGTCGGCCTGACCACCGGCGCCTGCCTGGCCCACCTGGGCCACGACGTGCTCTGCGCCGACGTGGACGTGGACAAGGTGGAACGCCTCAAGGCGGGCGAGGTGCCGATAGTGGAGGCCGGCCTGCCCGAGCTCGTGGCCGAGGGCCTGGCCGCCGACCGACTGGGGTTCACGGCCGACGTGGCCGGTTCGGTCGTCGACCGCCAGGTTGTGTTCCTGTGCCTGCCCACCCCGCATGCCCCGGACGGTTCCGTGGACCTCTCGTACGTGGAGGCCGCCGCCGCATCCATTGGTGCGTCGCTGGCTGCAGGGGCCGTCGTCGTGAACAAGTCCACGGTGCCGGTCGGAACCACCGCGGTGGTGTCCGGGATCATCGGTCGCGACGACGTGTCCGTGGCGTCGAACCCTGAGTTCCTACGGGAGGGCACCGCGGTGGGCGACTTCCTGGCACCCGACCGGATCGTCATCGGCAGCGATGATGAGCGGGCGCGTGACGTGGTGCGGGCCGTCTACGACGGGATCGACGCCCCCATGGTCCTCACCGACCCGGCGTCCGCCGAGACCATCAAGTACGCCGCCAACGCCTTCCTGGTGACCAAGCTCTCGTTCGCCAACGCCATAGCCGCCGTCTGCGAGAGCGTCGGCGCCGACATCGACGACGTCGTGCTGGCCCTCGGCTACGACCCTCGCATCGGTGCCAGCCATCTCCGGCCGGGTCCGGGCTGGGGCGGGAGCTGCTTCCCGAAGGACTCCCGGGCGCTCATCCACCAGGCGGGACAGGCCGGGTACGACTTCGAGTTCCTGGACAGCGCCATCAAGGTGAACCGCCAGCAGTTCGACCGGATAGTCGAGAAGGTCCGGCGGGCGGTCGGGGGTGACCTGGCCGGTCGGTCGGTGGCCGTCTGGGGTCTCACCTTCAAGGCCGGAACCGATGACCTGCGGGACTCCCCCGCACTCGAGATCGTGGATCGCCTCCTGGCTGCCGGGGCATCGGTCACCGCACACGACCCGACGGTCCAGGTCCGTCGTGCTCCCATGCCCGCGGAGCTGGTGGTGGCTGAAGGCCCGTTGGACGCCTGCGCCGGTGCCGACGTCCTGCTGGTCCTGACGGAGTGGCCCGAGTACACCGAGGTGGTTCCGTCCGACGCTGTTGCCGTCATGGCCGGTCGTGCGGTGGTCGACGCCCGGAACCTGCTGGACCCGGGCCCCTGGCGCGACCTGGGCGTGGCTTTCGTGGGCATCGGTCGCTGACCGCCCGACCGGATGACGAAGGTTCCCGACAGATGCTGATGAGGATCCTGGACAGGTTGCCCGAGGGCACGGTCGCTGTCAGCGGCGGCCTGCTTGTCAACGGCCTGGCCGCCTACACGTTCATCACGCTTGCTTCCCGGGACCTCGGTGCCGCGGCCTACACGCCCGTCGGCCTGCTCTGGGCGCTCAGCTTCCTACTCGGGCCCGGGTTCTTCCAGCCGCTGGAGCAGGAGACGGCACGTGTCATCGCCGGGAGGTCCGCCAATGGGCTGGGGTCCGTGATCCGTCCGGCGGCCATCCTGGGTGGTTCCCTGGCCCTGGCCCTGGCGGTGGTCGCCGTGGTGGCCGCACCGTGGATCGTGGACAGCCTCTTCGCAGGCCAGGGCATCCTGTTCGTCGCACTGCTCCTGGTCCTGGTCGGGTTGGGGACCGGGCACCTCGTGCGCGGGGTGCTGGCCGGCCTGGGTCACTTCGGCGGCTACGCCCGCTACTTCATCGGTGACGGCATCGGTCGCCTGCTGCTCGTCGGGATCGGCTCGTTGGTGCTCACCGACGATGTGGCTGTGTACGGGCTGGCCGTGGGCGGCGCACCGTTCCTGGGGGTGGCCGCCGCCCTGACCGGCCGGCGCTCCGCGGCCCGTGGGTCGGAGGCGTCCCAGCCGGTGCCGGGCATCGTTGCGCCGGGCCGCCGTGCCGAGCTCGGCGCACTGGCTCCGGCCATGGGGTTCCTGCTGGTGGCATCGGTATCCACGGCGATCGTGCTGAACGTCAGCCCGCTGACCGTGGAGCTCCTGGCCGGGCCGACGCAGCGTGAGGAGGCCGGACGGTTCCTGAACGCTCTGCTCGTCGCCCGGGTGCCCCTGTTCTTCTTCCAGGCGGTGCAGGCCTCGCTGCTACCCAAGCT
>DUAC01000021.1 GCA_012961035.1 Acidimicrobiia bacterium
CATGGCCAGGAGCAGGTCGTCGTGTCGGGCCACGAGCTCGTCGGCCACGCGACGCAGCACCTCGCACCTCTCGGAGGCCCCACGTGCGGCCCACTCGGCCTGGGCGGCACGGGCCGTGGCCACCTCCGCATCGATCCCGTCGATCGTCGAGGTGAGCGTGGTCCGTACCGGTTCGAACTCCCTGGCCGCCAGCGCGTCCAGCCGGCGGCGGGTGGCCGGAAGCGTCGGATCGCCGTCGGGCTGGTTCCGGAACCGTCCACCACCCTTCGGCGGCACCTCGGCCTCCCGGCGGGGCAGGTCCCCCACCTTCCAACGGCCGGCCACCGCTGCACGGAAGCACCCGGCCTGCTCCTCGAAGTCCGGCGTGCCCGGACGCAGGGTGAACAGGTGGTGGAGGAAGTTCTCCTCGGAGCTGTTCTCCTCGAGGCGGCGGAAGAGGTAGCTGACGGCCACGTCGAAGTCATCGCGTCCCACTATCGGCGTGTAGAGGAGCAGGCCCCCAGCCTCGGCCCGGACCACGCGGGCCTGGGACGGCGCCATGCCCTGGAGCATCTCGAACTCCACCCTGTCGGCCACGCCGCGTGCCTCGGCCAGGAGGTGGGCCCAGGCCACGTCGAACAGGTTGTGGCTGGCCAGGCCGATGCGGACAGAACGGGCGTGGATGGGTCGCAGGGCCCAGTCCACGCAACGCTTGTAGTTGGCGTCCACCTCGGCCTTGGTCCCGTAGGGCGCCTGTACCCAACCGTGCATCGCGGCGTCGACCCTCTCCATTCCCAGATTGGCTCCCTTGACCAGCCTGACCTTCACGTCTCCCCCGCCGGTGCTGGACCGTGCGCCGGCCCATGCCGTGATGCGCTGCAGGGCCCCGAAGGCATCAGGCAGGTAGGCCTGCAGCACGATTCCTGCCTCCAGGCCCTTCAGGTCGGGTTCGTCCAGCAGCTCCATGAACGCCCGGAGGGTGACCTCCAGGTCCCGGTGCTCCTCCATGTCGAGGTTCACGAAGGTGGTCCGACCGGCCTCCGTGGGGGCTGCCGCAGCCGCCCGGTAGAGGGCCCGGAGTCGGTCCTTGATGCGTTCCAGGGTGTGGTCGAACGCCCACATGTTGAGTTGGCTGGCGATGGCCGAGACCTTCACCGAGACGTAGTCGACCGCCGGATCCCGGATCAGCTCGAGGGTGCGCTCGAAGCGACGGGAGGCCTCGCCCTCGCCGAGGACGGCCTCGCCCAGGAGGTTCACGTTCATGGCGTAGCCATCGGCCCGACGCCGGGACAGGTGGTCGTGCATCGGACCCGGAGCGGCGTCCACCACCATGTGTCCAACCAGTTGGCGGAGCCGACGACGGGCCAACGACATGACCAGCCTGGGTAGGGCCGGCGCCAACCGGGCCCCCGCCTGGAGCATCAGCCGGTCCATGGGGCCCAGGAAGCCCGGCAGGTCCCGGTCGGTGACGAGGCGGACCAGCTGCTCGGCGGCGAGCACGTCCTGGCGGTGTCGGGCGACCCGGTCCACGAACCGCATCGTGAATCCGATGCCGCCCGGATCGGCGATGATCGCCCGCATCCGGTCGGTGGAACGGCGCTCGGTGGGCGTCTCGGACGAGTGGGCCTCGGTCAACCAGCGGGCCACGACCGCCACGGCGTCCTCGGCAAGGGCGTCCGGATCGACGTGCCGGCCGGCCCCGTCCGAGGCCGGGCCGGTGGCTCCGGGACCGGGTTCGTCTCCATGGGAGGCACGGCGTCGCTCTCGGGTCATGACCATGCCTACATAGTCGGGATCGGACCGTTCGGGGTCTTGTACGATCCGCGCACACATGACCCCGATTTCGGACAAATGGACGGCGGACACCCCGCCGGGAGGGCCACCGGACCACGGCTGCCCCCCGGAACTGCTCGAGCTGTTCGATGCCCTCCCCAACGTGATGTTCTGCTGGAAGGGCCCCGACGACCGGTACGTGGCCGTCAACCATGCCTTCGTGCGACGCTCAGGCCGGACAGACCGGCGCGACGTCGTGGGCGCACGTGCCATCGACCTGTTCCCCGCTCCCCTCGCCGGGCGCTACGAGGAACAGGATCGCCAGGTGTTCTCCGACGGCGAGGCACTCCGCGACGAGCTGGAGCTGATTCGACGTCCCGACGGTTCCACCGGCTGGTACCTGACCACGAAGCTCCCGGTCGTGCGCGACGGCGAGGTGGTCGGCTTGGTCAGCGTCAGCCGAGACCTGGAGACACCCAGCGACGAGGGAATCGCCATGGAATCGCTGACCCGCGTGGTGGAGCTCGTCCAGGCCCGGGCCGACGGGGCCCTCAAGGTGGCCGACCTGGCCGCTGCTGCCGGCTGTTCGGAAGGCCAGCTGGAACGACGGATGAAGAAGGTGTTCGGCCTCACCGCGACGCAGTACGTGCTGCGCGTCCGGGTGGACCGTGCTGCCGGCCTCCTGGTCGACACCGACCGGCCGATCGCCGACATCGCTGTCGAATGCGGATTCTCGGACCAGGCGAACCTGACCCGTCTGTTCGGACGCCTGATCGGCGAGACGCCTGCCCGGTTCCGGGCAACCAGGAACGCCTGAACCCGTTCAGGCGTAGGACGGTCAGGCGGCGGACCGCTCCACACGGATCGGCACGCCCAACTCCCACAGCCCGAGGGCATCGGCGATCGGCACCGGTCGATGCACCTCGCCGCTGTGGTTGACGCCGTAGAGCTCGGCGGAGATGTCCTCCGCATCGGCCCTGAGGAGAACCGAGTAGACGTCGTGGAAGGCCTTCAGCCGTCGCTCGGCACCGCTGATGTTGGGCCTGGCCTCAACGACGAGGGTCGCTGTGGTGGACGAATCACCGAAGCTCAGGACCGAGCCGAGGTCGTTTGACTCGACCGACTTCACGATTCCGGTCGCTGCCGGTGTGCTGGACTTCGTGGTGGTTGCCACCAGGGCGCCTCCTGCATCTGTGGACTCGTTGATTCTACCGGCGGTCCCTCCCAGCCCCGACCGCCCACCCCGGGTACCGACCTCCCGATCAGGGTGATCCAACGGCCAGACTGTGGAAATGGTGGACGGGAGTCGGGCGGCTGGGCGCCTCGTGGTGGCCGACGACGTGTCCGAGGCGCTGGCCGCTGGCCGTGCCGTCGTGGCCCTGGAGTCCACGATCATCAGCCACGGGATGCCCCATCCGGACAACGTCTCGACGGCGCTGGCCTGTGAGGCGGCGGTCCGGGACGCCGGAGCGGTCCCGGCCACCGTCGCCGTGATCGACGGGACACTGCGCGTCGGCCTGGCCGATGACGAGGTGGAGAGGCTGGGCCGGGCCGACGATGTAGCCAAGGTGAGCCTCCGCGACCTCGGCTGGGTGCTGTCCGGTGGGGGTCTGGGCGCCACGACCGTGGCTGCCACCATGCACGCCGCTGACCTGGCCGGCATCCGGGTATTCGCCACGGGTGGGATCGGCGGGGTCCACCGCGGCGGCGACCTGGACGTGTCGGCCGACCTCACGGCACTGGGAAGGATCCCGGTGGCGGTGGTCTGCAGCGGCCCCAAGGCGGTGCTGGACGTGGCCCGGACCCTCGAGGCCCTGGAGACGCTCGGCGTGCCGGTCATCGGCCAGGGCGTCGACGTGCTGCCCGAGTTCTGGACCCGCGGCACCGATCTGGCTGTGGGCACGAGGTCCGACGACGCTGCACGCACCGCCGCCATCCTGGAGGCCCACTGGGGTTGCGGCCTCACCACCGGTGCCGTGGTGGCGAACCCGATTCCGGTCGGGCACGAGTTGGACCGGGACATGATCGCCGCAGCGATCGAATCAGGCCTCGCCGCCGCTGCCACCCGGGGGATACGGGGTCGCGAGGTAACCCCGTTCCTGCTCACGCACGTCGCTGCGGCCACCGACGGCCGGAGCCAGGTGGCCAACATGGCGCTGGTGCGCGACAACGCCGCTGTCGCAGGTCGCATCGCCGTGGCGCTGGCCACCCTCCATGGCTCCACGGAGGCTCGGGTCGGGAGCGCCGGGTGACACGGGGTGGGGTGATCCTCACCGGGGGAAGGATCCATCCGATGGTCGTCGGCGACACCGCCACCGCCGAGGCGGTACGCCTGGATGGTCGTCGGATCACACACGTCGGGAGCCTCGAGGCTGCCCGCGCCCTGGGCGACGCCGACATCGTGGACCTCGAGGGTGCCTGCCTGATGCCGGGATTCGTCGACGCCCACACCCATCCCCTGATGCACGGACAGTGCGGAAGCTGGGGCGACCTGTCCATGGCCTCCAGCGTGGACGAGGTGCTGAAGCTGATGGGCGAGCATGCACGGCTGGAGGCCCGGACCGGGCCCGTCCGCGGCTTCGGCTACGACCACCACAGGCTCGTCGAGAGCCGGCACCCGACGGCGACCGAGCTGGACCGGGTGGCCGACGACCGGACCGTCATGGTCATGCACGTCAGCGGGCACGGCTTCTCCGTCAACTCCCACGGCCTCGCCGAAGCGGGGATCACGGCCGACACCGCGACCCCCACCGGCGGCCTCATCGGCCACGACACCGACGGACGGCCCGACGGTCGGGTCTTCGACGCCGCCTGCGACCTCCTCACCGGCGGGGACGGGGTGAAGGTCGGCAACCACGGACCGAACCTCCACCTTCCGGACCATCCCGACGACCTGGCCCTGATGCTCGACGCAGCCCAGGAGGAGTTCCTCGCCGCAGGGATCACCTCGGTCGGCGACTGCCAGGTGACCGAACGCGAGATGCGGACCTTCCTGGCCGCCCGCGATGCCGGTCGCCTCCGGCTGCGCGTCACCATGTACGTGCTCTCCAGCCACGTGGATGCCCTCCGACGCCTGGGCCTCGACTCCCGACTGGGCGACGACCTCCTGGCCTTCGGTGGCGTCAAGCACTACGCAGACGGGGCCCTGACCGGCGGCACCGCCTACCTGCCTTGTGGTTGCGGCACCACCCACGGCTACCTGTACCACGAAGCCGGCCGGCTGGAGGACCTGCTTGCCGCCTCGGCTGCGGCCGGCCTCCAGACCGCCACGCATGCCCAGGGGCCCGATGCCATCCAACTGGTGCTGGATGCCCTGGATCGCCTGCCTCCCGACCCGGGACTGCGCCACCGCATCGAGCACTGCGGATTCCCCACCGACGAGCAGCTCGTGACAATGCGACGCCTCGGAGTCGTCCCGGTACCCCAACCCACCCAGGTCCACCTGTTCGGCGAGGGCGTACGGAGCGACCACCCGGACCTGGCCGAGCGCATGTACCCCTCGGGCCTGATCGCCGAAGCGGGGCTGCCGGTGGTCCTCTCGTCGGATGCCCCGGTGACCAGCCCGGACGTGCTGCTGGCCTGTTGGGCCGCCGAGACCCGGATCACGGCAGCCGGTCGGGTCCTGGGCGGGGCCTGCCGGATCACCCGTCGAATGGCATTCGAGGGCTACACCCGGGGCGGGGCCCACGCCCTGCGCCGTGACGACGTGGGATCACTCACGCCGGGTCGCCTGGCCGACCTGGCGATCCTGGACGCCGACCCGTTCACCGTCGCCACCGAGAGCCTCCCGGACGTGTCGGTCACCGGGACATGGGTCGATGGCCGCCCAGCCTGGACAGGCGAAACCGGTGTGATCGACGTGGGCCGGGTTCAGGCCTGATCCTGGATCGGCCTCACATGGCGGAGCCACAGGCCGCCACCCTGGTGCGGGCGGGGGTCGTAGGAACGTTGGCCCAGCAGCCTCTGGACCCGGGTGGAACGTCCCGCCAGCTCGTCGGCCGTGTGGTCGAGGGGATGGGCCTCCTCCGGGGTCAGCCACCCGACCACGAAGCTGAGGTGCAGGGCCCTGCGCCATCGGTCGGGGGTCCGATTGGCCCCTCCCCCGTGAAGGACCCTGCCGGAGTAGACGAACGCATCACCGGGACCCAGCTCAGCCGGCACCGACTCCTGAGCGGGGTCGGAAACCTTGATGTCCGGCCACCGGTGGCTTCCGGGAACGGCTCGTGTGGCGCCAAGTTCCTCTGTGACCTCCTCCAGCCCGATCATGGCGCTGATCGTCACCTCGGGGGTGTCGGGCCATGTGGCCGCCATGTGCTGGAACCAGTTGTCGGCATCGCGGTGCAGTGCCTGGGCCGGCTCCCCCGGGCCGATGTACATGACCTGCGCCGTGTTGACCCAGTACGACCCGCAGTTGGGCAGGAGCACGGCGTCGGCCAACGCCGCATACACCGGGTTGTCGAGTAGGTCGAAGTACGCAGGGCTGAGCGTTCCGAGGCTGGAGAACCGGACGGTATTGGCCCCGACGAAGGTCTTCCCGTCCGCTCCGAGGCCCTGGTCGGCGCTTCCCGGCTGGACGGTCGTGGAGAACCGGTCCGCAGCGGTGCGAATCGCGTCGACGGTGGACCGGTCGACCATTCCCTCGACCACCACCCCACCGTCGGCGTGGTACGCGTCCAGGATCGTCGGCAACGGACCGGACGCCCGGCATCTGGACAACGGGGCCATGCTCATCGGCCGACCGCCCCACGGGCCGCCTCGACGGTCAGGCGTGGGTTCAGCTGGTCGGTGGAGGTGATGAGGTGCAGCAGGGCTCCGGTGGGCGACGCCATGGCCCGCTCGAACGCAGGGGCGAACCCATCGGTCGCCGTCACACGTTCGGCGTGCATGCCGTAGGCGCCGGCCAGGACCACGAAGTCCGGGTTGACGAGGTCGGTTGCCGAGACCCTTCCGGGGTGGTGCAGCTCCTGGTGCATTCGGATGGTCCCCCACGAGGAGTTGTCCACCACCAGAACGATGGGCCGGGCATCGGCCTGCATGGCGGTGCCCAGCTCCTGGAGGTTCATCTGGATGTCGCCGTCCCCGGCAAAGCAGACGACGGTCCGGTCAGCATTTGCGACCTTTGCTGCGACAGCGGCCGGCAGCCCGTAGCCCATCGTGCCGTTCTGCGGGGCCAGCAGCCTGGCGTCCGCGCCGTAGAGGAGGAACTTGTTGGGCCAGGCCGAGAAATTCCCGGCTCCATTGGTGACCACCACGTCGGGCGGAAGGCGTTGCCGCAGCCAGGCCATCACCTCGCCCATGTCCAGGTCGCCCAGTTGCGGTGGGCAGTCCAGGGTCTCGAGGAAGGCGGCCCGGCGTTGGACCCGCCAGTCGGTCCGACGGTCGACTGCCGGCGGCTGCATGGCGGCCAGGGCACGACAGGCTGCGTTGGGGCCGGCATTGACCGTCACCTCGGCAACCACCACCTTGCCGAACTCGAAGGCCGAGGCGTGCACGTGGACGATCCGCTGGCCGTCGTTCGCCTTCCCATCGGTCCCGAAGAGGCTGTATACCCCGGTGGTCATCTCCCCGAACCGGGCGCCGACCGCCAGGATCACGTCAGCCTCCACCAGCGTCCTGCGCACAGCGGGCGGCATGCCCACGCCCGCCTCGCCGACGTAGTGGTCGTCGGTGTTGTCGAACAGGTCGTGGCGCCTGAAGGTGACCACCACCGGTAGGTCCTGTCTAGTGGCCAGTCGGCTCAGCGCCATCCGTCCGTCGGTGGTCCAACCGCCACCGCCGACCAGGAGGACGGGTCGCTCCGCGGCAGCCAGCACGGCGTTAACCGCGTCGACGTCCCCAACCGACGGAGGTCGCTCGTCGATCTGGACCGGTGGTCCGGGTTGCGTGGTGGCGACCTCTCGCAGGACGTCCTCGGGCAGCGACACCACTACCGGGCCGGGCCTTCCCGTCATGGCCACCGTGAACGCCGCCTCGACGACCCTCGGGAGGTCGTCGGCCGAGTCCACCTCGACCACCCACTTGGCCAGGTCGTCGAAGAACGACGTGTACTCGATCTCCTGGAAGGCCTCCAGGCCGCGATGGGACCGACCCACCTGACCCACGAAGAGGATCATCGGCGTGGAGCCCTGGTCGGCTGTGTGCACCCCGATGGAGGCGTTCGTGGCGCCCGGCCCCCG
>DUAC01000022.1:0-552 GCA_012961035.1 Acidimicrobiia bacterium
GGGAGACATGACCTGGGGGCGGGTTGCCCGGAGGCCGGGAGGTCAGGAATCCCGGAAGCCAGCCGGGTGGGTGAGCCCTGTAGGTCGATGGCGGGCGTATCATGCATGCCGTCCACAAGGATCACCCCGAGCGGTGGTCACACGCCAGCGAGCCGTCACGAGGCCGTCGCCCATGTCTCCTCTCCGCAGCACCGTCACCCTCCCCGCGGTCGTCGTCGGGTTGGCCACCTTCCTGGTCGTCCTGATCCCCGGAACGGGCCTTCCCGTCGCCGTCGTGGCCGGGGTCATCGTGGCCTCGACCTTCGCCCGGGTCGTCTCGGGTCGCGCCGTCGGGGTCGTCAGGCGGAGCCTGAACGCACGCCCCGCACTCGTGGGGGAGTTTCCACGGCTGCACAACACGGTCGGCGGCCTCTGCCTGACCCATGGCATAGACATCCCCGAACTCTTCGTGATCGACTCGCCGGCGGGAAATGCGGCTGCAATGGCGGGGCGGGAGGGAACGTCCATCGTCCTGACCACCGGTGCGGCCGACCGCCTGGGCCTCGTCGAGCT
>DUAC01000022.1:692-1347 GCA_012961035.1 Acidimicrobiia bacterium
AGCTCGACTTCGACGGAGCGGACCTGACGCGCTTCCCACCCGGGATGCAGACCGCCCTGCAGGCCCTCGCCGAACTGGGTACGGAGGTGGACGCCCCCCGGGCGACGTCGGGTCTCTGGCTGCTGCAGCCCGATGGCCGTACCGACGTCGGGACGGCATCGCATCCGACGGTCGAGGTACGCGTCGCGGCACTGGGGGAGTGCTGAGACCGTGATCCTCGGACACCACCGCCCTGGTCTCGGGTTCTCGGGCCTCGCCCTGCTGGGCCTCGCCCTGCTGGCCGCCGGGTGCGGAGGTGGCGAACAGGCTGCTCCGGCTTCGACGCTGGGAACCCTCGCACCTGCGACGACCACTGGGGTCGTGACCACCAGTACCGAACCCGGCACCGTGACCGACACATCGGCAGGTGGGGATGCGGCCACCGTGGATGCCTCCACGACCACCACCATCGGCCTGGCCACCACCACGACCATCCCCGGTTGGGCCGGGCCCGTGCATCCGTTGACCGGCCTGCCAGCCGTGGAAGGGGCCGTCGAGCGACCAGCCCTGGTCGTCAAGATCGGAAACAACGACTCGAAGTCGTTGCCGCACATCGGGCTTGAGGCCGCCGACGTCGTATACGAGGTGCACATCGAGAACGGGGTCACCCGGTTCC
>DUAC01000023.1 GCA_012961035.1 Acidimicrobiia bacterium
TTTCCAACCGGTCGCATATCAACCACTCTGCGTGACCAATACCTGCCGAGCCGTTTTCAATAACCTGCCGAGGCCCCATGGTCGGGTAGGCGGGATTTGAACCCACGACCTCCTCGTCCCGAACGAGGCGCGCTACCAAGCTGCGCCACTACCCGTGTAGGCGGTGAAGGGTACCGGTCACCTGTCTTGACCGGTCGGGCCGATGGCCACCCGAATGGGTGGATCAGGCGTCGGCCAGGACGTCCCGGGCGGTGCGCCGGAGCAGCAGCGCATCGATCGGCTTGACGATCCACGCATCGGCCTCGGCGCGCTTCGCCAGGAACTCGTCGGCGTCACGATCCAGCAGCATCACCACGCGCTGCGGTGGGATCCGTTCGGCCCGCTCCTCCAGCCGCAGGTCCAGGCAGGCCGCCATCCCGCCCATGTTGCCGATCTGGAGGTCCAGGACCACGAGCACGGGGTCGTGGTCGCGTACGGCGGCCAGCACCTCGGCTCCGGCGTGTACCCGGACCACCTCGTGGTCGCCACCCAGGACCGCATCCACCTCGTCGTACACGTGGTCGGCGTCGGTTGCCAGGAGGACGATCGAGGCGCTCACGGGTCGGAGCGTACCGGTGCGTTCCCCGACGGACCCGTTCGGGAGGCCCCGGAGAGGGGCCGTCGACACAGCCCCGCCCCGGGCGTCTACATTCATCGGACGGGTCCGGCCACATGGGCAGGGACGGTTGAGGAGGCACCGATGCTGGAGATCACCGTCGAGCGACATGACGATTACGTGCTGTGCCGACCGGTGGGCGAGTTGGACGCCTACACCGTGGCCCAGTTCCGCGAGGCGCTCACCGAGCTGGCCGAGGAGTCGTTCGTGCTCGTTGACCTGTCCGATGTGCCGTTCATGGATTCTGCCGGCCTCGGTGCGTTGATCGGAGGCATACGAAGGGCTCGGGAGAACGACGGGGACGTGGCCGTGGCCTGTAACCGTCCAGCGCTCATCCGCCTCCTCCACACCACGGGATTCGATCGGATCGTGCCGGTCCGCGAGACCGTCGAGGAGGCCGTCCTGGCACTCGGAGAGACCACCGACTGACCACCCGGAGCCACGGCGACCGGCCGTAGGCTGGCCCGCCTGCCGCCCCGGCCGGGGCGACGGGAACGCACCTGCACCATGTCCCATCTCCTCACCGCTCGACCACCGTCCCGACGCCTGTTGGCCGCGCTCGTCCTGGCCGCTGCGTTCCTCGGCCTGGGTGCCCCCGTGGCCGGCGCACATGCGGAGCACGAGGGCCAGCTTCCGGTTGTAGACGTCGTCGAGGTGAGCGGCTTCCTGGATCCGGTCCTGGTGGGAATGATGGCCGACACCCTTGAATCCCTGGATCCTTCCGAGACCGTCGCCCTCGTGTTCCAGGTGGACAGCACGGCCTCGGTCGTCTCCGACAGTGAGATCCTCCGGCTGGCCCGGTTGATCGTCGGCTCCGAGGTCACGGTGTCGTTCTGGGTGGGGCCGTCCGGCGCCCGGGCCACCGGTCCGATCGCCCAACTGGTGGTCCTCGGGGATGACATCGGGATCGCACCGGGCGCACGCCTCGGTTCTTTCGGTGACCCCATCCAGGGTGTCGCCGAGTTGGGGGCCCTGCTGGCCACGGATGCCCTGGCCGACCTCCGGGATGCCACCGTGGGCTACGACGAAGCCGTCAGGCGTGGCATAGCCAGGCCTGCACCGGTGCTGCTCGAGCAGTTGGCGGGCGTTCCCGGCTTCGAGGTGGAGACCATGGTGGGTGAGGACGGCGAAACCATCCAGCCGGTCACCACGACACGATTCCGTCAGCTGGACGTGGTCGACCAGTTCTTCCATACCGTGGCCAGCCCAGCCGTCACCTACCTCCTCCTCCTCATCGGCATGGGCCTTCTCCTCTTCGAGCTCTACACGGCAGGAGTGGGCATAGCAGGGGCGATCGGCGCCGGCTGCTTCCTGTTGTCGACGTACGGGCTGGGGGTCCTGCCTGCGAGGGGCTGGGCCGTGGCACTGCTGGTGGTGGCAATGCTGGCCTATGCCATCGACGTGCAGGCCGGGGTTCCCCGCCTCTGGTCCGGAATCGGCACGGTCACGTTGGTGGCCGGATCCGTCTTCCTCTTCGATGGACCGTCGTTCTCCTGGATCACGTTGCTGGTCGGCGTGGTCGGGATGGTCATGGCAATGGTCGGTGGCATGCCGACGATGGTGCGGACCCGCTTCTCCACACCGACGATCGGGCGCGAATGGATGATCGGTGAGACGGGGAGCGCGGTCGAACGCCTCGCTCCCAATGGAACGGTGACGGTGCGCGAGGCGGTCTGGCGGGCCACCACGAATCGGGCCACGCCACTGGAACCCGGTGATGACATCCGGGTGGTGGCCGTGGACGGCCTGTGGCTGGAGGTAGAGCCCATCGACGGCGCAGCCCGTGACTACCGACGCCGTGACGGCGGATCCTGAGAGGCCACTCCCCGGTTCCACAGATCCGCCCTTGCCCACCTCATGGCGCGCGTCGTAGGTTCGTCAGAGGCCCGTAGTTACGGATTGGGAGTTCGGAGGGGGTGCGGAAGTGCCAGGCGGAACCACTCAGCAGGACTGGCGGATCAGGGCAGCGTGTCGCGGCCCCCGGACCGAGGTCTTCTACCCACCGGTGACCGGTGAGCGCAGGGACGAGAAGTTGCTGCGGGAACACATGGCGAAGACCATCTGCGACCTCTGCGCGGTGCGCGGACAGTGCCTGAAGTTCGCGCTGCAGCGTGGCGAGGCCCACGGCATCTGGGGCGGAACCAGCGAGGCCGAGCGGCGTGTCCTCATCGGGGCCGTCTAGGACACTCGGGCTCGGGTCTGGATTCGGGCGCCGGTCGGTGTCCGGTCAGGCCTCCGGGAGGCGGGGACCCGCGATCCTGACGTCGTCACGCCGTCGGGTCACCCCGGTTCCGTCCAGGCGGGCCAGCAACGGCATGGCGTGCTTTCGTGTATTTCCCGCTGCCTCCCGGAACGCGGAGACCGTGAACCCTTCCGGTCTCTCGGCCAGGAGCCTGGCGGCCAGCTCGGCGGCGGCCTGAAGGGCCGAGGCCGCGAAGAAGATTCCCTCCACCTCGACCACCATCTCCCGGCGGACCAGCTCGCGCAGTTCAGCGCGGTCGACTCCGTCCGGAGCCGGCGGGGCGAACGGCGAGGCGGCCAGGATGGCCACGAACGGGTGGTCGGCCAGGGGGTCGACGGCGTCCACGGGGGCGAGTCGGCCCGCCTCGACCACCACGCCATCCAGGAGCTCGACGGCGGCCCGGCCGTGTTCATCCAGCGTCGAGAGGTCCAGGCCCAATGGCCCGGCCTCCTCAAGGGCGGCACGCAGGTCGACCAGCGTGGTGTGGAGTTCGGTCGGATCGACTACCCAGCGACCCACGTCCGGATCGCGTCGCTCCCCGGTGAGGCGCTCCAACTCGTCAGCGTCCACCCAGCCACGTTGCGCCACCACCCGGTCCACCGACCGGTCCGGGCGGGCACTGGATGCACGCTCCACGGGGTCCACGTCCAGGATCTCGCCACCACCGACCGTTTCGGCCCGGCCGGATTCCCGCAGGACGAAGCGGTCGCCGGGAAGCAACGGCAGGGGTACCGGCAGGTGCAGGCGGACCGCTCCCCGGGTGCCCGGCTCCAACGCGTCGGGCCCCAGTATCCGCATCCGTACCGGGTGCTCGCCGGAACCCAGGTAGAGCACGTGGGCACCGCGTCGCGACACCGGATGGTCCAGGCGGTCCAGGACCGTGAGGGAGGCGTCCACCACCCTGGTGTGGTGCCACTGGCCCGACCTGACAAGGACGTCCCCACGTGCCACGCCATCGTGGGACACGCCGACGAGGTTCACGGCGCAACGACTTCCCGGGGGCAGCTCGTCCCTGTCGGTGTGATGGTTCTGCAGCCCCCGGACCCGGACCGTCCCGCCGGATGGATGGACCTCCAGCTCGTCATCGGTGCGCAGCCGTCCACCGGTCAGGGTGCCGGTGACGACCGTTCCGGAGCCCCGCGCCGAGAAGGCCCTGTCGATCCAGAGCCGTGGGCGACCGTGGTCGATCGCCGTCGGCGTGGCTGCCAGCAGGTCGTCGAGGGCCGCCCGTAGCTCCCCGATCCCGATTCCCGTGGGTGCATCGGTTCCGATGACCGGCGCTCCCTCCAGGAAGGTTCCTGCCAGGCGTTCCTCCAACTCGAGGTGGGCCAGCTCCACCAGGTCGTCATCAGCGGGACCGATCTTGGTGAGGGCGACGATGCCGTGGGCGACGCCCAGCAGTTCCAGGATGCGAAGGTGTTCCTCGGACTGCGGCTTCCAACCCTCGGTCGCCGCCACGACGAAGAGGCAGGCGTCCACCGCCCCCACGCCGGCCAGCATGTTCTTGATGAACCGGACATGGCCGGGTACGTCGACGAGGGAGAGCACGGCACCCGATGGCAGCGTCGTGTCAGCGAAGCCCAGGTCGATGGTCAGCCCGCGGGCCTTCTCCTCGGCGAACCGGTCGGGGTCGGTTCCGGTGAGGGCCTCCACCAGGGTCGACTTGCCGTGGTCGACATGCCCGGCGGTGGCGACTACGTGCACGCGGCGTCAGCCTGTGAGGGTGGCCACCGCTGCAGCCACGACAGCGTCGTCGTTCGGGTGGACGGTTCTGAGGTCCAGGATCGTCGAGCCTTCGGTCACCCGTGCGATGACCGGTGGGTTCCCGGCCCGCAGTTCTCCTACGCGGTCGCCGGGCAATGACAGGCCGACGGACGGGATCTCCACCCCGGGCAGGGTTCCTCCACCCGGGACCGAGACGGTGTCCACGACCAGGTCCGGGCGGATCGCCAGCGCCCTGGTGCTGAGTACGTCCACCCTTGTGCTGGCCATGCGCCAGAACGGGATGGCATCGCCATCGCGTGCCAGGTAGGCGAGCGCCAGGTCCTGGAGGGCGTGCAGCACGAGGCTGCCCGGGCGAAGTGCCCGGGCCAGGGGATGCTCCGCGCAGGCGGCGACCATGTCCGCCCGCCCGGCGATGATGCCGGCCTGGGGTCCACCGAGGAGCTTGTCGCCGGAGAAGGTGACGAGCGCAGCGCCCGCCTCCAGGGTCTGGCGGGCAGCCGGTTCTCCCCGCAACCACGAGGGTGGGCCGTCGGCCAGCCACGGACAGGCGGCGTCCAGCAGGCCGGATCCGATGTCGGCCACCACCGGTACGTCCAGCCCCGACAGGTCTGCGACCGAGGTGGACTCGGTGAACCCCTCGATCCGGTAGTTGGAGCGGTGGACGTTGAGGGTCAGTGCCACGTCGGCTCCAGGCGAGGCGATGGCCGTGCTGAAGTCCGCAAGCCTCGTCCTGTTGGTCGTGCCGACCTCGATCAGCCGGGCGCCCGACTGTGCCATCACGTCCGGGATCCGGAAGCCGCCGCCGATCTCCACCAGCTCGCCACGTGACACCGCCACACCTCGCCCGGGGGCGAGGGCGGCCAGCACGAGGAGGACAGCGGCAGCACAGTTGTTGACCACCAGGGCGGCTTCGGCACCGCAGGCCCGGGCGATCAGGCGTGGAGCCCGGTCCTGTCTGGAACCGCGGCCTCCCGAGGAGAGGTCGAACTCGAGGGCGGCGTAGCGGTCGCTGCCGACGGAAGCGCCCCACGGGGCACGCCCCAGGTTCGTGTGGAGCAGCACCCCGGTGGCGTTCACGACCTCGGTCAGCATCGCCCGGCGTGTCGCCCCGGCGATCATCCGGGCCCTCTCGGTGGCCGTGGCGGGGTCACCGTCGGCCACCGCCGAGCGTGCGGCGTCCACCAGGAGCGGGTGGGGCAGGCCGGTGTCGGCCAGGGACCTGGCCAGGCGGTCGACGCTGGGCGGCCTGTCGGCCGGGGTGTCCGGTACTGGATCAACGGGAGGGGCCATGTGGTCGCGAGGATACGCGGGGTCACCGGGGTGTCACGCGGGCGCAGCGAGGCGGGCCCGGAGCGCACCTAGCATGAGCCCGTGCTTCTGGTGCTCTTCCTCGTGTTCCTGGTCACGCCGATCGTGGAACTGGTGGTGATCGTGCGGGTGGCCGGATCGGCCGGGGTGTTGAACACGATCGGGCTCCTCGTCCTGGTCAGCGTGGTGGGTGCATGGCTGGTCAGGCGGCAGGGACTGGGCATCGTGCGCCGCGCCCAGGCCGAGATGGCTGAGGGACGCATGCCCGGCCGGGAACTGGTGGACGGCCTGCTGGTGCTGTTCGCCGGTGCCCTGATGCTCACCCCCGGCTTCGTGACCGATGCCATCGGGCTGTTGCTGTTGTTGTCGCCATCTCGGATGATGATCCGCCGAATCGCCACGCGTCGACTGGGCCGTTCGAATCGGGGCGGTGGTACCGGATGGCAGTTCGGAGGGGTCGCCAGCCATGAGGGGTGGCGTCAGGACGGCCCGGCGGGTGGTCCCTTCGGTGGCGGAATCCTGGACGCTGACTCCTGGGAGGAAGACTCCGGAGACGGTCAGGACCGGTTGGGCCCCGGGGCCTAGGCGTCAGCCGCGTCGAGGGCTTCGACGGCTGCGGCCAGGAGGCGGGCGCTGCAGCCTGCCATCTCGATCGGCGGGGCCGCTTCGGTCACCAGCAGGTCGACGATCGCCCGGTAGGCGTCCGCTGCCGGGCCCTCGCCGAGGGCGATCGGGCGGCCGGTGTCGCCTGCGTTGGCGACCGCGGCGTCCAGCGGGATGCTGCCCAGTAGCGGGGCGCCGATGTCCGCGGCCAGGGCGCTGCCACCGCCGGCTCCGAACAGTTCGTGGCGCTGTCCGTCCTCGGATACGTAGGCGCTCATGTTCTCGATCACCCCGACGATCCGCAGGTAGTTGGCCCTTCCCATGTTGGCCACCCGGATCGCCACCTTCTGGGCGGCCAGGGCCGGGGTCGTCACGACCAGCATCTCCGCCCGCGGGAGCCTCTTGGCCAATCCCATCTGGACGTCGCCGGTTCCGGGCGGCATGTCGATCACCAGGTAGTCCATCGGGCCCCAGGCCACGTCCTCGCAGAAGTGCTGGACGGCACGGTTCAGGATCAGGCCCCGCCACATGAGGGCCGATTCCTCGTTCTCGACGAGGAATCCCATGGACACGACCTTCAGGAGCCCGTCGCCCACGGGCATCTGGATCGGGTCGATCTTGCCGACCTCGGGTGACCCGCCCAGGCGTCCCTCGATTCCGAGCATCCTCGGGACCGAGAACCCCCAGATGTCGGCGTCCATGACACCTACCGTGAAGCCACGGGACGCCAGCGATGCGGCCAGGTTCACCGTGACCGAGGACTTGCCCACGCCTCCCTTCCCGGACGCCACCATGAGGACCCGGGTCTCCACCGGGATCTCGGTCTCGGGAGCGTTCTGGCTGACGTTGAAACGGGCCTTCGCCATCGCAGCGGCCTTCTCCTCCTGGTTCAAC
Organism: Acidimicrobiia bacterium; assembly: GCA_012961035.1. GTDB lineage: Bacteria > Actinomycetota > Acidimicrobiia > Acidimicrobiales > MedAcidi-G1 > UBA9410. The sequence continues at coordinate 7,428 of DUAC01000023.1, forward strand.
TCCTCCCAGGTGAGGTGGACACCGGTCACGCCGGGGAGGCCGCCGACCCGGGTGCGGACGTCGCCCTGGATCTGTGCCCTCAGGGGGCAGCCAGAGGTGGTCAGTGCGATGGTCACGTCGACCTTGCCGTCGGGGTCGACGCGAACGGCACGCGCCATCCCCAGCTCCACGATGTCCGTGCCCAGTTCGGGGTCGATCACGGCGCGCAGGATTCCGTAGACGTCCTCTACGGTGGGGAGCGCCGGCTCAGCCATGGGGCCATGGTATGG
>DUAC01000024.1:0-586 GCA_012961035.1 Acidimicrobiia bacterium
CGGACCCCGTTCACCGAGACGCCACCACCAGCGAGCGTCCGGCGGGCATCGCCCCTGGAACCGCAGAGGCCCGATGCGACCAGCACGTCGACGAGCGACTCCTCGCCGGCAAGGCCCCCGGCGGTCACCGAAGTCTCCGGAACGATGCCGCGCAGAGCCTCGAGCACCTCACCGGTGGGTGGCTCGCCGCCGAACAGGCCCGCGGCCGCCAGGCGGGCCCGGGCCGTCTCCGGTTCCCCGTGGACCAGCGTGCAGACCTCGTCGGCGAGGCGCTCCTGGGCCACCCTCGACTCCGGTGCACGGCCGTGGTCGACCATGACCGAGGCCACCTCGTCCACCGGCAGGAGGGTCAGGTGCAGCAGGAAGCGTTCGACGTCGCGGTCCTCCACGTTCACGAAGTACTGGTGGAGCTCGTAGGGAAGGGTCCTGGCAGCGTCCAGCCACACGGCACCGTCGGCCGTCTTGCCGAACTTGGCACCGTCGGCCCGGGTCATGAGCGGCACCGTCAACCCATGGGCCGGAGCGGCCTTTCGCCGCCGGATCATGTCGATGCCGGCCGTGATGTTGCCCCACTGGTCGGATCCGC
>DUAC01000024.1:780-1329 GCA_012961035.1 Acidimicrobiia bacterium
GCCGGCTGGTCACCCTCGTGGAGGTTCCCGTCGAACCTCAGGAACGACCGGAGCTGGACGGCCACGGCCTCCACATTGCGGGTGAGGGTCTCACCGTCAAGCAGGTTGCGCTCCTCGGACCGAAAACTCGGATCGCCCACCATCCCCGTGGCCCCACCGGCCAGCGCGATCGCACGATGGCCCGCATCCTGGAACCGGCGCAGCAGCAGCAGGGGCACGAGGTGCCCGACGTGGAGGCTGTCGGCCGTCGGATCGAAACCGCAGTAGAGGGTGATGGGCCCATCGGCCATGCGCTCCCGGATGGCCCCGAGGTCGGTGCTGTCCTGGACCAGCCCCCTCGCCACCAGGTCGTCGAGGATGGCGGCTCCGGCCGGGCCGTCAGGCTTCAGATCACTCATGGCCACCAGTATGGAGCCTCCGCGTCGCCGTGCCGGACCCCCCGGTCCCGCTGTCTCCCATGGAGGTCCGGGGCAACCATCCCACGACGTAGCCGACTCCCCATGTGGTGCCCGTCACCCGACGCGCTTACGGACTGCCGGGCGGCCAGAC
>DUAC01000025.1:0-2071 GCA_012961035.1 Acidimicrobiia bacterium
GACTTGGAGTACCAGCCCACCCTGGTGTTCACGTCCGTGTTGTTCATACCGCAGGCCCGGACCCGCACCAGGACCTCGTCTGCTGCGGGAACGGGGAGTGGCACGTCGTGACGTAGCAGCAGCATCTCCGGCCCGCCGTTGCCCACCAGGTGCAGGGCGGTCATGGTTCCGGGCAGCCGACTCATCGCCTCGGTACCACCTCGTAGCCGGGTTCCTCGGGTTCGTCGTCGAGGATCTCGGCCGGGAAGCCGGACGCTCGGATCTCCAGCCCGGTCGGCTCCTCGAGGCGACGGATGATGTTGGGCGACCACTCGCGGGGCCCGTAGCGCTCCTGTCCGTCCTCGAAGATCCGCCGAAGCAGCGGCGACACCTCCAGCGGCACCCCGTGGCGGGTCGCCACGTCGTCGAACAGGCCGATGTCCTTCACCACCAGGTCCATCGTGAAGCTGATGTCCCGGCTGCCGTTCAGGATCACCTGGCTCTCGGTCTCATGCACGAACGAGTTGCCCGACGAGACCCGGATGGCCTCATACGTGGTCGAGAGGTCCATGCCGGCGGCCGCTGCCGTCACCAGCGCCTCGCTCAACGTGACCAGGTTCGCCGTCGCCAGGTAGTTGGTGACCACCTTCAGGACCGATGCCGAGCCCAACGGCCCGGTGTGCAGGATGCGTCGTCCCATGGCGGTGAGCACCGGTAGCACCCGCTCGAAGGTGGACCGCTCGCAGCCGGCCAGGATGGCGATGTTGCCGGTCGCAGCCCGGTGGCAACCACCGGAGACCGGACAGTCGACGGGTTCGGCGCCCACGGCCTGCACGAGCGTCCCCATGCGACGCACCTCGGCCTCGTCGGTGGTGCTCATCTCCATCCAGACCATGCCCGCTGAGAGCCCAGCCAGGATCCCGTCGTCGGCCTCCATCACCTCGGAGCAGGCGGCGGGCGAAGGCAGACAGGTGATGATCGTGTCGCATTCCTCGGCCATCTCCCTGGGGGACCCGGCCCAGGAGGCGCCGGCGTCCAGGAACGGCTGGGCGGCCACCGGGTCCAGGTCCCGGACCGTGAGGTCGAAGCCGTTGCGTTGCAGGCTCCCGGCCAACTTGGCGCCGACATTGCCCAACCCGATGAAACCGATGCGCATGGCCGCGCACTCTAGGCACTGAACCCGACGCCATGGGCAGGCAGGCCGCCTACCGACGCACAGTCCGGGACCGGCGTTGGCCTACCCTGCGGGCATGTCCGAGCACCTGCGTCCCGACACCTGGGGGCACCTGGCGATAGCCGCGGCCCTCCTGGTCGGCGTCCTGCTCGTCGGCACGGTCGGCTACTCGATGCTCGGCCTGGGCTCTGTCGACGCCATCTACCAGACCATCATCACCGTCAGCACGGTCGGCTTCCGGGAGATCGCCGACGGCGACCCGGGCACGACGTGGAAGGCGTTCACCTCGGTGCTCATCATCCTGGGCACCGGTTCGATGCTCTACGGCGCCACCTCGGTGATCGAGAGCATCGTCGAGGGCCGGCTCACCGGCCAACTACGGAGGTACCGCATGCAACGCACCATCGACGCCATGGGTGACCACCTGATCGTCTGCGGCACGGGCCGCGTGGGACGGGCCATCACGGAGTTCGTCCGGTCGATCGGCCAGGAGGTGGTCGTGGTGGACCGGGACCCCTCCCGCTTCAGCGAACGGGACACGCTCCACGTGCTGGGTGACGCCACCAGCGACGAGATCCTCCGACGGGCGGGCATCGAGCGGGCCACCACCCTCGTGACCGCCCTGGGGACCGCCGTGGACAACCTCTACGTCACCCTCTCGTCCCGGAAGATGAACCCAGAACTCTTCATCGTGTCGCGCGCCGACGACCCCGAGGCGATGGCCAAGATGCTCCAGGTGGGTGCCGACAGGGCCGTCAACCCGTACGAGATCGGCGGCTCCCGCATGGCCAGCCTCGCCACCCAGCCCAACGTGGCCGACTTCGTGGACGTCGTGGTCCACGACGGCACCTTCGAGGCGAAGCTCCGGGAGATCCGGCTACCCGACGGATGCGGGTTCGTGGGCCAGACCATCGACGA
>DUAC01000025.1:2104-7606 GCA_012961035.1 Acidimicrobiia bacterium
GGTGCCGTGGTCCTGAGCGTCCGCGACATGGCGTCACGCTTCCACACCGACGACGTCACCAGCCGCCCGTTCGCCGAGGGCGACGTGATCGTGGCAATCGGTTCCGACGAGGCCCTGGACCGGCTGGCAGCCGCCGTCACCTGCTGAGGAGTGCACCCATGATCGAACCAGACAGCCACCGCTTCGATACCCGTGCCCTGCACGCCGGCCAGAGACCGGATCCGGTCACCGGCTCGCGTGCCGTGCCCATCCACCAGACCACGTCGTTCGTGTTCGACTCCGTGGACCACGCCTCCGGTCTCTTCAACCTGGAGATCAGCGGCCACCTCTACTCGCGCATCTCCAACCCGACGGTGGCGGTGCTGGAGGAACGCATCGCATCCCTGGAGGGCGGGGTCGGCGGGGTCTGCACGTCCAGCGGCCAGGCGGCCTTCCACCTGGCGTTGGCGACGATCCTGGGTGCCGGCGACCACGTGGTGGCCAGCCGGAACATCTACGGCGGCAGCCACAACATGTTGAACCTGACGATGCCGCGCTTCGGGATCACGACCACGTTCGTGGACCCCCGGGACCCGCAGGCCTTCGCCGAGGCGATCCGGCCCGAGACACGCCTCGTGTTCGCCGAGACCCTCGGCAATCCCGGCATCGAGGTCCTGGACATCGCAGCGGTCGCCGACGTGGCACATGGCGCCGGCCTGCCCCTGGCGGTGGACTCCACGTTCGCCACGCCGTACCTGATCCGCCCCATCGAGCACGGGGCCGACATCGTCATCCACTCGGTCACAAAGTTCCTGGGAGGCCACGGCGTGGCGATCGGCGGAATCGTCGTGGACGGCGGCCGCTTCGACTGGGCCGCCGACGGGAAGTTCCCCACCCTCTCGGAGCCCTACGACGGCTACCACGGGATCACCTTCACCGAGGAGTTCGGTCCCGCCGCCCTGTCGATGCGGGCCCGCGCCGAGGGCCTGCGCGACTTCGGCGGCTGCATGAGCCCGGCGAACGCCTTCTACCTGCTGCAGGGAGTCGAGACGCTGCCGGTGCGCATGGCGCGCCACGTCGAGAACACCCTCCGCGTCATCGACATGCTGGATGGTCACGATGCCGTCTCGTGGATCAGCCACCCGGCGCACCCCAGCCATCCGGACCACGACCTGGCGAAGCGCCTCTACCCGAAGGGCGCCGGTGCCATCCTGAGCTTCGGCGTCCACGGCGGGCGAGACGCCGGTCGGAAGTTCATAGAGGCGGTGGACCTCGCCTCGCACCTCGCCAACGTGGGCGATGCCAAGACCCTCGTGATCCACCCCGGCTCCACCACCCACCAGCAGATGAGCGCCGAGGACCTGGCCGCGGCCGGCATCGGCGAGGAGCTGGTCCGCCTGAGTGTCGGCCTGGAGGATCCGGACGACATCTGCGACGACCTCTCCCGGGCCCTACGGGCCTCGCAGCGCTAGGGGTCGGCCGTGAAGTTCCAGGTTGACGACCTGACCGTCAACGCCGCCACCGGCGCCGTGTCCATCGAACGTGACGAGGTGGCCGACGCCCCCCTGGTGGTGCTCCTCCACGGCGCGGGCATGGACCGGACGGTCTGGTCGCAACAGACCCGGTGGTTGGCCCACCACGACACCCGGGCCCTCGCCGTGGACCTTCCCGGCCACGGCGGCTCCGAAGGTCCGGCGATCACGTCGATAGGGGAACTGGCTGCGTGGACCGCCCGGCTGGCCGAGGCCCTGGGCGGTCCGGTCCACCTGGTCGGCCATTCCATGGGCGCCTTCATCGCCCTCGAGGCGGCAGCTGCCACGCCGGACCGCATCGCCTCGGTCGTCCTGATGGGGGTCGGGGCGGCCATGCCGGTCCATCCGGACCTCCAGACAGCGGCGGACGCCGACGATCCGCTGGCAGCGGCCCTCATGGCCGGATGGATGCACGGCCCGGACCAGCGGTTCGGCCTGAACCCCACCCCGGGGATGTCCATGACCGGTACCAGTCGTGCGGTCATCGAGGCGTGCCCTCCGGGGGTACTCGGACCCGACCTGGCTGCGTGCGCTGCCTACGGTGGAGCGGTGGATGCCGCCACGGTCCTGACCTGCCCCGTGACGATCATCCTCGGCACCCTCGACCGGATGACCCCCCGGAAGGCCGCCCAGCCGTTGCTGGATGCGATGCCCTCGGCCACCATCGTGGAACTACCCGACTCGGGACACGCTCCGATGATGGAGGAACCCGGTGCCGTACGCAGGGTGCTCGGCGACCACCTGGGGCGTCTGGCCGCCTGAAGGTCGGCCACCCGGGCCGATGGCGCGAACTAGTTCTGGAGCAGCTCCCGGAACGGGGTGCCCTTCGGCGGTCCCGGCTCCTTGGGGAGGCCCAGTACCCGCTCGCCGATGATGTTGCGCTGGACCTGGTCCGTGCCGCCGTAGATGGCCGGTGCCGGGCTGAACACCGTGACCTCCTGGACGACGCCACCGGTGGCGCTCTCGCTGGCGGCGAGCATCCCGTCGGCACCGATGATGAGGTTTCCGACCTCGCGGCTCTGACGGACCATCTCACTCATCGAGAGCTTGGCGAGGTTGCCCTCGGCTCCGGTCCGGCTCCCGCCGGACTTGGCCCTCAGCATGTTGAGGCGGTTCACCTCACCCAAGATGTGCAGCTTGACGATCTCCTGGCGGACGATCAGGTCGTCGGCGTTGCCTGCAGCCCGGGCCAGGTTGATCATGGCGTCGGTGCCCATGCCACGACCGCCCTCCCCGTCGGGGCCGCGGTTGGCCCGATCGGTGAAGTCCCCGACCCTCTTCTGGAGGCGACCGGCTATCGGGCCCGGCGGCACCGAGATCGGGTGCTTTCCTCCGCCACCCAGGCTGGCGCGTTCCACGGTGAGCGTGGTGTTGGCGACCGCCCAGCCGGCGCCCAGGCCACCGATCACGGCGTCGTGGGGAACCCTCGCCTCATCCAGGAACACCTCGTTGAAGAGGGCCTGGCCGGTCATCTCCCGCAGCGGTCGAACCTCTACACCCGGCTGGTCCATGTCGATGGCGAAGTAGGTGATGCCCTGGTGCTTCGGGGCTTCGGGGTCGGTCCGGGCGATGAGCATGCCCTTCTGGGCCATGTGCCCGCCGGACGTCCAGACCTTCTGGCCGGTGATGATCCACTCGTCGCCGTCCCGTACCGCCTTGGCCTGCAGCCCGGCCAGGTCCGAACCGGCGCCCGGCTCGGAGAAGAGCTGGCACCAGGCGACGGTGCCATCCAGGATCTCCGGGATGTAGCGGTCGACCTGCTCGGGCGTTCCGTGTACGGCAATGGTCGGCGCTGCCAGCATCAGGCCCAGGCCTGTGGGCGGCCCGACGACGTTCGCCTCGGCCAGTACGGTCGAAACCTCTGAGGTGAGGTCACGGCCGTAACCCCTGCCGCCGGCCTCGACCGGCATGGCCGGCGAGCTCCAGCGGTCCTCGTAGAGGCGCTGCCACCACTGCAGGACCGTGAGGTCGGGATCCCAGTTCTCCTCGAGCCAGGCCTCCAGCTCGGCACGTACGTCAGCGGTGGTGATGTCACTCATGCGCGGAGTCTGCCATGCGCTTCGTGATCGCGCCGAAGCGGTCAGATGCGGCATCCGTCACCTCGGGACCCGAACTTGACCGGCCCTGATCGGTAGGGTGTCGAAACACCACCACCGAGGAGGACCGACCGGTGCGCTGGTCATCGCTGTTCATCCCAACCCTGCGCGACGCCCCGGCCGAGGCCGAGGCGGTCAGCCATCGCCTACTGGTACGCGGCGGCTTCATGCGCCAACTGCAGTCCGGTCACTACTCGATGCTGCCCCTGGGTTGGAGGGTCCACCAGAAGGTCGGCGAGGTGATCCGCCAGGAGATGGACGGCATCGGCGCCCAGGAGTTCCTGCTGCCGGCCATGCACCCGGCCTCGGTGTGGCAGGCCTCGGGTCGTTGGGAGTCGATGGGCGACGAGATGTTCCGCCTCACGGACCGGAAGGGAGCCGACCTGGCCCTCGGAATGACCCACGAGGAGGTCTTCGCCGGGATCGCCAGCGAGCTGAACTCCTACCGTGACCTCCCCCAGCTCTGGTACCAGATCCAGTGGAAGTTCCGGGACGAACCGCGGCCCAAGTCGGGGCTGCTGCGGGTTCGGGAGTTCGCCATGAAGGACTCCTACTCCTTCGACCTGGACGACGCCGGCCTGGACCGCTCCTTCGACCTCCACCACGACGCCTACCAGCGGATCTTCAGACGCCTCGACCTCGACGCCCTACCCGTGGAGGCCTCATCCGGCGCCATGGGCGGCAGCGCCTCGATCGAGTTCATGGTGGAGTCGCCCGCCGGCGAGGATGACGTGGCGATCTGCGGCGACTGTGGCTACTCGGCGAACGTGGAGCGGGCGACCTCTGCCCTACCCGAGGTGGAGAACCGTCCGGGCGGAGACGCACCGGAGCGCTTCGCCACCCCCGGCATCCGCACCATCGCCGCCCTGGCAGAGGCGGGACACCCGCCCGAGCACCAGGTCAAGACGCTCGTCTACCGCGTGGACGGGGCGATCACCCTGATCCTGTTGAGGGGCGACCATCCGTTCCTGGAACAGAAGTTCGTGGACGCCACGGGCGCGGTCGAGGTGGTGCCGGCCGATGGCGACGAGATCCGGGCCGCCCTCGGCGCATCGCCCGGAAGCCTCGGCGCCGTGGGCGTCACCGATCTCACCATCTACGCCGACGAGGCCCTCCGCTCCCGCTCCGGCATGACCACCGGAGCCAACGAGGACGACGTCCACCTCGAGGGCGTGGACGTCGAGCGCGACGTCGCCGTCGACCACTGGTTGGACCTGCGCTTGATCCTGGACGGCGAGGCCTGCGCCTCCTGCGGGGCAGCGTTGCGCATCGCCCGCTGCATCGAGGCTGGGCACATCTTCAAGCTGGGTCGCAGGTACGCCGACGCCATGGGCGTGACCGTCCTGGACGCCGATGGCGTAAACCGGGTTCCGACGATGGGCTCCTACGGAATCGGGGTGGGTCGGGCGATGGCGGCCGTGGCGGAGACCCACCACGACGAGAATGGCCTGATCTGGCCGATGAACATCGCCCCGTACGAGGTGGTCCTGACCGTCGTGAAGGTGGACCACGAGGAGTCGATGGGATGCGCCGAGCGTCTCTACGACGAGCTCCGGGCCGCCGGCGTGGACGTCCTGCTGGACGATCGGGACGGTCGACCGGGTGTGAAGTTCGCCGATGCCGAGCTGATCGGCATCCCACTGCGCGTCACGATCGGCCCCAGGGGCCTGGAGAACTCGATCGTGGAGCTCACCGCCCGAACCGACGGAGAGCGTCACGACGTGCCCGTCGATGATGTCGTGGCACGCCTCGTGGACCTGGTCGTCAGCGGCCGCTCGGCGGGCCGGTAACGTTCGACTTCCACGTACGGCCCACCCAGCCGAGGATCCCTCATGCCCAGAACGATCGATCGCACGCTTCCGATCAAGCGCTACAAGAAGGTGGTCGCCACCGTG
>DUAC01000026.1:0-5000 GCA_012961035.1 Acidimicrobiia bacterium
CCGCCGGACCTGCCAGCAGAATCGCGCCGGCCATCGGGACGGCCACCGGACCTGCCATCAGACCTGCCGCCGGACCCGCCACCGGAGTCACGTCGACTATCAGAACGACCGCCGGACCGGCCATCAGAACGACCGCCTGACCCGCCACCAGAATTGCGCCGATCGCCGGACCCGCCGCCTGAGCGTCCACCGGAGTCGCGTCGACCATCAGAACGTCCGCCTGACCTGCCGCCTGAGTCGCGCCCACCCCCGGAACGGCCGCCGGAATCGCGCCCTCCGCCGGACCCGCCGGCGCGCTTCGGCCCGCTCCGGGAGCCACCACCCTGACGGGATGACCGTCGATCCTGTGGCGGGGCCATGGGCGATGACACTACCGGTGCGCTCGGAACATCAACCGGCCCCTACTGGCCCGCCCCGCGACATCTGGCGGCTCCGTTCGGTAGAGAACGACGCACCCCGGGCGGATGCCGCTGGCACGGCCACGACTAGCGTTCCGGCCGATCCACTCCTGGAGGCCCCATGACGCTCTCGATGATCGCCCGTCACCCGGACTCGGGCCACCTGGGTGCAGCGGTGCATACCGGTTACCTGGCGGTCGGCCAGAAGGTCCCCTGGGTCGAGCCGGGAATCGGCGCCGTGGTCACCCAGGCGATCACGGAGGCCTCCTACGGCCCACGCCTGCTGGACCTCCTCCGAGCCGGAGACCACCCTGAAGAGGCCCTCGCCGGACTCCTGGCGGAGGACCCCCTGAGGGAGTCCCGCCAGGTGGCCGTGGTCGACTCTGCCGGACGTGTCGCCGCCCACACGGGACGGGACTGCGTCCAGGCCGCCGGTCATGCGGTCGGGGACGGCTACGTGGCCCTCGCCAACATGGCCGAGTCCGTCGGCGTGTGGTCTGTCATGGGCGATGCCTTCGGCAGGGCCGGCGGAACGCTCTCCAAGATGCTCTGGTCAGCGCTGGCAGAGGGCCACGCCGCCGGAGGGGACCTACGGGGCTCCAGCTCCGCTGCGATCCTGATCGCCGGCCGCGACACCTCCATTTCCGCCTGGGACCGCCTCGTGGACCTCCGGGTGGACGACCATGCCGAGCCGGTGACAGAACTCGGGAGGCTCATAGACCTCGACACCATGTACACCCTGATGGGACGCGGAATCAACGCCATCTACGAGGGTCACCAGGCCGAGGCCATCTCGATTCTCCAATCCGCGTCGCAGCACGCCCTCGGAAACGACCAGGCCCGCCTCTGGGAGGCCGCAGCCCATCTGGTCGCCGGCGAGATGGATCACGCCGAGACCATCATCCGAGGCATCGCCCTGCGGGACCCGCGCTGGCGGGTGCTCTGGGACCGCCTGGGTCCGGCCCTCCGGGGTCCGTACGACTCCCCCTAGCGGGGACTTCCCCCACGAATAGGACGTACGCCCGTCGAGCAGGCACCAACCCGTCAGATGCCGCCGTCTGAGAGCGTCATCAGGTACGGGCCAGCCACCGAACACCCACCTGCGTGGGCCCGGAACCTGCCCCAAAACGCGCTAGAGCGGGACCCCAGGGGGTCCCGCTCGTAGCGTTAGAAATCCGGCGGCGTCCTACTCTCCCAGGGACACTCGTCCCAAGTACCATCGGCGCTGGCGGGCTTAACTGCCGTGTTCAGAATGGGAACGGGTGTGACCCCGCCGCCATAGCCACCGAAAACCTTTTGCGTTCCTGCCGGCGGACCGACAGAAACACGATTCTGTTGTCAAGAGTGGCCAGAGGCCTCTCCAGTACTCCACAGCGAACACGAACATCGACAACGATTGTCGATGTGTAACCAAGCCCTCGGCCGATTAGTACCGGTCGGCTGAATGCGTTGCCGCACTTACACCTCCGGCCTATCAACGTGGTGTTCTGCCACGGGCCTTACCCGGTTAACCCGGTGGGAGATCTCATCTTGAAACGGGCTTCCCACTTAGATGCTTTCAGCGGTTATCCCTTCCGTAGGTGGCCAACCAGCCATGCTCCTGGCGGAACAACTGGCACACTAGAGCTACGTCCATCCCGGTCCTCTCGTACTAGGGACAGCCTTTCTCAAATCTCCTCCGGCTGCAGAGGATAGGGACCGAACTGTCTCACGACGTTCTAAACCCAGCTCGCGTACCGCTTTAATGGGCGAACAGCCCAACCCTTGGGACCTGCTTCAGCCCCAGGATGCGATGAGCCGACATCGAGGTGCCAAACCTTCCCGTCGATATGGACTCTTGGGGAAGATAAGCCTGTTATCCCCGGGGTACCTTTTATCCGTTGAGCGACGGCGCTTCCACACGCAACCGCCGGATCACTATGCCCTGCTTTCGCACCTGCTCGACTTGTAGGTCTCGCAGTCAAGCTCCCTTGTGCCATTGCACTCGACGTCTGATTGCCAACCAGACTGAGGGAACCTTTGGGCGCCTCCGTTACTTTTTAGGAGGCGACCGCCCCAGTCAAACTACCCACCTGGCACTGTTCCCGACCCGGATAACGGGCCTAAGTTAGATATCCGTCAAACGCAGGGTGGTATTTCAAGGTTGACTCCACATCGGCTAGCGCCGACGCTTCCAAGTCTCCCACCTATCCTACACAACGCATAACAAATACCAATACCAAGCTGTAGTAAAGGTCCACGGGGTCTTTCCGTCCTTCTGCAGCTAACGAGCATCTTTACTCGTACTTCAATTTCGCTGGGTCTATGGTTGAGACAGTAGGAAAGTCGTTACGCCATTCGTGCAGGTCGGAACTTACCCGACAAGGAATTTCGCTACCTTAGGACCGTTATAGTTACGGCCGCCGTTTACCGGGGCTTAGGTTCAGAGCTTCGCCCTAGAGCTAACCCTTCCCCGTAACCTTCCGGCACCGGGCAGGCGTCACAGCGTATACGTCGTCTTAGGACTTTGCACGCTGCTGTGTTTTTAGTAAACAGTCGCTTTCCCCTGGTCTGTGCCACCGCTTCGAGCTAAGAACGCGAAGTTCTTTCACCCTAATGCGGTCATCCTTCTCCCGAAGTTACGGATGTATTTTGCCGAGTTCCTTAACCATAGTTCTCCCAATCGCCTTGGTATTCTCTACCTGTCCACCTGAGTTGGTTTGGGGTACGGGCACTTGTTGCACTCGCTAGCGGCTTTTCTCGGCAGCATAGGATCAATGACTTCGCCTTAAACGGCTCGGCGTCACGTCTCAGTCTTTATGAGGAGCGGACTTACCTACGCCTCGACCTACACGCTTGCCCCAGGACAACCATCGCCTGGGATCATCTACCTTCCTGCGTCCCCGCATCACTCGCCTCCCCGCAGTGGGTTAGTTCCTGTCGATCCCGAAGGACCGACCATCCCCTTAGCAACTGCAGATTGGCGTTTGTCGCGCAACCTGTGGTACCGGAATATCAACCGGTTGTGCATCGACTACGCCTCTCGGCCTCGCCTTAGCTCCCGACTCACCCTGGGAGGATTAGCCTTCCCCAGGAACCCTTGGACTTCCGGCGGAGGGGTTTCTCACCCCTCTCTCGCTACTCATGCCTACATTCTCACTCGAACCCAGTCCACGACGGTTTACACCGCCGCTTCAATCCAGGCTCGACGCTCCGCTACCACTCCTGCTATGCAGAAGTCCGCGACTTCGGCGTCTGACTTGAGCCCCGTTACATTTTCCGCGCGGGATCACTCGACCAGTGAGCTATTACGCACTCTTTTAATGGTGGCTGCTTCTAAGCCAACATCCTGGCTGTCTGTGCAATCCCACTTCGTTTACCACTTAGTCAGAACTTTGGGGCCTTAGTCGGCGGTCTGGGCTGTTTCCCTTTCGTCCATCGAAGCTCATCCCCCGAGGACTCACTGCCGCACTCTGGAGTCATGGCATTCGGAGTTTGGCTGGGGTTGGTAAGCTTGTAGGCCCCCTAACCCATCCAGTGCTCTACCTCCATGACTGAACATGCGACGCTGCACCTAAATGCATTTCGCGGAGAACCAGCTATCACCGAGTTTGATTGGCCTTTCACCCCTATCCACAGGTCATCCGCCCAGTTTTCAACCTAGGTCGGTTCGCGCCTCCACGGGGTCTTACCCCCGCTTCACACTGCCCATGGATAGATCACTCGGCTTCGGGTCTACAGCATGCGACTGAACGCCCTGTTCAGACTCGCTTTCGCTCCGGCTTCCCCTCACGGGTTAACCTTGCCACACACCGTAACTCGTAGGCTCATTCTTCAAAAGGCACGCCATCGCGGCCTGGAACAAGTTCCAGACGACGCTTTGACTGATTGTAAACCAACGGTTTCAGGTACTATTTCACTCCCCTCCCGGGGTACTTTTCACCTTTCCCTCACGGTACTAGTTCGCTATCGGTCGACTACGTATACTTAGCCTTACGAGGTGGTCCTCGCAGATTCACACCGGCTTTCCCGGATCCGGTGTTACTCGGGAGCTCAAATCAGAGTCTGCTCGGTTTTCGCATACGGGGCTATTACCCGCTACGGCGTGTCTTTCCAGGACACTTCTGCTAACCGGCAGATTTGTAACTCTGTGGAAGGTCTGACGCCCCTCCCATTTGGTCCCACGACCCCGATCTGGCAACGCCGTCAGGCTTGACACCAGGTCGGTTTAGGCTCATCCCATTTCGCTCGCCGCTACTCAGGGAGTCGCTGTTGCTTTCTTTTCCTTGGGTTACTTAGATGTTTCAGTTCACCCAGTTCCCTCTACCCGCCCTATGTGTTCAGGCGGGAGTTACACCCCATTACGAGTGCAGGGTTTCCCCATTCGGACATCCACGGGTCAAAGCTCGGTAGACAGCTCACCGTGGCTTTTCGCAGCCACCCACGTCCTTCTTCGGTAGTAGTCGCCAAGGCATTCACCGTTGGCTCTTAGTAGCTTGGAAATTACAAATACATCGACAATTGATGAAGATGCTCGTGTTCGCTGTGCAGTTCTCAAGAGGCATCTGCCGGCCCTGGGGCCAGCTACGGCGTTGCGATCCTTCCCGGGTGGGAAGTTCGCCA
>DUAC01000026.1:6374-7580 GCA_012961035.1 Acidimicrobiia bacterium
GCGTCAGGCTTTCGCCCATTGCGCAAGATTCCCCACTGCTGCCTCCCGTAGGAGTCTGGGCCGTGTCTCAGTCCCAGTGTGGCTGATCGTCCTCTCAGACCAGCTACCCGTCGATGCCTTGGTGAGCCGTTACCTCACCAACTAGCTGATAGGCCGCGAGACCCTCCCGAAGCGCCGGAGCATTTCCTCACCTGGCCATGCGACCTGGTGGGGATATCCGGTATTAGCCCGAGTTTCCTCGGGTTATTCCAGTCTTCGGGGCAGGTTCCTCACGTGTTACTCACCCGTTCGCCACTCACTCATGTGACCCGAAGGTCGAGTGCGTTCGACTTGCATGTGTTAGGCCCGCCGCCAGCGTTCGTCCTGAGCCAGGATCAAACTCTCCGTCGAAATCTCAGACCAGCGCCGCCGAAGCGTTGCTGGCCGTCGAATCAGTTGGTGCGACACCTCCCGAAGGTGGTGCCGACGCGAGTTCGAGGCCGATCGGGACACCAAATCCCGTTCGACCAGGCACAGGGCAATGGTGATCGGCCGAAGCCGGTCACCGCTGTCCGTGTTAGTGCTATTTGAATTGTTCAGGGTCTGTCCAGTGGCGACTCGCGATCGCCTTGTGGACAGCCCGCACTGGCTTTTTCGTCCTCTATCCCGTTTTCAAGGAGCACCTGGAGACCAGAAGCCTCCCGGCACACGCCGGACACGCGGGACGAATCCCATGTGATGGCGGTGGTGCCCTCAACCCGTTTCAGTGGTTCGATCCGATCGGACCTGCCATTGAACGGGTGCCCACGATACGGCGACGGAATCTCCCGGTCAAGGGCGACCCCGCTACCTGCGAGTAGAGAAACACTATCCTCCGCACCCGAGGGCCCCAACCCGCTTCCAAGGCTTTTTGGGAGCAATCGGGGTGACCCGCGACACATTCAGACGAGGACCAGCAGGTGGCGGTTTCGCCTGCCCTTCTGGAGGAGCACGAAGCGTCCGTCCACGAGGGCGTCCGCCGGCAGGGCCATGGCATCGGAATCCTGTCGGACCCCGTTCACCGAGACGCCACCACCAGCGAGCGTCCGGCGGGCATCGCCCCTGGAACCGCAGAGGCCCGATGCAACCAGCACGTCGACGAGCGACTCCTCGCCGGCGAGATCCCCAGCGGTCACCGAAGTCTCCGGAACGATGCCACGTAGCGCTTCGAGCACCTCACCGGTGGGT
>DUAC01000027.1:0-1662 GCA_012961035.1 Acidimicrobiia bacterium
GTTCCTCGGTATCGGGTTTTGTGCCCCGCTCTCTAACGGGCTGGAGGCAGTGGGCAAGCTGCGTTCGGGTCGGTCGGAAAAGTATCGGTCATCTCCGCGATACTGCCTCAACGACAGTGGACGTCGGCGAAGAGTGGGAGAAGACATGGCCGATCGTATTTTTGATACAGGAACAGACGACATCAGCACCGAGGTAACCGACGGGGTGATGACCATCACCCTGAACCGTCCGAAACGCCGCAACGCGATGTCGAACCCGATGCTGCAGGGCCTGGTTGGATCGCTGGCCGACGCCGAGGTGGCAAGCGATGTCGGTGCGGTCGTCCTGACCGGCGCGGGCGGGGCCTTCTGCGCCGGTGGCGACGTGAAGGGCATGGCCGAGGCGGGCGGCGAGAGTGGTAGCAGTCCACAGCAGTACGACGCCCGAGTGCACCTGCAGCGACGCAACCAACGGGATACCGCCGGCAAACTCTACGAACTGCCGAAGCCGACCCTCGCCGCCCTGCCTGGTCCCGCCGCTGGTGCCGGGTTGTCGCTGGCTCTGTCGTGCGACCTTCGCTATGCGTCGCCGAACGCAATCATGACCACCGCCTTCGCGCGGGTGGGTTTCAGCGGCGACTATGGCGGCACGTACTTCATGAGCCGCCTCATCGGTTCCGCCAAGGCCCGCGAGTTGTACTTCCTTTCCGAGAGGGTCGACATGGTCGAGGCCGAGCGGTTGGGTCTAGTCAACGGGGTGTTTCCCGAAGAGTCGCTCCAGGACGATGTGCACGCGATTGCTAAGCGACTGGCTGAGGGACCGACGGTGGCCTACCGCTACATGAAGGAGAACCTGAACCGAGCGGCGAGCGGTGAGATGGAAGAGTGCCTCGACATGGAGGCCACCCACCACATCCATTGCGGTCAGACCCGCGACCACAGGGAAGCGGCTCAGGCGTTCGTGGAGAAGCGGGAGCCGGTCTTCGAGGGTCGCTGATCGTTTGTTGTGTCGCCGCGCAAGCCAGCGAAGGCACTGGGTCGTGCCCGAAGCCTTCAACTTCTGTCCACGCAGCGGCGTCACCATTTCTGACAAGGCTGGAAGCGATGACAGTTACGAGCTCTGTTACAAATGTGATCTGGAGGTATCAGAGTCAGCCGGTGGGTGGGCGTCCTGGAACAGGAACCGTTCCCCCTCCTATTGGTCCCGCCTGGGTGATTTGCGTCTGGGGTAGGTAGAGTTACTGGTGAGAGGCGTGACTGCGCCCCAGCGAACGGTGTTTCAGCCCCCGATTTGGGAGTTATCCAACCGCTCAGGGGTAGGCGGAGCGCCTCTCTCCACCGTTTTGGGGTGGGTCGACTTCGGAGCCCCTAGGTGTAGGCGCGCTTCTGGGGCATTGTCGAAATATGGTTTCGTCATGAACAACGAACATGGGGCGACCGAATTCGGCCTGGTAGGCGAGGCTCCGTATTACGCCACGATCTTCACTACTCGTATGACAAGCGATCTTGACGGATACGACGAGATGGCTGACCGCATGGCCGAACTGGTTAGCGCCCGTGAGGGCTTCTTGGGGATGCAATCGGTCCGGGGAGACGACGGTCTCGGAATCACCGTGTGCTACTGGCGGACCGAAGAGGACATCACCGCCTGGCGAGCCGACCTGGAACATGAGAACGCCCAGG
>DUAC01000027.1:1727-7467 GCA_012961035.1 Acidimicrobiia bacterium
ATCGGACTATTGAATTCAGGCGCCCCAGCTAGCGTTTTTCGAGCCGTCGGCTACAGGGGCGGGCCGGTAGAGAACTTCGAATCCACTCGCTGGTCGGGGCGGCTGGCCGACCGAGGCCCGGCAGACCGGATGGACGGAACCGGTTGCCAGGGAATGTCTGGCCCCGGCTGGCCTGCCTTCCCGGAGCCTTTCGATAACAAGCTCCGCCTTCGGGGGCGAGAAGAGACCCTGCTCAGTCGTCGCGGAGGAGTTCGATGAGCGAGCTGGTGTCCCACCGGCCGTGGCCCTCACGCTGGAGGCGTGCATAGAACTGGTCGACCATGGCGGTGACCGGCAGGGTGGCGCCGATGCGCTCCGCCTCGTCGAACACGATGCCGAAGTCCTTGCGCATCCAGTCCAGGGCGAAGCCGTGGTCGAAGTGGCGGTCCAGCATGGTGCGGGCCCGGTTCTCCATCTGCCATGAACCCGAGGCGCCCTGGCTGATGGCGGCGAGCACCTTGTCGGTGTCCAGGCCGGCCCTGCGGGAGAAGTCCAGGGCCTCGGCAAGGCCCTGTATGAGGCCGCCGATGCAGACCTGGTTGACCATCTTGGTGAGCTGGCCGCTGCCCACGTCGCCGACCAGCACGATGGCCTTCGCATAGGAGTCGATCAGGGGCTCGACGGTTGCGAACACGTCCGGGTCACCGCCACACATGATCGAGAGTTGTCCGTTCTGGGCCCCGGCCTGGCCGCCGGAGACCGGTGCATCCACGAAGCCGACGCCGATCTCCGACGCCACGGCGGCGATCTCCCTGGCGACCTCGGCTGAGGCGGTGGTGTGGTCGACCAGCGTCGAGCCCTCGGCCATGCCGGCCAGGGCACCGTCTTCTCCGAAGACAACGAATCGCAGGTCGTCGTCGTTGCCGACGCAGACCATCACGGCGTCGGCACCGGTAGCGGCCTCACGGGGCGTCGGCACCGAGGAGCCTCCGTGGGCCTCCACCCAGGCCTCGGCCCTGGAGGTCGTGCGGTTGTAGACGGTGGTCTGGTGCCCGGCGGCCTGGAGGTGTCCGGCCATCGGAAATCCCATCACTCCGAGGCCGATGAACGCACATGCCGCCATGGTCAGGTTCTCTTCTCTCTGGGGGGGTGCTCCCTGACGGGATTCTCCCTGGTTGGGTTCTCTCTGGCGGAGTCTCCTACTCGTGCCAGCAACAAAACGCCCACGACGACCTCTGCCGGCTGGTCAGGTTCCGTGGGCGAGGGCCGCCATGGCGACGAACAGGTCGGGGATGGTCCCGTCGCCGCCGTCGATCTCACGGTAGATGGCCCGCACGTTGACGGCGAGGCGTTCCCACTCACCCCACTGTCGGTACTGCGCGAAATCGTCCGAGGCGGCCAGGTCGGCGACGGTGTCGGCAGCGCTCATGCCGGTGGCGTGGCGGGCCCGGCAGGCGACCTCCAGCCAGGTCAGGTAGCCGCGGACCGCCTGGACGCCGTCGGCGTCGGTGAGCGGGCCGTGGCCAGGGATGATCACGTCGCAGTCCAGGTCGATGATCCGGTCGCAGGCGGCGACCCAGTTGGCGACCGGACCGTCCCAGATGATCGGGGTGCCCATTACGAAAAGGATGTCTCCCGTGAAGACGGTGGAGGCGTCGGGCAGGTGCACCAGCAGGTCACCGGCGGTGTGCGCCGGGCCCACCTGCTCCAGATGGACCTGGATGCCCCCGATCTCGATCTCGAGTCGACCGGTGAATGTCCGTGTCGGTTCCGGGACGGTGATCCCCTCGAAGGTGAAACTGCCGAAGGCCTGCTGCACGTAGTCGTTGGCGACCTCACCCATGTCCGCCTGCAGCAGGGCCACGAGGGCCGACGGTGGCACGGCACCCATCTCGCGGGCTGCGGCCTCGGTGGTCACGATCTCGGCGTCGGTGACCAGGCTGTTGCCGTAGCAGTGGTCACCGTTGGCGTGCGTGTTGACGAGCGTGCCGATGGGCCGGGTGTCGGTGATCGGCGCCATGGCGTCGAGCATGGTCCGGGTCAACTCCAGGTCGAAGAGCGTGTCGACGAGCAGGGAACCGCCGTCAGTGGCGAGCAGGCCGGCATTGGACCAGCCCCAACCGCCGTCGGGCTGCAACCAGGCGAACACACCGTCGGCCACCTCGTGGAGGCCGGTCGTGTAGGGAGTCTCGTCGGCTGGGCGCACCCGGGTGACACTACGTGTGTCCGGTGAAGAGGCTGGCGACGGCCGGTTCCGGAGTCGAAGCCGGTTTCGTGGCGCCTGCCGGTGGGGTCGGTGAAGGTGGGTGGGTTGTCGGGGGGCCGCCACCTCATCCATGGGCCGACCATGAACGAGGTGTGTGACACTCGTCCCCGGTCCCGCATGGGCAACGGAGGCGCCATGGTGGCAGGCTCCTCGGTGTTCTCGGGGTCAGCCACGGAGCGGGCCCCGACCCCCTCTCATCCACATCCAGGAGAACGTCAAATGGGCAACATCTGTGCAGGCCGCGTGGCCATCGTGACCGGCGCCGGTCGTGGCATCGGCAGGGAACACGCCCTGATGCTGGCCGAGAACGGCGCCACGGTGGTCGTCAACGACCTGGGTGGCGATGCCACCGGTGAGGGCGCCGACACCACCCCGGCCCAGTCGGTCGTCGACGAGATCCTCGCCATGGGCGGCGAGGCGGTCGTGAACGGCGCCAACGTCGCCGACTTCGACGCCGCCGGCGAGATGGTCCAGCAGGCCATCGACACGTTCGGCAGCTGCGACATCCTCATCAACAACGCCGGAATCCTCCGGGACCGCATGATGTTCTCGATGACCGAGGGCGACTGGGACGCGGTGATCAACGTCCACCTGAAGGGCACCTTCGCCCCCAGCCACCATGCCGCCAAGTACTGGCGCGAGAAGGTCAAGGCGGGCGGCGAGGCCTTCGGCCGGATCGTCAACACGGCGTCGCCGTCGGGCATCTACGGCAACATCGGGCAGTCCAACTACGGGGCTGCCAAGGCCGGCATCGCGGCGTTCACGATCATCACCGCCATGGAGCTGACCAAGTACGGCGTGACCGTCAACTGCCTGGCTCCGGGCGCCTACACCCGCATGACCAAGGACCTGCCTGGCTTCGCCGGGATGGACGAGGAGACCCAGGAGAAGATGGGTCCCCGTTGGATCGCCGTGACCACGGCGTGGCTTTGCAGCGACGCCGCCCAGAACGTGACCGGTCGGATCTTCGACATCGTGGGCCAGCGCGTCGGCATCGCCGAGCAGTGGAAGCTCGGACCGACCGCCATGCAGACCGACGATCCGGCGGACATGACCGATGTGATCGCCGGCCTGATGGCCGAGGCGGCGCTCAACTCCGACATGGGCGGCCACCCGACCGAAGGCCCGGGTCGACCCGGGAAGACCATCTAGGTCCCGCCAGGGAACAGGAGCAACGCCGTGGCGATCGACTTCAGCCTCACACCGGAACTCGAGGCCATCCGGGCCCGGGTGAGGACCTTCGTCAACGACGTGATCCGTCCCGGCGGGGAGATCATCGACGGCAATGGCGACAACGAGGCCCTCACCGACGAGGACCGCCTCAAGGCGCTCATCGGCATGCGCAGGCAGGCCCGCGCCGAGGGTCTGTGGCTGCCACACATGCCCGAGGAGTGGGGCGGCATGGGGCTGGGCCACGTCGAGCTGGCCATGGTGCAGGCCGAGGCGGCACGCTCCTACTACGGCCCGTGGGTCCTGAACTGCCAGGCACCCGACGAGGGCAACATGCACACGCTGCTCCACTGGGCCACCGACGCCCAGAAGGAGAAGTACCTGCGGCCGCTGTGCGAGGGCACCACGTGGTCGTGCTTTGCGATGACCGAACCGGAGGTTGCCGGGTCGGACCCGACGCTCATCCAGACGTCGGCGTATCCCGACGGCGACGAATGGGTCATCAACGGCCACAAGTGGTTCATCTCCAATGCCCACCGGGCGAAGTTCGCCATCCTGATATGCCGTACCGAGGAGAACCCGGAGATCCCCCAGGCCGCCAACACGGCGTTCCTGGTGGACATCCCGTCGGACGGGTGGATCGAGGTGCGCCAGATCGAGACGATGCACGGCTCGACCGGACACTCGGAGATCCTCATAGAGGACCTGCGGCTACACGACGACCAGATGCTGGGCGGCCGGGGCCAGGGGCACCTGCTGGGCCAGTACCGGCTGGGGCCGGCCCGCCTCGCCCACTGCATGCGCTGGATCGCCCAGGCCGAGACTGCGCTGGACATGATGGTGGAGCGTTCCCTGAACCGGTTCAGCCACGGTTCGCTGCTGGCCGAGAAGCAGGGCATCCAGTGGATGATCGCCGACTCCACGATGGAGCTCTACCAGTCGAAGCTGATGGTGCTGCACGCCGCCTACAAGATCGACAACGGAGATGACTTCAAGTCCGAGGTGTCGATGGCCAAGCACTTCGTGGCCAACAGCCTGAACCGGATCATCGACCGGGCCATCCAGGTGCACGGGGCGCTCGGATACTCGACCGACACGCCGTTGGCGCACATGTTCCAGCAGGCCCGCTGGGCCCGATTCGCCGACGGGGCCGACGAGGTGCACCAGATGCGCATCGCCCAGCGATCCATCAAGGCGTGGACCGACACCGGGTCGACGTCGAGGGCCACCGGCGACCTTCCGATCTGAGCAGGCCGGCCCATCTGTCCGAACCGACCGAGCCGACCCGTCCGAACCAACACATCAGAACCGACACCGGCGACCAGCGGGGCCGCCGAACCAACCAGGAATTCGAGAACCAGGAGCACACCATGAGAGATGTCGTGATCGTCGATGCCGTGAGGACGCCTGTGGGGCGCCGCAACGGGGGCATGTCGACCTGCCACAGCGTGGACGTGCTGGGCACCGTCCAGAAGGCGCTGTTCGACCGGACCGGGATCGACCCCCTGGAGGTAGGCCAGGTCGTGGGCGGCTGCGTCGGCCAGGTCGGCATGCAGTCGATGAACGTGACCCGTACGGCGTGGCTGACCGCGGGCCTGCCGCTGGAGGTGCCGGCGACGACGGTCGACGCCCAGTGCGGGTCGTCGCAGCAGGCCACCAACCTGGCGTACGCCCTCGTGGCCAGCGGCGTGGTGGATGCGGCCGTGGGCTGCGGCGTGGAGCTGATGAGTCGGGTCGCCTTCGGGGCGACGCGCCCCAAGGACCCGGATTCGGGCACCCCGGTGAACCGCAACTACTACGAGCACTTCGAGTTCACGTCACAGTTCGAGGGATCGGAGCGCATCGCCGAGCAGTGGGGCATCACGCGGGCCGACACGGACGCCTTCGGCGTGCAGTCCCAGGCGCGGGCGGCCCGGGCGTGGGACGAGGACCGCTACGCCACCCAGATCGTGCCCGTGGAGGCACCCGTACTGGACGAGGACGGCAAGCCGACCGGCGAGACGATCACCGTCACCCGTGACGAAGGCCTGCGGGACACGACGCTGGAGTCGCTGGGGAACCTGAAGCCGTCGGGTCGGGAGAACGGCGTGCACACGGCGGGTACGTCATCGCAGATCTCGGACGGCGCCGGCGCCGTGCTGCTCATGACCGCTGAGAAGGCCGCCGAGCTTGGCGTCAAGCCACTGGCCCGGATCGTGGACTCGTGCCTGGTGGGTTCGGATCCGGAGCTCATGCTGACCGGCCCGATCGGTGCCACGCAGAAGCTGCTGGCCGACAACGACCTGACGATGGACGACATCGACGTGGTCGAGATCAACGAGGCTT
>DUAC01000028.1:0-2350 GCA_012961035.1 Acidimicrobiia bacterium
AGGGTGCTCGAGGAGACAGCCAACAGTCCGGGCCTGGCCCTGGACTTCACGATGGCTGCAGGCGAGGCGGTCGTGGCCAACAACTTCACCGTGTTCCACGCCCGTACGGCCTTCACCGACGACTCCGACCGTCGTCGCCATCTATTGCGTCTGTGGCTGGCGGCCGATCCACCACGGCCTGTGGTTCCTGAGACCATGCAGTACCCCGGCGAGCCCGGAATCCCGGCCCAGCCCGGCCGCGTCCCGTCCTTCGCCAGCAGGTTCGACAGCCGTTGACAACCCATTCCGTCACAAAGATCCCGTTACGGGTAAAGGCCCTCCTGGGTGTGAACTTTCTGACCCACTTCGCCGTGATGGGCCAGCTCACGATCATCGGCAAGCAGGTGTACGACCTGACAGGCCGCCCACTGGACCTCGGCCTGCTCGGCGTTGCCGAGTTTCTCCCGGTGGCCGTGCTGGCGCCCTTAGCCGGACCCCTTGCCGACCGGCACGACCGACGCAAGATACTCGGAATCGCCTTAGTCGGAGAAGCAATAGCCTCGCTGCTCCTATTCCTCTACGCCCGGTCAGACCCGACCTCAATCACGCCAATCTTCGCCATTGTCCTGTTTTTCGGGGTGTGTCGGGCATTCGCCATGCCGGCCGGCCGGGCCCTACCCATAGACCTCAGTCCACCAGGTGTCGTCCCCCGGGTTGTGGCACTCAAGTCGGTCTGCTTCCAAGCCGGCCATATCGCCGGACCCATCACATTTGGATTTGCCTTCGTAGTCGAAGGATCGCTCCCCTACCTCCTGTCCGCCCTCGCGCTGGTGGCAGCCATCGCCATTGTCGGGCTCATTCCGTCCTCTGGCGTTAAGCGCTTGGCGTCGACCGGAGGCCGGCAGGTGATACTCGAATCTCTCGAGGGCCTCCGATTCATCCGCCATCGACCAGTGATGCTCGGAGCTATGGGCCTCGATTTGTTCGCCGTCCTCTTCGGTGGCGCTCTTGCCCTACTACCTGCGATCGCGGAGGATCGCCTCGGGGTCGGCGCAATCGGTCTTGGCTGGCTGCGCGCCGGCGTAGGCATCGGTGCTGGTGCAACCGCTGTCTGCATGTCGATCCGGCCGGTGCAGCGCCATCTAGGACGAACCCTCTACGCAGTGGTCGCGATGTTCGGTCTGGGAACCACCGCCCTTGGTCTGACCCGGAGTTTCGCTCTGGCCTTCACCATCATCGTCTTCGTGTCGGCCGCCGACGCCGTGTCTATGTTCATCCGCGCCACCCTCGTTCCCTTGGCCACTCCCGAGGACATGCGTGGCCGGGTACTAGCAGTCGAAAGCGTGTTCATCGGTGCTTCCAACGAGCTGGGTGCCGCCGAGTCGGGTCTGACCGCAGCGTTCATGGGCCTGGCCGGTGCCGTCGTGTTCGGTGGCGTGGCCACCCTGGCCGTCGTCGCCCTGTGGTGGCGCTACTTCCCGGCGCTACGCGACCTGGACACGTTCGATGACGTCATGCCCACCCGACCGCACGGCCTGCCTCCGGGAGACCCATGAGCGATCCCCTGATCGAACGACTGGCGGCCCTTGCGCTGCGCCTGGTGGTGGATCCGCCCTCGGGAGACGACCCTGTGGTGCGGTTCGCCACACCGACCGATCTCGTGGCTGCATTCGAGGACTCGGTCGGGCTGGCCATCGGCGACGAGGCTCCCGCCCATGACCCGGACGACGTCGTGGTGGCCGTCCGGACGGTGGTCGACCACTCCGTCCGGACCAACCACCCCAGGTTCATGAACCAGAACTTCGCCGGAGCCGACCCGGTGGCCGTGGTCGGCGACTGGCTGGCCGCCGCCCTCAACACGGCTACCACCACCTACGAGATCGCACCCGTCTTCCACCTCATGGAGGCGACGCTGCTCGCCAAGCTGGCCCACCTGGCCGGCTACCCGGTCGGGTCGCCGGGCGGAACGACCCCCGACCCGCTGCCGCCGGGGCTGTTCTGTCCGGGTGGCTCCATGGCCACCCTGTATGCGCTGCAGTTGGCCCGGCACCGTCTGCAACCCGACCTGGTGAGGGTCGGTGCAGGCCCCGAGCCGCTGGCCGTGTTCGTCTCGGCGTCCGGGCACTACGCCACCGGCAAGGCGGCGGCCCTACTGGGCCTCGGAACCAATGCCGTGGTCGCCGTCGAGGTGGATGCCGACGGGGCCATGGCGCCCGGCGCACTCCGGAGCGCTGTCCTGGCCGCCCTGGACGCAGGCCGAACACCACTGGCCGTGATCGCCACGGCAGGCACCACGGTGACCTGCGCCTTCGATCCGCTGGACGAGGTGGCCGACGTCTGCGCCGAACACGGCACCTGGATGCACGTGGAC
>DUAC01000028.1:2379-6485 GCA_012961035.1 Acidimicrobiia bacterium
TCTTCTCGGCCGACCACCGCCACCGCCTCGCCGGCGTCGAGCGGTCGGATTCGTTCGTCTGGAACCTCCACAAGATGATGGGCATCACCCAGCAGTGCACCGCCCTGCTGGTGCGGGAACCCGAGCGCCTGGCCGCCTGCTTCGCAGCAGGCGCCGACTACATCTTCCAGCCCGACAAGCAGTTCGGCGAATGGGACTCGGGCGACCGCACCTTCCAGTGCGGCCGCCGGGTCGACGCCCTGAAGTTGTGGCTCGCCTGGAAGGTCCACGGGGACGCCGGGTTCGGCGCAAGGATCGACCATGCGGTGGCCATGGCCGACTTCGCCCGTCTTCTCATCGGCGCGTCTGAAGACGGCTTCGCCACGATTGCCGATACCGGCTTCACCAACGTCGTGTTCGCCTGGGTGCCGCCGGAACTGAGGCCGCTGGACCTCGGGTCCCTCTCGGAAGCCGACAGGTCACGCCTCCACCGCCTGGCCCCCCGGGTGAAGGCCCGCATGCAGTCAGAGGGCACCGCGCTGCTCGGCTACCAGCCCGTGCACGGCCTGAACACCTTCCGGCTGCTCGTCATGAACCCGACGGTCGGCACCCGTGACGTGGAGGCGGTGCTCGACCTCCTGGCCCGCTACGGGGCCGAGGAGTGGCCGGGCACGGCCTGACCTGCTGGCGGTCGTCACCGGATCAGCCCGGAAGCCCCTCCAGCCAGTCGCCCACCACCCGGTTGAAGGCCTCCGGGCATTCCTGGTTGGGCAGGTGGCCGGAGTCGGGAACCTCGGTGTAGAGGGCCCCGGGGATGCCATCGGCGAGCAGCCGGGAGTCGGCCGGCGGGCAGACCCGGTCGTGCTCGCCCACGACCACGAGCGTGGGGACGTGGATCCGGCCCAGGTCGGGCGTGTGGTCGGTCTCACCCAACGAGGCCGCCGCGTAGCCGTAGCCCGGCATCCGACAGGCCCTGTCCATGATGGAGGCGATGTCGGCCACCACGGAGGCCGGGGTGGTGTCGGCGACGAGCAGCGGTGTGCGATCACGTACGAAGCCGACCGGATCGGCGGCGTACTGGGCTGCCCGTTCGGCCATCATGGCGGCCCGCTCGGGGTCGAAGCCCGAGCCCCGGCTGGTATCGGCCAGCACGAGGGCCCTCAGCCGATCCGGGTGGCGCAGCGCGAAGCGGGTGGCGATCACCCCGCCCCACGACACCCCGAGCAGCACGCAGCGGTCGATCCCGGCGTCGTCGAGCAGGCGGGCGACCGCATCTGCGAACCCGTCGATACCGGGGGCGGCCGCCGGGTCGTCGGACTCCCCGTACCCGGGTGCATCCGGCGCCAGCAGGTGCCACCTATCTGCGAATGCAGGTACCTGCGCCAGGAAGGCATCGCCCGAGGAGCCGATGCCGTGTAGCAGCACGAGTGCGGGAGCGGTCGGGTCGCCGGCCTCCACCACCGAGAGGGGGCCTCGTCGGACCCTGGTGGTTACGGCTTCGTCTCCGGCTCCCATGTGCGCCATGATGCCCCGTATGACACTCAAGGTGGGATGCCAGCTCCAGCCACAGGCCACGTCGGTGGCCGCACTGCGCGATGCATGGCGTCGGGCCGATGCCATGGGCGCCGACTCGATCTGGATCTGGGACCACTTCTTCCCCCTGTTCGGCGACATGGAGGCGACCCACTTCGAGGGTTGGACGCTGCTGTCGGCGATGGCTGCCGATACCCAGCACGCCATGCTCGGCACGATGGTCACCGGCAACTCCTACCGGAACCCGGAGCTGCTGGCCGATATGGCCCGCACGCTCGACCACCTCAGCGGGGGGCGCATGTACCTGGCGGTGGGAGCCGGCTGGTTCGAGAAGGACTACGAGGAGTACGGCTACGAGTTCGGCACCGTGGCCGGACGGCTGAAGCGCCTGGAGGCCGACCTGCCCCGGATGAAGAAGCGCCTGGCCGCCCTGAACCCGCCGCCGGTCGGACCCATGCCGCTGCTCATCGGTGGCTCGGGCCGCACCATCACGCTGCGCCTCGTGGCGGAGCACGCCGATGCGTGGAACTGCTTCGGACCTCCCGAGAACTTCGCCGAGCTCTCCGCGATCCTGGACGACTGGTGCGAAAAGGTGGGTCGTGACCCGTCCGAGATCGAACGCACGGTGTCCATCGGGCCCGACGACGTCGAGGACGTGGGCCGCTATGTGGACCTGGGCGTCGACCACCTGGTGGTGGGTACCGGCGACCCGTTCGACCTCGGCCCGCTGGAACGCCTGATCGCCCAACGCGACGCCCTGGGCTGAGGACAGCCCGCCGACCGCGAGATCGACGGACAGGAGCAGAGGATGACCGACCAGACCTATGCATGCACGAAGTGCGGCGGTACCGAATGCGAGACCGGTTCGATCCGGACTACCGGCGCAGGCCTGAGTCGCTTCCTGAACCTGCAGAACCACAAGTTCGGCTTCGTGGCGTGTACGGCCTGCGGCTACACCGACCTGTACAGGGTGGACGGCAGCGGAAAGCTCGGAACGGTCTTCGACGTCCTGTCCAACTGACCGGCGGCCGGCGGTCCCGGCGCAAGTCGGAAGCACCGGGCGGGCTACTCCCCCTGTACCTCCGGGCGGGCCGCCTCCGGCCGGGGCTCGGTGGCCTTTCCACGGCCTATCCGAACCCGCGTTCCATCCCGCTGCCTAGCCTGCTCGTCCGCCGGCATGGCTGCGGCCAGTTCGTCGAGGCGCAGCCGGGCCGTCGCCGGCACGATGCGACCCTCGTCGGCCATGCCCAGGTAGCGGGACGCCACGGCGTGCTTCTTTCGCACCTGGTGCGGCTGGTAGTCGGACATCTCGTCAATGGTGGCGTCCCGCTCGATGACCAGGGCGCCGTCCCGTTCGGCGGCCTCCAGCAGCTCCAGGCCCGCTGCGGAACGGGCCAGCACCGCGTTGGTACCCGGGTCGTCGTCGCTTCCCTCCCGGGTGGGTGAACCACCCGGCCAGGTGTCAGCGGCCGCCAGGTCGGCGGCCTCGCCGATGCCGTCCGGGCATACCTTGCAGCGCCACGGGAGCATCCACATGCTCTCGTCCTCCCCCCAGAAGTCGAGGTAGTGGGCTTCGGTGGACCCGTCGGCCGTCTCGATGCGGGTCGGACCCGGGCAGCCACGCCCCCGGTAGCGGAGACCGGTGACCTCCGAGGGGTCGATGCCCATCCTCTCCAGGAAGGCGGCGGTGGCGGCCGGTGGCATGTAGCCACCACACACCGGGGCGAGCATGTAGGGGACGAGCCGGTCCACCCGCTGGTCGAGGCGGCCGAGGTTGCGTAGGGCCGCCACGTCGCAGGGCTTGCCGACGAAGGCGAATGGTCGGCCCATCCCGAGCACCTCGTCCACGCCCACCAGGGGAGCCGTCGGTCCGTAGCGGGCACCCACGCCGGCCATCACATCGGCCGGGGTGGCGCTCAGGTGGCTCTCGCCGAAGGTCGGCTCGGTGGTCGACGGACGGGCGTGGAGCACGAGGTCCACCCGGCCGCTCTCCAGCAGGTAGATGGCCAGCGCCGTCAGGACACCGCCGGTGGAACCCTCGTGGCGTACCACCGGATCGGCGGCCCATGCCCGCACGATGCGACGCCACGGCCCCCACACCGGGTCGACGTGGGTCGCATCGTCGACCAGCCGATCCGGAAGCCCCTCGACACGGGTGCCGGGACAGACCTCGTAGATGCGGTCGACGGTGGCGTGATCCAGATCACCGACCACCACGGGCCGCTCGTACCCGTTGACGACCTTCTGTACACGCACCACCTCGGACCCCGCCACCGACTGGCAGATGCCGCAACCGGTACACAGGCCCTGCTCGACTATGGCGTGCAGGCGGTCGGCGGGTGTCGCCGGGCCAGCGTCCCGCTCGGTACCCGTCTCGTCTGGTGGGGTGCGTCCGGTCATGGCCCGCGCATAGTGGCACATCCGGTCCGGCCCGCGAGGACCTCCGGCGCTACGGTCGGATGATGGACGGATCGCCCCTGGCCGCCGATGCCACCTCGTTCCACCGCTTCCACGCCGATCTGCTCCCGGCGCGCATCGCAGCGGGAAACGGTGCCCTGGCCTTCGCTGACCTGGAGCACCTCGGGACGCTTGCC
>DUAC01000028.1:6671-7402 GCA_012961035.1 Acidimicrobiia bacterium
CGCTGCGGTTCATGCGCTGGGAACCGGGGCTACGGGCCCTGTTCCACGGCCTCCCGGTATTCGACCCCGACAGCGTCAACCTCCGGGACCTGGACGGTGGACCGTTGGATACCACCCGGTCCTTCACCCTGGGAGAGACCGGGGACACGGGTCGGGACGGGGCGGCGGCCCGACACTTCCTCCGTACGGCCGGCTACCTCCACGTCCCGGTCGTCTTCGACGCCGACGAGGTGGCGGCCATGCTCACCGATGCCGACATCCTCGCCGGCGAGGCCCGGCCCGGGGACATGGCGTCGTGGTGGGGGCGTGACGCCGCCGGCACCGAGGTGCTCACCCGGGTGCTCCGGGCGGCCAGTCGGCCGGACCTGCGGCTGCTGGTCGACGACGCGCGGATCCGTCGGGTGGTCGACACCGCCGACGAGGTGCTGGTTCCGAAGATTCCCGACGACCCTGAGGCCGTCGACCTGGTAACCGTCCTGTGGAAGCGCCCGGACATGGCCGAAGGGCTCGCCGACCTGCCGTGGCACCGTGACTGCGGCATGGGCGGCCATGCCCTCAACTGCCCGTCCGTAGTGCTCACCATCTGCCTCACCACAGGCACGCCTGAGGCCGGCGAGCTGCGGTTCCTGCCCGGCTCGCACCGGGGCGGGTTCCCGTTCGTGGACGGGACCGACGTGGCGGCCCCCGACGGGGTGAGCCTGCCCATCGGCGTCGGCGACGTGACCCTCCAC
>DUAC01000029.1 GCA_012961035.1 Acidimicrobiia bacterium
ACCGCGTCGCTGCCGATGGTGGTGCGGCGGCCAGGGCCTGGTGTGCCGAGGTGGCGCCTGACACCCCCGTGGTGGAGGCACGTGACGACGACAGGTGGGTTCCGCTCGTGCTGGGCGGCCTGGACTCCACGGAACCGACGCCCGCTGGTGCGCTGGACGTAGCGGTGGTCGCCACCGCATGGCAGCCAACCGGGCCAGTCGACGTGGACCTGCTGGCTGCTGTCATGGACGGCAACGCCCACCTCCTGCTGCGTGCCAAGGCCGTGGTCACCGATATGCAGGGCAGGCCGACCGCCCTGCACCTCGCCGGTGGCTCTGTGGCGACACAGGAGTTGGCCGGCCCGGCCTCCGGCCGCCTGGTTGCCATCTCTACTCCCGGGGCGATCGACCCAGCGGTCCTGGATGCGGTCTTCGTCGCTGTCGGCTTCCAGTCCACGGAACACGAGCTGGCAGCGGTTCACGGCTCGAGGCAGCCAGTCGACCCGGCCAGTACCAGCCGACCCGACCACGATCCCACGGGTGGACGCCCGGTGGTGGCCCGGTCGGCCCCTACCCGGGAAACCGTTGAGGAGAACCCGAACCGATGTTGACCCCCAGGCTTGTCGTAACCATGATCAACCCGGAGACCGGGCGGCCACGGCCCACCGAGCTGGACGTGCTTCCCGAGCCGTTGACAGCGGCTGAGCACGGCCTGATGGTGGGAAGTCCCCCTCCAGTCGGCAGGCGCGTCCACCACGGCAACTGGTTGGCATGGCCCCACATCCGTTGGGCGCTCACCCACATGGACGAACTGCGGGCCTCCGGTCGGATCAGCCGCGGTGACGGCCCGGCCACCGGGCTGGCGACGGCATCTCCGGCCGGGACCGGCCTGGACCTGGACGGGCTGTCAATCGACGACGGCGACGGCGGTAGATGGACCCTCGATGAGATGTTGCACGGCACCTACACGGATGCGTTCCTGGTCCTCCACCGGGGACGGGTGGTGCTCGAGCGGTACTCCAACGCAATGGGCCCGTCCACCCGACACGCCATGTTCTCCATGACCAAGACGGTCACCGGCGTCCTCGCCATGCTGGCCATCCACGACGGTGTGATGGGCCTCGACGATCCGCTCACCGACCACGTACCTGAGTTGGCGCAGACCGCCTTTGCTCCGGTCACCGTCGGTCAGGCCCTGGACATGACCGATGGCATCCGCTTCGTCGAGGACTACAGCGACAACCAGTCTGACATCATGCGTTACGGCCGGGCGATGGCGTTCACGCCCACACCTCCCGACTGGGATGGTCCGAACGGCATTCAGGAGGCGATCCTCGGCTTCACGGAGCGTGCCACCGAACCCGGGGAGGTCTTCCTCTACAAGTCGGTTACGACGGACGTCCTGGCCTGGGCGGTCTCCAGGGCGACCGGACAGCGGTGGATCGACGGGGTGTCCGAGCGCATCTGGGGGCCTATGGGCGCCGCCGAAGACGCTGCGGTGAGCCTGGACAATCTCGGCATCCCCGTGTCCTCCGGTGGGATGTCCTGCACGTTGCGCGATCTGGCCCGGTTCGGTCGGATGCTCTCCCGGTCGGGCAGGGTCGGCGAGGGGGCCGATGAGCGACAGGCCCTGCCTGCAGCAGTGGCAGATGACCTGGCTGCTGGTGGCGAGCCGTATCCGGGCAGCGGAGGCGGCTACGCCACCAGGGAGGGTTGGACCTTCCACCGGCACTGCTGGAACATGCAGCGGGTCATGGGGGCGTTCATGCCGATGGGGGTACACGGCCAGCGATTGTTCTGCCATCCGGAAAAGGACCTGGTCATCGCCAAGTTCGGCTCGCATCCGGTCACCGGCAACGTCTACACCGACGTCTCCCACGAGTCCCTCTACCGCCAGCTCCTGGAGCGCTGCTGACCGCCGGTCGTCTACCCGGGGGGCTACGCCTCGAACTCGGTGATGCCGCCCACCACGGTGGCCAGCACGTTGATGTCACGGATGGCCATCGGTTCGACGGTGAACGGGTCGGCGTCCAGCACGACCAGGTCGGCCAGCTTGCCAACCTCCAACGTGCCCTTGTCGTGCTCCTCCATGTTCAGGATCGCTGCGGCCGACGTGTAGCCCGCCACTGCGTCAGCCACGCGGGCCCGCTGCTCGGGGCCGAGCAGGTCACCGTCGCGGGTGATCCGGTTCACCGCCGTCCAGATGGTGAACAACGGGTCCAGCGGCGTTACAGGCATGTCGCAGTGGAGGGCGTGGACGATGCCGTGCTCCGTGAAGCTGGCCAATGGGTCGATGCGCGAGCCCCGCTCCGGGCCGAGGAACCGGTCACGGTGGCGGTCGCCCCAGTACCAGATGTGGTTGGCGAACACCGAGGCCATCACGCCCAGCCGTGCCATGCGCTCCAACTGGTCCTCACGGACGGTCTGGCAGTGCTCGATGCGGTGCCGGTGGTCGTCACGGGGATGTGCTTCGAGAGCGGCCTCGAAGGCATCCAGCGTGTTGTCGATCGCCTGGTCGCCGTTGGCGTGCACGGCGACCTGCCAGCCCTTCCGGTGTGCCTCGGTGACCAGCTGGATCAACTCTGCCGCGGGGATCACCTCGGTGCCGTTGACGTCGGGACGATCGTGGTATCCCTTGCAGAGGCATGCCGTGTACCCCTGGATCGAACCGTCCGACACGAACTTGAGTGCCCCTATCGAGAGCATGTCGCCGCCCAGGCCGGTGCGCAGCGGAAGGTCGCCGACGAATCTCCAGCCGGGGAACAGGCGGGTGCGTACCCGGATGGACCGGTCGTCAATCCCCTCCTGGTAGGTGGCGTACATCTCGGTTGCCATTACGGCCGCATCGGTCATGGACGTGACACCCACGCCCAGGCAGTGGTCGGAGATGGCCCTGGCGCCGGCGGCCATTACGTCGGGTTCGGCGAACGGCAGGATGCCTCCGACGGTGAAGTTGGCCGTCTCCTCCATGCAGCCGCTGGGGCGGCCTGAGGCCTCGCGCTGGAACAGTCCGCCGACGGGATCTTCGACGTCGTTGGTGATGCCGGCCAGCTCCAGCATGCGGTCGTTGGCATACGAGAGGTGTCCGGAGATGTGCCGGACGAAGATCGGATGCTCGGTGCTGGCCGCGTTCAGGTCGTGGCGGGTGAGGTGGCGGTCGTCGACCATGAGCGAGTCGTCGTAGCCCCAGGACTGGATGGGCCTGCCTACTGGAGTGGAGGAAGCCACCTCTCGCAGGACGGAGATCACGTCGGCGACGGTGCGGCAGTCGGGGTAGCCGATCTGGGGGGCCAGCATCTGGACGCCGGCGGCGATGGGGTGCATGTGGGTCTCGATGAAGCCGGGCAGCACGGTGGCACCGCCCAGGTCCACGACCTCGGTGTCAGGACCGGTGAGGGCCTCCAGGTCGACTCGGGCTCCCACGCCGATGATGCGGCCCCGCCAGGAGGCCAGCGCCTCAGCGATGGGGTTGTCCGGGTCCAGTGTGTGGAAGGAGCCGTTGGTGAAGAGGCGATCGGCGATCGTCACGGTTCAGCCCCGATCCTTCTTCCTGGCCTGCATACGCTCCAGGTAGGCCTCACGCGATGCACGCCCCTCCGGGTCGCGCAACGCCGCGGTGAGGCCGTCGGCGTCGGACCAGGACCGTCCGGTTCCGACCATCTGGTCGGTCACCGCGTTGACGTGTCGCTTGGTGGCCAGCACGGCGGCCCTCGGCCGTGACGCCACCGCTTCGGCCAGCTCGTCGACGGCGGTGTCCAGGTCGTCGGCAGGCACGATCCGGTTCAGGAACCCGGCGGCCATCGCCTCTTCGGCGCCGAACGGGCGGCAGGTCATGACCAGTTCCTTCGTGAGGGCGGGCCCGATCTCGCGGACCAGGCGGGGGATGCCTCCCCAGGCCAGCGGGATGCCAAGGTCCACCTCCGGGATCGAGAAGGACACGTCGTCGGTGGCGATCCGAAGGTCACACGCCGCAGCGACCACCAGGCCGCCGCCAACCACGTGGCCGTGCAGGGCTGCGATGAGGACCGGGGAGGTGCGTTCCAGGGCGTCTGCCATGAGCCGTCCGGTGTCGGCCGGAACCCGTCCGCCGGCAGGCGACGGGCCGTCGTCGCCGAACACCGACAGGTCGAAGCCTGCGCTGAACGCCCGGCCTTCGCCGCTCACCACGACGACCCGGAGGTTGCTCTGGTGGTCGAACCAGGAGGCCGCCTCGGCCACCTCGGCCATCAGCTCGTTGGACAGGGCGTTGAGCCTGTCGGGGCGGTTCAGGGTGAGGGTGCCGCGACGGCCATCGCAGGTGACCTTGATGGTCTGGAAGTCCGGGGGTGTCGACATGCCGGCGAGTCTCGTCCGCTGGGCTGGCTGGTGCACGACCGGGCATCCGGCGGTGGCCCTGCCGCCCCGGCGGTCGGGCACCGGTGTCCGGTTGCCGGGGCCCGGGGAGGGTCAGTCGGCGACAGGCTCCAGGACGACCTCGGCTGACAGTGTCTCGCCCTCGACCAGGTCGATGCCGGTGGCCCGGGCGGCGGCGGCCACGTCGGCCAGCACAGGTCGCAGCCAGGCGAGGCGTTCGGGCGTATCGGTGATCGTGCAGGCCACGACCGGTGTGGCCAGTGAGCGCTTCTCGGTCGTCTTGTGGCGTCGGATCTCGGCCAGGGCATCGGCGGCCGCGCCGGCCATTGCGGAGTCCACCGACTCGCCGTCGACCATGGCTGCGGCCCGCAGCTCGGCCGCCGAGGGCCACGGTTGGCGGTGCACGGAGCCGCCCCTCCACCACGACCAGACCTCCTCGGTCACGAACGGGAGGAACGGCGCGAACAGGCGCAGCAGGGTGGAGAGGGCCAGGCGCAGGGCATGGCGGGCCGATTCGGCGCCTGCCTCGTCGCCCTCGTAGGCACGGGCCTTGACCAGCTCCACGTGGTCGTCGGTGAAGGTCCAGAACCAGGTCTCGGTGCGTTCCAGCGCCCGGGCGTAGTCGAAGCCATCGAAGGCCCGGGTGGCCTCGTCGACCAGGTCTGCGAGGCGTTCCAGCATGGCCCGGTCCAGCGGGTTCGTGATGGCCGCCGGGTCGATGTCCAGCGGGGTCGCCTCGCCGGCTCCGAAGCCGAGGGCGAACCGGCTGGCGTTCAGGATCTTGATGGCGAGGCGCCGACCGATCTTCATCTGGCCGTCGTCGAAGGCCGTGTCGGTTCCGGGCCTGCCGTTCGCCGCCCAGTAGCGCACGGCGTCCGAGCCGTGCTGGTCCAGTAGGTCCAGCGGGGTGACGACGTTGCCCTTGGACTTGGACATCTTCTTGCGGTCCGGGTCCAGGATCCAGCCGCTCAGGGCGCAGTGGGCCCACGGTGCTGCGTCGGCCTCGAAGTGGGAGCGCACGGCCGTCGAGAACAGCCACGTCCGGATGATGTCGTGGGCCTGGGGGCGCAGGTCCATGGGGTAGGTGCGGCTGTAGAGGTCGTCGTCCTCCTCCCAGCCACAGGCGATCTGCGGGGTCAGCGACGAGGTGGCCCAGGTGTCCATGACGTCGCTGTCTCCGACGAAACCACCGGGCTGGCCGCGCTGGGCCTCGTCGTAGCCGGGGGCGGGGTCCGACGACGGGTCGACGGGCAGGTCGGCCTCGTCGGGGACGATGGGCGCCTCGTGTACCGCCTCGCCGTCGGCGTCCAGCGGGTACCAGAGGGGCAGCGGCACGCCGAAGAACCGCTGTCGGCTGATCAACCAGTCGCCGTTCAGGCCGTCGATCCAGTTGGTGTACCGGGTCTGCATGTAGGCGGGATGCCAGGTGATCTGGTCGCCGCGGGAGATGAGGTCGGCCCGCAGGGAGGCGTCCCTGCCGCCGTTTCGTATGTACCACTGGCGGCTGGTCACGATCTCGAGCGGCCTGTCGCCCTTCTCGAAGAACTTGACCGGATGCGTGATGGGCTCCGGCTCGCCGATCATCTCGCCGGTCTCCCGGAGCATCTCGACCATCTCCGCCTGGGCCGAGAAGATGGTCTTGCCCGCCAGGCGCGCATACGCGGCCAGACCGGCCTCGGATTCGATGCCGGGGGGTGGTTCGGGGTTGATCCGTCCGGCCCGGTTGACGATCGCCCGGACGTCCAGGTCCAGCTCGCGCCACCAGGTCACGTCGGTGGTGTCGCCGAACGTGCAGATCATGGCCGCACCGGTGCCCTTCCCGGGGTCTGCCAGCTCGTGGGCCACGACCGGGACGTCCACGCCGAACACCGGCGTGGTGACGGTGGTACCGAACAACGGCTGGTAGCGCTCGTCGTCCGGGTGGGCCACGAGGGCCACGCAGGCTGCCAGCAGCTCGGGGCGGGTGGTGGCGATGTGGATGTCGCCGTCGTCGCCGGGTCGGTGGAATGCCAGCGTGTGGTAGGCGCCGGGTCGTTCCCGGTCCTCCAGCTCGGCCTGTGCCACGGCGGTGCGGTGTGTGACGTCCCAGAGCGTCGGCGCCTCGATCTGGTACGCCTCGCCGCGGGCCAGGTTCCGGAGGAAGGCCCGCTGGGAGACGCGCTGGCAGCGTTCGTCGATCGTGGCGTAGTTCTGGGCCCAGTCGACCGACAGTCCGAGGCGGCGGAACAGGGCTTCGAAGGCCTGCTCGTCCTCGGCGGTCAGGACATGGCAGAGCTCGATGAAGTTGCGGCGGCTGATGGCGAGGTCGCCACGCTTCTTGATGGCCTTCGGGTCGCCGGCGTCGTCCGGGGCGGCGAAGTCCGGGTCGTATGGCAGTGAGGGTTCGCAACGCACCCCGAAGTAGTTCTGGACCCGGCGCTCTGTCGGGAGGCCGTTGTCGTCCCACCCCATCGGGTAGAAGACCTCCTTGCCGGCCATGCGCTGGTAGCGGGCGATGGTGTCGGTGTGGGTGTACGAGAAGACGTGGCCGACGTGCAGCGAACCGCTGACGGTGGGGGGCGGGGTGTCGATGGAGAACACGTCAGCCCTGTCCATGGAGCGGTCGAAGCTGTAGGTGCCCCGCTCCTCCCAGGTGGCGTCCCAACGCTCCTCCAGGCCCTCCAGGCCGGGGCGCTCGGGAATGGTCGGGGCGGGCGCTTGGGCCGAGGCGTCGGGGTGGCTCATGAGGGTCAGAGGCTACCGGCGGGCTTCCGGGGCCCCGCTAGCCTTCGCCGCCGTGACCCGCTCTGTACGACGTTTCGCTACCGGCCGTTCGCCGCTCCCTGTCGGTTTCGGTGTGGTGTGGGCCACGGTCGCCATGGACATGGTCGGTTTCGGCATCATGCTGCCGGTCCTGCCGCTCTACGCCGAGGACTTCGGGGCCTCGCCGGCGATGGCGGCAGCGGTCATCGCCGTGTTCTCCGCCGCCCAGATGGTGGCTGCGCCGCTCTGGGGCCGACTCTCGGACCGAATCGGCCGCAAGCCGGTCCTCATCGCCGCCCTAATCGGCTCGTCCATCGGG
>DUAC01000030.1 GCA_012961035.1 Acidimicrobiia bacterium
TCCGTTCTCGAGAAGGCACGCATGCCCGTCCTGGCGGCCATCCAGGGAGGCTGCATCGGTGGGGCGGTGGACATGGTCACCGCCTGCGACATGCGGTACGCCACCGAGGACGCCTTCTTCTGCATCCAGGAGATCAACATCGGCATGACCGCCGATGTCGGCACCCTCCAGCGGCTCCCCAAGCTCATACCAGAGGGCGTGTGTCGTGAGCTGGCCTACACCGGTCGTCGGATGCCTGCCGCCGAGGCCAAGGCCGTCGGCCTGGTCAACGAGGTGTTCGCCGACCACGAGGAGCTCCTGGACGGGGTGCGCGAGGTCGCACGGACCATCGCCTCCAAGTCACCGCTGGCCATCTACGGGTCCAAGGAGATGATCACCTACACCCGTGACCACTCCACTGCCGATTCGCTCGACCACATCGCCACCTGGCAGTCCGGGATGTTCCAGCCCAGCGAGATGGTGGAGTCCTTCAAGGCACGTACCGAGAAGCGCGACGGCGACTTCGAGGACCTGCTGCCCTTCGCGGGTGGCGTGGACCAGGGAGTCGGCTGACCCCGGGCGTCCGGACCGAGGTCCGGCACGGACTGTGTCACCAACGTCCCAACCAGTCCGGATCGGGTCGGCTACCGCCAGGCGGATCGCCCTGGCCGCCCAGGGTTTCGCAGACTCGCCACCTGCCGGTCGGGTCGACGTGCGTCACTTCCGACGGGTGCTGGGTCGCATGGGGCTCCTTCAACTGGACTCGGTGCAGGCCGTCTGCCGATCCCACTACCTGCCCGTCTACAGCCGTCTCGGGCCCTACGACCGGGACCGCCTGGACGCGTGGCTCTGGCACTCAGGGGAGGTGTTCGAGTCCTGGTCGCATGAGGCCTCGCTCGTTCCGGTCGAGCTGGAGCCGCGGCTCCGGTGGCTGAAGGACCGGGCCCGATCGGGCGGCACCTGGCCCGGCCTGGCCGCCATCGCCGAGAAGCGGCCCGACTACGTTGCCGCCGTCCTTCGGGAGGTGGAGCAGCGGGGCCCTGTGACAGCGGCCGGCCTGAGCGATCCGCGCCCCCGCACCGGCACATGGTGGGACGGTCGGTCGGACGGAAAACGGGCGGTGGATTGGCTGTTCAGGGTCGGCGACGTGGGGAGCCGGCGCGTCGGGAACTTCGAGCGGTCCTACGAGGCATTCGCCGGGGTGGTTCCGCCCAGGATCCGCAACCAGTCCACGCCCGGGGCTGACGAGGCGCAGCGGGCCCTGCTGGAGATCGCCTGCAGGTGCCACGGAATAGGCACGGCTGCCGACCTCGCCGACTACTTCCGGATTGGCATCACCGAGGCCAGGCTCCGCCTGGCCGAGCTGTTGGAGGCGGGGCGCCTGCAGACGGCGGTAGTGGACGGCTGGTCGGATGTCGCCTACCTGCATCCCGAAGCCGTCAGGCCCCGGTCGGTGGCGGCCAGGGCCCTACTCTCGCCGTTCGACCCGGTGGTCTGGTTTCGACCGCGGGCCGAACGGCTATTCGGCTTTCGGTACAGGATCGAAATCTACGTTCCGGAGTTGAAGCGGGAGTACGGCTACTACGTGCTGCCCTTCCTGCTGGGGGACAGGTTGGTCGGACGGGTGGACCTCAAGGCCGACCGGGCCAACGGCCGGTTGCTGGCCCGTGGTGTGTTCGCCGAGGAG
Organism: Acidimicrobiia bacterium; assembly: GCA_012961035.1. Classification (GTDB taxonomy): domain Bacteria; phylum Actinomycetota; class Acidimicrobiia; order Acidimicrobiales; family MedAcidi-G1; genus UBA9410. The sequence continues at coordinate 1,667 of DUAC01000030.1, forward strand.
GGGGTCGATACGGGTGGCGTGGCGTTCGAACTCTCGATTGAACTGGACCGCCTGGCCGACTTCCTGGGGCTCGCCGACGTGGTGGTCGGCAGTCGGGGGAACCTCGCCGGGCCACTCCGGTCCGTGAGGCGGTGAGCGCCCGTCAGATCCCGGACGGCGACAGCTCGGAGGTGCGGGTGGTGACTATGACCACCGCCCACCTGGCATCGGGATCGGGCCGGGGGGTCGTGGCGGCAGGCACGGAACGAGCCTAGGTGCCCGCAGCCAGGCGGCGTACCAGGCCATACGGCCCAGGGCTGCGACGGCCCGGTCAGCTGACGGATAGCAGTACCGACCCGACTCCCGTACGGCGGTGACCATCGGATTCTCCGGCTGCGCAACGGCCAGTTCGGATGCAACCAGGATGGGCTTCGAGTGGGTGGCGGAGGCTTCGGCGGCGGCTTCGGCGTAGCGGCGCTCCTGTCGCTCGTGGTAGTCCACGATGCGCTCCAACCCGTGGTCCGGGTGGAACGGTCCCTTCCGGGTCAGCGCAGCGGTGTTGCCCTGGATCCCCAGGCCCAACTGCAGGATGGAGTCGATCCCGGGGTGCGCGGCCACCAGCTCCAGCAGGTCGGGGATGGTGTCGCGGGTTTCGCCGCCGGCCAGGTCCACGGGATTGTTCCGGCTCCAGCGCGGCGGGAGCATGGCGTCGACGGCCACCAGCAGGTCATCGGGGAGCGCCGTCAGGGAGAGGTCCGGATGCGAGGTGACCGCATCGGCGGTGACCACCCCCCAGCCGCCGGCCGTGGTGAGCACCAGGACACCGTCCCCGCCGGGCAACGGCTGGGTGGCGAAGGTGGCGGCGGCATCGAACGCCGCCTCGATCGTGGGCGCCCGCACCATTCCCGCCTGGCGTGCCATGCCGTCGAACACCCGGTCGTCGGAAGCCAGGGAGCCAGTGTGCGACGCCGCGGCCCGCTGCCCACCTCTGGTGGACCCGCCCTTCACCACGACCACCGGCATGCGTCGCGTGACGGCACTCATCCGTTCGAAGAAGTCCCGTCCGTCGGCGATGCCCTCCACGTAGCAGAGTCCCACGTCGGTCTCCGGGTCGTCGGCGAACCACTCCAGGTAGTCGGCAATGCTGGTGGCGGCAGCGTTTCCGGCCGAGACCGAGCGGCTCAGCCCGATCCCCGTCTGGCCCGCGTAGTTCTGGAAGGCCGAGACGAAGTTGCCGGACTGGGACGCCACACCGATGCGTCCACGCGGGGGATAGGGGGCCACGATCTGGGCGCAGAGGCCGACCGGCGGGGAGGTGATGCCCTGGCCGTTGGGGCCGGCCAGGACCAGGTCCAGCTCCTCGGCAAGGGCCACCAGGCGGGCTTCGGCCTGGATGCCATCCGGGCCGGCCTCCGAATAGCCGCCAGCGGCCACGAACACGGCCCGGACGCCCCTGGCGGCGGCCGTCCGGATGATCTCCTCGTTCACCGACACCGGTGTACAGACCACCAGGAGCTCTGCGGCGCCGTCCGGAAGTGCCTCGATGGAGGGGAGCACGGGCCGGTCCAGGACCGATCCGGCCTCGCGCCCCACGGCGAACACGTCACCCTCGTAGCCGCAGGCCATCAGGTTGTGGAGCGTCACGAACCCGAACTTGCCCGGATGGCTGGACACCCCGGTGACCACCACCCCCCTGGGTTCGAACAACGGTCTCAGGTCGCGTCCCATCAGGCGTCTGCCCGGTCGTCAAGGACCTCCACCAGGGCGTCCACGGCCACGGCCACGCCGTCCACCACGATCATCGGGTTCAGGTCCACCGACACGATCCCGGGGTCGGCGGCCAGCGCCCCGAGCGCACACAACGTCCCTGCGAGGGCGTCGCGGTCCACTGCCGGCTCGCCGCGAAACGGCCCCAGCAGGGCCTGTGTCCCCAGGTCGTCCATGAGGTCCCCGGCGTCCAGGTCGTCCAGGGGGGCCAGGCGGAACGCCACGTCCGCGACCGCCTCGGCCAGGACGCCGCCCACGCCGAGCATCACGCAGGGGCCGAACTGGGGGTCCCGCACCATGCCGGCGATCAGTTCCCGGTTGCCCCGGAGCATGGTCGACACCAGCAGTTCCACGGGACCGTCATCGGCGGTGGCAGCGGCCAGCAGGTCGGTCGCCGCTGCATGAACATCGGCGCCCGAGGCCAGCGAGAGTCGGACCAGGCCCCGTTCCGTCTTGTGTGCGATCGAATCGCCGCACAACTTGGCCACGACCGGTAGGCCCATGGCCACCGCCACCTCAGCAGCGGCATCCGGGTCCGAAGCCGTCGCCCAGTCGGACACGACCACCCCGGCGTCGGCGACGAGCCGTCGGGAATCGGCCTCGGAGAGGGTGCGGGTGGCCGGGCCGTCCGTGGAGTCGTCCCTGTCGTCGGCCATTTCCAGAGACTAGGTACAGGACCTGGCGGTAGGGCAAGGCCGGAACCGTCGCCATAGCCTCGCGTCGGTGGGAATGCACGATCTGGACGCCGAGAACGAGGACCTGGTCCGGAAGGTCATCGACTACGCGTTGGAACGCCTCGGTGGCGATGCCCCGCTGCACTGCCCTCCGAGCGCCGAGGAGTTGCATGCCCTGGTTGGCGACACGATCACCCCCGGCGGCCTGGGCGGGACCGAGGCGCTGCGGACATTTGCCGAGCACCTCGCGCCGGCCTGCATGCCCACCGACCATCCGCGGTATCTGGCCTTCGTGGCCAGTGCCCCGACCATGGCGGCTTCGGCCTTCGACCTGGTCGTCGGCTCCTCGTCCCTCTGCGGATCCACCTGGCTGGATGGTGCGGGCATGGTCTTCGCTGAGAACCAGGCCCTGCGTTGGATAGCGGACCTGGCCGGCATGCCGGACTCTGCCGGTGGATGCTTCGTCACCGGCGGCACGATGGGGAACCTCTCGGCGCTGGTCACGGCCCGGCATGATGCCGTCCGGAGGCGTACCTCGGCGGGCTCGGAACGTCCGGAACGGTGGGCCGTGGTCGCCGCCGAGAGCGCCCACTCGTCGATCGACTCGGCGGCCGGCGTCATGGACGTCGACGTGCTCCTCGCCGCTGTGGATGGGGGGCAACGGCTGCGCGGTGATGCCGTCGCCACCGCCATCGCCGGCCGGCCGGCCGGCACCGAGGTCTTCGCCGTCGTGGCGACGGCCGGCACCACCAACCTGGGCATCGTGGACGACATCGATGGTGTCGCCGATGCCTGCACCTCAGCCGGGGTGTGGCTGCACATCGATGGCGCCTACGGAGGCGCCGCAATGGCTGCTCCATCGGTCCGCCACCGGTTCGCCGGCATCCAGCGGGCGGATTCCCTCGTGGTCGACCCCCACAAGTGGTTGTTCTCGCCATTCGACTGCGCGGCGCTGGTCTACGCGAATCCGGCGCTGGCCCGCGCTGCACACACGCAGCACGCCGGGTACCTGGAGCCGATCATCGACGACACCGTCTGGAACCCCTGCGACTACGCCAACGTGCTCACGAGGAGGGCCAGGGGCGTGCCGTTCTGGTTCTCGCTGGCCGTCCATGGCACCGACGCGTACACCGACGCCATCGAGCACACCCTCGAGGTGACCCGTGCCACCAGGGACCTGGTGGAGGCGGCCGAGCACCTGGAGCTCCTGGTCGAGCCGGAGCTCTCGGTGGTGGCCTTCCGGCGACGCGGCTGGGGGCCGACCGACTACCAGGCCTGGTGCGACCGCCTGCTGGCAGCGGGCACCGCCCTCCTGACCCCCACCACGTTCGACGGTGGGGCCGCCATGCGCATCTGCATCGTCAACCCGAGGACCAGCGTCAGCGACCTGCAGGAGGTACTTGCCACCCTGGAGCCTGCCGGAGACCCCGTCACCTGAAACCGGCCCCGGAGACCCTCCGGCCGGGTCAGCCGGAGAGGGCGGCGTAACCGGGCTTGATGGTGTCGTTGATTATCCCGAGGCGTTCGTCGAACGGCAGGAAAGCGCTCTTCATGGCGTTGATGGTGAGCCAGCGGAAGTCGTCCAGCTCCCAGCCGAAGGCCCGGTTCAGCGCAGCCATCTCCGACGTCATCGATACGTCGCTCATGAGGCGGTTGTCCGTGTTGACGGTGATGCGGAAGCCCAGGCTCCGGAGCAGGCCGATCGGGTGGGCGGCGATGTCGGCCACCGCCCCCGTGTGGACGTTCGACGTGGGGCACAGCTCCAGGGGGATCCGTCGGTCCCTGACTATGGAGGCGAGGCGGCCCAGCAGGGGCGTGCCGTCCTCCGACATCCCGATGTCGTCGACTATCCGCACGCCGTGGCCGAGCCGCTCGGCACCGCAGAACTGGATGGCTTCCCAGATCGAGGCTGGGCCGAAGGCCTCGCCGGCATGGATGGTGAAGTGGAAGTTCTCCCGCTGGAGGTACTGGAAGGCATCCAGGTGCAGGGTGGGTGGATAACCGGCCTCCCGGCCGGCGATGTCGAACCCGACGACGCCCCGGTCCCGGTACCGGATGGCCGTCTCGGCCACCTTCATCGAGTCCGTCGACGTGCGCATGGCGGTGACCAGGGCCCGGATGGTCAATCCGGTTCCGTCTGAACCCTCGGCGAAGCCCGCCAGGATCGCCTCCACCACCTCGTCCAGGGACAGGCCTCCTGCCGTGTGCAGGGCCGGAGCGAAGCGGACCTCCGCGTACACGCAGCCGTCGCCGGCCAGGTCGACGGCGCACTCCAATGCCACCCTGTGGCAGGCGGCGGCCGTCTGCATCACGCCGACCGTGTGCTCGAAGGTCTCCAGGTAGAGGCCGAGGTCCCTGCGGTCGGCCCCCCTGTGGAACCAGGTGGCCAGCTGGACCTCGTCGGTGCTGGGCAGGGCGTCGTAGCCGACCTCGTCGGCCAGGGCGATGACCGTGGCCGGCCGCAGCCCACCGTCGAGGTGGTCGTGGAGGACGACCTTGGGTGCCAGCCGGATGCTCTCCGGGTCCATGGGATCCATGGTGCAGGCTATCGGTGGGTGGTGGCTCCGATCCCGGTCGCCCCGCCCACGTGTTGCCAGGTGGATCAGCTGAAGCCACGCAGGGGCAGGTCAGGACCCCTCTGGAGCCAGTTGTCGGACCGGTAGTCGGCCGTGCCGTCGATCACGTGGAGGGTGTAGGCCAGCCTGTGCCGGTCGGACAGGTTGGGGGCACTCCAGTGGGGGAGGCCACCGTGGAAGGCGATGAGGGTGCCAGCCGCCACCTCCAACGGGACCAGGGCGTCCATGTCGTACGGGGTCGGGTCGTAGACGTCGGTGGTCGTTCCGGCGCCGTCCAGGCGGAACCGGGTCCGGGCGTCGGCGTGGTGACCTCCGGGTATGGCCCACATGCAGCCGTTCTGGATGGTGGCGTCGTCCAGCGCGAACCAGAACCCGGTGACGGTCTGCGGATCGGTCCAGAGGAACGAGTGGTCACAGTGGCAGACGACCTCGCCACCGATGCGCGGCGGCTTGAAGATGACCATTGACTGCAGGAGGAGTGGGTCCACGAAGCCCAGCTCGCCCACCAGGGCTGCCAGTCGTGGCGTACGCGAGAACCGGTCGAACACCGGGTCCACGTCGTGCATGGCGTGACCCAGCTTGTTCAACGCCAGGTCCATGGGGACCACCAGCCGGCCGTCCCGGTCGAAGGCACCGTCCTCGAAGAAGGGCCTCACCACGTCGC
>DUAC01000031.1 GCA_012961035.1 Acidimicrobiia bacterium
CGTGTTCGGCCAGGCGGATCTCGTTGCGGCCGAACTCGTAGAGGGCGATGTCGGCGACACGGTGGTCATCGGCGAGGGGAAGAACAGCGGTCATGACGACTCCTTGTGGACACCCGGGCGAACGGGCATTTAGGTCCGGCTGGGCCGGACAGGTAACTGGAAACGCGGCTGGGGTCGTCTGACGCCGTTCAGGCAGCCACGGAGCACTGATGCTACCGGCAGGACAGCCCGGACCTCAGGCCGGTCGGGCCGGCCGACGTTCCGCAGACTCCCCGGTCCGGGTCGGGTGGGTCGGCACCGGTCGGGATCACCACCGGAGCCGTGGTCGGCACCGTCAGGTCGGCGGCCTCCAGGACCGCTGAACGGATGTCCCCCGGTGCGCCGAGCGACGCCAGGACCAGACCCCGGCAGTCCCGGGAATGGCTGCCTGTCGACTGGTCGCCCTCGGAACGATGCTGGTCCGCCACGGCGGTCAGCCTCCCACCGAAACCCGGTGCGCAATGCCGTCCACCGAGATCCGGTATGCGCCGTCGGCCGCAGGAACCAGTGCGGCCTCGCCCGGCGCCAGCACGAGGTCGTCTCCGACCACGGTCCTGCCCGCTATGGCCACCACGACGTCGGGCCCCGGGCGCCCTCCGGCGGTGATGCCAGATCCGGCAGCGCCGACCACCTCGGCACCTGCGCCGGCCTCGGCCCCGGCCCCTGCCACCGGATCGGTCCCGACCCGGATCTCGTGTAGGCCCTCGATACGCCACACGGCGAAGTCGGACACCGGCACCTCGTAGCGGTGCACCCCTTTGACGGACCGCTGCACACCGGGAGCCTCTCCGGGATCCAGCAGGTCGACGAGGGCGCCAGTGTCCACGTGCTTGGAGGTGAACCCTCCCCTGACCACGTTGTCGCACGGGGTCATGACCTCGAGGGCCATACCTCCGAGGTAGGCATGCAGGACACCCGGTCCCACGAACATCGCCTCCCCCGGCTGGAGCACCAACGGTCGCAGCATCGGGACCAGCAGCAGGGCCGGATCGGTCGGGTACCGGTCCGCCAACCGGCAGACGACCCCGGCGGCCCGGGCCACGGCCTCGCCCCGCCCGCCGAAAGTCTCGTGCCCGGTCCGGTCGTCGGTCGCTGGTTCGCCACCTTCGAGCACCGTCCGGGCCGCCTCCACCAGCCGGGCGATGTCACGGCCACCGCCATCGCCTCCATCGCCAGAAAGGGCAGTGCCCACCAGGTGGCGCCGGGCATCCGGGCCCGCCCCGTCCAGCAGGG
>DUAC01000032.1 GCA_012961035.1 Acidimicrobiia bacterium
GCGTGTGCCCGGTGCGAGGCGCCGAAGGCGTCGTTCACATAGGCGTCGTAACCCTCGATGAGGCGCTCGGTGAAGCCCGGGTCGTCAGCCGTCTCGCCGGGATCGAACCGGAGGTTCTCAAGCAGTTCCACACCGGGGACCAGCTCTACGAGCCTCGCCCTAACCGGTTCCATGGAATACGCCGGATCAGGCGAACCGCCGGGACGCCCCAGGTGGGAACACGCCGTGACATGGGCGCCGGCATCCAGCAGGTAGCGCAGGGTGGGCAGCGCCGCCCTGATGCGCAGGTCGTCGGTGATGGTCCCGCCAACGAGGGGGACGTTGAAGTCGCAGCGGACCAGCACCCGTCGACCGTTCAGGTCGCCGAGGTCCTCCAGTCGGGGAACGTCCACGGAATCGGTGGTCCGGCCCGCCTAGCGGCGCTTTCCGGCCTTCGCCTTCTTCGTCCGTCGGGTGCCCACGATCCTCGCCAGGTCCACCAGGCGGGTCGAGTAGCCCATCTCGTTGTCGTACCAGCCGAAGACCTTCACCATCTTCCCAGCGGCCATGGTGAGTCCGGCGTCGAACGTGCACGAGGCCGGCCGACCCACGATGTCGGATGACACCAGCGGTTCCTCGCTGTAGTCCAGGACCTTGGAGAGCGGTCCCTTGCGGGCCGCCGCCGCGAAGGCTGCGTTGACCTGCTCGACCGTGGCCGGCTTCCTGAGGGTTCCCACGAAGTCGGTGATCGAACCATCCGGGATCGGCACACGCAGGGAGATGCCGTCCAGCTTCCCCTTCATCTTGGGCATGACCAGGCTGGTGGCCCTGGCGGCTCCGGTGGAGGTGGGCACGATGTTGATGGCCGCCGCCCTGGCCCTCCGGAGGTCGCTGTGGGGACCGTCCACCAGGCTCTGGTCGCCGGTGTAGCCGTGCGTCGTCGTCATGAAGCCCTGCTCCACCCCGAATGCGTCGTCCAGGACCTTGATCATCGGAACGAAGCAGTTCGTCGTGCACGAGGCGTTGGAGACGACGTGGTGCCTGGCCGGGTCGTAGTCGTCGTCGTTCACGCCTACCACGAAGGTGGCATCTGCGTCGCCGGACGGCGCCGAGATGATGACCTTGCTGGCACCCGAGTCGAGGTGCAGGGCCGCACTGTCACGGCTTGTGAAGAAGCCGGTCGACTCGATCACGACGTCCACGCCGAGGTCGCCCCACGGCAGGTCGGCCGGGTTCCGCTCCGAGAGGACCCGGATCTTCTGGCCGTCGACGGTGATGCCGTCCCGGGTGGCCTTCACCCTCGCAGCGAGTCGGCCGTGGACCGAGTCGTTGGCCAGGAGGAACGCCATGGTGTCGATCGACCCCAGGTCGTTGACGGCGACGAACTCCAGGTCCGCGCCCCGGGCCCTGGCCGCCCGGAAGAAGTTGCGGCCGATTCGGCCGAATCCATTGATTCCCACACGGACCGTCATGGAAAGTGCTGCCTCCTGCGCTGGGGCGTCGCCCAACTGTTGCGAAACGGTCGATGCCCTCATGGCACCGGATCCCCGCATTGATAGCCGATCGTCCAGCCGTCTACACGGTTTCCCAGGTGGAAAAGGCTCACAAGTTCGCGACGGAGCAGGTGGCCAACGCTGCGCCCAGCGCAACCGGGTCGTGGATCAACCCACCCGGGGCCGATACGGGCGCCCGCATGACGGGGCAGCGCCCGGAGACGGCCTCCTCGAACACATCGTCCACCAGGACCACGTCAGGCCGGACTCCGTGGTCCTCCAGGACCTCCAGCTGGTCGTCGATCAGCTCTGGCGACTCGACGTCCGGCACGAGGTTCGCCACCAGGACCAGCGGGCCTGAACGAGCCGCCAGTGCCCTCAACACGTCGGGTGCGAGGGTGGCCGCCAGCACGCTCGTGTAGAACGAACCCGGGCCCAGCACCACCTGGTCAGACCCGGAGATGGTCGTCACCACCTCCGGTGGCGACGACACGTCCGGTGGCACGAGCCGGAGCCTCACGATCCCGGAAGCCCGATGGACGGCCACCTGCCCCTCCACCTCCCAGTCCCCGGTGTCAGCCACCAGGTCCACCGGTCGACTCGTGGCCGGCAGCACCCGGCCCACGGCTCCCACCAGGCGACCCACCTCGTCCAGCGCACCCACGAGGTCCTCGCCGGCGCCCACGAGACCAGCAATGAGGAGGTTCCCGAGGGCGTGCCCATCCAACTCCCCGCCGGAGAACCTCCACCCCAGCTCGGCCGTGAGCATCGAACCGTCACCCAGGGCCTCGAAGCAGCGACGGAGGTCGCCGGGAGCCGGACCACCTTCGGACGCCCTGATCCGTCCACTGGAACCGCCGTCGTCGGCGATGGAGACCACAGCCGTGACCTCCTCCGCATAGGTCCGGATGGCCCGCAGGCTGGTCGCCAGGCCGTGGCCTCCACCCAGGGCGCAGACCCGACGCGGGGTGCTCACCGCTCGAGGTCGCGGTGGCTGACCACCGGATCGAAGCCCCTGCCCCTGAGCATCTCGGCGACCGTCTCGGCTACGGCCACCGACCTGTGCCGCCCGCCCGTACAACCAAAGGCCACCGACAGGTACGACTTGCCCTCCGACACGTACGACGGCATCAGGACGGCCAGCATGTCGTCCAACTGGTCCAGGAAGTCCTGCGTGGCCTCATGGCTGAGCACGTACTCGCTCACCGGCCCGTCACACCCGTTCAACGGTCGCAGGTCCGGGATCCAGTGCGGGTTGGGGAGGAACCTGCAGTCGAATACGAGGTCGGCGTCCCGGGGTAGGCCGTGCTTGTACCCGAACGAGGTGATCGTCGTGCGCATCGGACGGTCGTCCACCTCGCCGTAGAGGGCCGACACCCTGTCCCGCAGCTCGTGCACGTTCAGGTCCGAGGTGTCCAGGACCAGGTCTGCGGCGGCCCGTACGGGCTCCATGACGTCCCTCTCAGCCTCGATGGACTCCTGGAGGCCGCTATCCACCGGGAACGGGTGCGGGCGCCTGCTGCTCTCGTAGCGGCGCACCAGGGCCTCGGTGGAACAGTCCAGGAAGACCACGCGGAGGCGTTCCCCCGTAGCCCTCAACTCCTCCACCGCCCGGAGCGTCTCGCCGCCGGCCAGGTCCGCCCTCAGGATGAACGCCACCCGGTCCCACGTGGACCCACCACCCAGGGCCAGGTCCGCCACCTTTGAGCTGATCTCCGGTGGGAGGCGGTCGATGACGAACCAACCGAGGTCCTCGAGGTCCTTGGCGAACTCGCTGCGCCCCGCCCCGGAGAGACCGGTGATCACCAGCAGGTCGCTCATGGGAACAGCGTAGACGCAGCCCGTATGGCCCTCCCCCGCAGCAGGTGCTCCTCAGCCCTCCCGCTCCGCGACCAGCACCAGGAGGCGTGGGATCGTGGCGGCCTCCCGGTACTCCGACGCCCGGGCCAGGAAGCCCTCCGGGGGTGCGGGTTCGTGCATTCGCCGCAACACCAGCCCGTGGTCGGCCATGGCGTTCACGTAGCGGCTGAGCGGCCGGTGCACGAACGGCAGGAAGACGTCCCTGTTGACCTCCTCCAGCTGGATCGACTCGACCAGGTACGGGCCGATACGCCAGTACTGCTCAGGTGGATCCAGGACCTGGTCGTCGATCCAGCCGCTGCCCGGCGTCTGCAGGATCGGGTGGTTCAGGAAGAAGGCGAACCGCCCACCGGGTCGCAGTACCCGGGCCACCTCTGAGATGGCCTCGTCCACAGCCTCGATGTGCTCGAAGACGAGGCAGGCGACCACGGCATCGAAGGTGGCCCCGGCGAAGGGCATGCGATCCGCCCCGGCCCGCAGGTAGGCCGGACCGCCACCGCGCGCCACCGCCTCCGTCACCTGGGCGGCGGCGGGATCGATGCCTATCGTCGTGGAGGCACCGCCGGCGGCCGCCACACGACTCACCTGGCCCTCGCCGGCCCCCACGTCCAGGACCCGGTCGTAGCCGGCCAGCAGGTCGGTCGCCAGGGGCAGGATCTGCTCGGTGTACTCGGCGTCGGCACCGTCGGTGAAGCCCTCCTGCCACCAGCCGGCGTGTCGTTCCCACGGGTCGGTCACGTCGTCCATGCCGGGAGCGTCCCACACCGCTGCCCCCGACAGGGCCACCGTCCGGACTACAGCGTCCACCCTTGCTACCCATAGCCTGCGCGGTCGTGTCCGCCCTCTTCGCCCTCGCCTCGGCAGCGCTGTTCGGCGCCGGCGACTTCTTCGGCGGGCTGGCGGCCCGGCGCACCCGTGTGCTCACCATCGTGGCCGCCTCCCACGTCATCGGCCTCTGCCTCATCGTGGTCGTCGCCCCGTTCATGGCAGACACGTTCACGACCGGCGACTTCCTCCTGGGCGGACTGGCCGGAGCGTTCGGATGTGTGGGCATCGCCTGCCTGTACCACAGCCTCGGACGCGGACCCATGGCCGTGGTGGCTCCCATAACAGCTGTCGGATCGGCCGTCCTGCCGGTGCTGTGGGGCGTCCTCTCCGGGGAGCGGCTCACGACGCTGAACCTCCTGGGGATCCTCATCGGCCTCACCGCCATCGTCCTGGTGTCGTCCACCCCGGGCCATGTCGGGAAGGTGTCGCGAGGCCTCGTCCTGGAGGCGATGCTGGCCGGCGCCGGCTTCGGTGGATTCATGATCGCCATCGATGCCACCGACTCCGCCACCACGCCGTGGCCACTGGTCGCCGCCCGGATCGTGTCGGCGGGCCTCGCCGTGATCCTGATCCTCCGCTCCGGCGGGTCGCCTATTCCCCGTCGCTCCGATGGCGCCCTGGGTGCGATCGTGGCCGCCGGGATCTTCGACATGACAGGCAACCTGGCCTTCCTGCTGGCCGTGAACCATGGACGGCTGAGCCTCATGGCGACCATTAGCGCCCTCTATCCGGCGATGACCGTCCTGCTGGCCCGGACGGTGCTGGACGAACGGATGAGTGCCAACCAGATCGTCGGCATGGTCGTGGCTATCGGTGCCGTGGGACTGATGGTCGGAGGCTGACCGGGGGTCACCCCGGCCTGTGGGCCTTGGCGAACACCGCCTCGCCGACCGCGTCGGGCAGCCAGCTGAGGGCGACCAGGTCCTCCAGCGGAGCCCGCTGCACGGCTCTCACCCCGCCGAACGCCGCCACCAGCCGCTTGCGGCGGGTCGGACCCAGACCGGGGATCCCATCCAGCACCGAACCCGTCATGCGCTTCGAGCGAAGCCGGCGGTGGTAGTCGATGGCGAACCGGTGGGACTCGTCGCGGATCCTCTGTAGCAGGTAGAGCCCCTCGGACCCACGCTCCAGCTTCACCGGCTCGGACGACCCCGGCCGGAAGACCTCCTCGAGCTGCTTGGCGAGCGAGGCGACAGGGATGCGGTCGGCCAGGCCCAGCTCGGCCACCACCCGTTCGGCCACACCCAGCTGACCCTTCCCACCATCCACCAGGAGCAGTTGCGGAGGGTAGGAGAAGCGCCCGGGGCGCTCTTCGACGGGCAGCGCCTGCTCTTCCAGGAAGGCGGTGAGGCGTCGGGTGAGCACCTCGGCCATGGCCGCGTAGTCGTCGTTGCCGTCCACCTGTCGGATCTTGAAGCGCCGGTACTCGGACGTCCTGGGCAGGCCGTCCTCCATCACCACCATGGAACCCACGTAGTCGGTGCCCTGGAGGTGGCTCATGTCGTAGCACTCGATGCGCAGCGGGGCCTCCGGTAGGCCCAGGGCCTCCTGCAGCTCGCTGAGGGCCCGGGCGCGGGTGTTGTGGTCGGCGGCACGCTTCAGCCGGTGGCGGACGAACTCCTCCTCGGCGTTGCGGGTGACGGTCTCCAGCAGGGAGCGCCGGTCCCCGCGTTTCGGCACCCGGATGCTCACCGGGGTACCGCGTTCGGCGGCCAACCACTCGGCCAGCAGGGCACCACCCTCCGGCTCGTGGGGGACCAGCACCTCCCTGGGTATCCCCCGCGGTGGATCGGACCGGTAGTGGGCGGCCACCACCTCGGCCACCAGTTGGCCACTGTCCAGATCGTCGGCCCTGTCCACCACGAAGCCCTTGCGCCCGACGACGCGCCCCCGGCGCACGTAGAACACCTGGGCTGCCGCCTCCAGGTCGTCACCCGCCAGGCCGATCACGTCCAGGTCCTCGTCCCTGCCGGCGACCATCGTCTGCTTCTCCAGGACCTTCTGGACGCTGGCCAGGCGGTCCCGGAGGCGGGCGGCAGCCTCGAACTCCAGGTCAGCCGAGGCCTCGGCCATCTCCCTCTTCAACCGGTCGACCACCTCGTCCGTGTCCCCGTCGAGGAACCTCAGGAGGGCCTTCACGATCCCGTCGTAGTCCTCGCGTGTCACCTCGCCGACGCACGGGCCGCTGCACTTCTCTATGTGGAAGAGGAGGCACGGCTTCCCCATGCGCTGGTGGGTTGCGAACTTGGAGTCGGTGCAGGTCCGGGCGGGGAAGGTCCGCAGCAGCAGGTCCAGCGTCTCGCGTATGGCGCCGGCATGCCCGTACGGCCCGAAGTACTTCACGCCGCGCCTGCGCTTTCCCCGGGTGACCATCGGCCGCGGCCATTCGTCACCCACGGTGACCGCCAGGAACGGGTAGGACTTGTCGTCCTTCAGGTCCACGTTGAAGCGCGGCCGGTGCTCCTGGATGAGGTTGAACTCCAGCATCAGGGCCTCCAGCTCGTTGGCGACCTGGATCCACTCCACCGTCGTGGCCTCGTCGAGCATCTGGGCCGTCCGGTTGGCCATCGTCTCCCGACGCCCGAAGTAGCTGCCCAGACGGTTCCGGAGGCTCTTGGCCTTGCCCACGTACAGGACGCGGCCCTCGGCATCACGGAACTGGTAGGACCCCGGTGCATCAGGCACGGTGCCCGCTGCTGGACGTTCGACCATTGACAGAGGATATGGGCCGCACGTCCACCGTGTAGCTGGCGGGTCGTCGCCCGTCACACCCCTGCCCTACACCCATGGTGCCGGCCTGGTTTCCGGCTACATATCAGCACCCGAGGCCGACAACCCCGTGGTGAGGCGTCCAGGCTGCCCACACCGGCCGATAATCGGGAGTTCCACAGAGAGCCTCGAGGGCTTCGACATGCTGAGATTCCAGGCACCGATCCCTGAGCGGTTCATAGCCGATGACCCGGCCAACGACGCCAGGATCCGGGCGGCCAGGGAGGCCCAGGTGAAGGAGCTCACGTTCCTGCTGTGGCGGGGCCACTGCTCCGCCCACCTGGCCTGGATCCTGGAGGGCCTGGTCGAAGGCCGCGTGCAGAACAGGATCACGGTGGATGGCGAGACCGCCCGGTGGGCAAGGCT
>DUAC01000033.1 GCA_012961035.1 Acidimicrobiia bacterium
GTCAGGAAGTCCCGGACCGAGCCGCCGAACTCCGGGTCGTGGTTGCCGATTATCCGGTTCGACCAGTCGTAGAAGAGGTGGCGGTCCTCGGCGGCCACGCCCAGCAGGTGGCTGAGCGTCAGCAGGGGCAGCTCCGAGGCGATGGACTCCACGAAGTCGACCTCCCCGAGAGGGGCCACAGCGTCGATCACCGACGTGGCGAAACCCTGGACCACCTGGCCCAGGTCCCGGGTCACGCTGGGGCCGAACGGGGCCCGGATTGAGCGGCGGAACGCTGAGTGGTCGGGCGGATCCATGCCCATGAGGTTCAGGCGGGTCTCGTCGAGCACCGCACCGCCGATGTCGGCACCGGTGAATCCTCCAAGCCACGAGGAGAACACTTCCGGCTTCATGGACACCGTCTGGATGTCGGCGTGGGTGGTGATGCACCAGAAGCCGGGACCGGAGTGGCCGCCCTCCCGGCGTGGCTTCTCAGGGTGCCACGCCACCGGGGCATCACGACGCAGGACGGCGAAGGCGTCGTCCGGCATGCCTGCGGCGAACGTGGCCGGATCCCAGAGGTCCACGTCCACGTGGTCGTGGACCAGGGGGCCTCGACCACGATGCTCTCCTCCGGCCATGGGCGCACCCTACGTGGGGTCCCGAAACCCGGAATGGTCCGAGCCGACTGCCAGACTCGGACCTCCATCCGACCGGACCGGAGTTGCGCCATGACCACGCCCGAAGAACGACTCACCGACTTCGCCGGCAGGGTCGTCGTGGTGACCGGTGGCAGCCGTGGGCTGGGCAGGGCCATGGTCGAGGCGTTCGCCAGGTGCGGGGCCGACGTCGTGATAGCCAGTCGCAAGTTGGACGCCTGTGAGGCCCTGGCCGCCGAGGTGGCAGCTGCAACGGGACGGCGTGCCCTTCCAGTCGCCTGCCACGTGGGCGACTGGGACCAGTGTGACGCCCTCACCGAGGCCGTCTACGACGAGTTCGGTCGGTGCGACGTGCTGGTCAACAACGCCGGGAGCTCGCCGCTCTACCCGTCGCTGGCCGAGGTCAGCGAGGCCCTCTTCGACAAGACGCTGGCCGTGAACCTGCGGGGCACCTTCCGCCTCTCGGCCACGTTCGGAGAACGGATGGTGGCAGCGGGAACCGGGTCGATCATCAACGTGAGCTCCGTATCGGCATCGGCTCCCACGCCCATCGAGGCGATCTACGGGGCGGCCAAGGCAGGGGTGCACTCGCTGACCGAGTCCTTCGCCCGCGCCTACGGACCGACGGTGCGTGTCAACTGCCTGCAGCCGGGCCCCTTCCTGACCGACATCTCTACGCACTGGCCCGAAAGCGCCCACGAGGTGTTCAGACGGAACCTCGCCCTGCAACGCGCCGGAGAGGTCGACGAGATCGTCGGAGCGGCGCTGTACCTGGCGAGCGACGCCTCCTCCTTCACCACCGGTTCGGTCATCAAGGTCGACGGGGGCGCCGTCTACGGCACCGGCTGAACCTGATCGGCTGGGCTTTCCTACAGGCCCTCCGGACGGCAGACTGCGCCGACCCGACCACCTCCCGGTGATGACGCCGGGTGTGGTCAATGGCAGGAGGATCCAACGTGACGAACATCGGTCGGCCGGCAGAAGGCCAGAACCAGTGGTACCCGTTCATGGACCGCCCCACCCCGTCCATCGTGGACGGGGTGATGCAGAACCCGCCGGTCATTCCGGTGCACGACGCGGCACCGCTCCCGTCCTCGGCCCGCTTCGTGGTGGTGGGTGCCGGCATCCACGGCATGTCCACGGCGTACCACCTGGCCATGGAACTGGAACGCACGGGGAAGGGCACCGGCTCCGACGTCGTCCTCATCGACAAGGCCGGCCCGGGCGCCGGGGCGACCGGCCTGGCCTGCGGCTGCATACGGAACCTCTACATGACCGGCCCACTGCACGCCATCCTGCGGGCCAGCGTCGAGGTGTGGGAGTCCGACCCCATCAACTTCGGATTCCAGCAGGTCGGCTACGTGTCGATCGGCGAGGAGAACCAGGCCGAGGACTACGTGCGGCTGAACGAGTCACAGATCGCCAGCGGGTATCCCTCGGACCTGTACACGGGCGCTGACGCCCACCGGTTCCTGAAGGGACTCTGGCCCGACTTCAAGACCCAGAACTGCGACGTGGTCCTGCACGAGCACAGGTCCGGCTACGCCGGCACCCATATGGTCATGTGGGGCCTGGACCAGAAGTGCCGGCAGTTCGGCGTGCAGCGGGTCTACGGCGTGGCGGTCACCGGTTACGACCTGGATGCCTCCGGGTCGGTCGCCGCCGTGGAGACGACCGCTGGTCGGATCCAGTGTGAGCAGGTGGTGGTGGGTGCCGGAGCGTGGACGCCGAAGCACTGGGAGTGGCTGGGCGGCCCGTCCAGTCTGGACGTCACCTACCCCGATGGCCATATCCAGGCGGACATGGCCATGTGGACCTACTGGCGCCTGCTGGAGGGCGAGGTGTTCCTGCCGCCGGGCGTCGACTATCGCACCGCCGACGGGCGCGACGGCCCCGTGCTGCACGTCGAGCTGATGAACACGCCGGTCTACGGACGTGACGGCGAGATGATCCAGGACCACGTCTACACGTACACGAGGTACGCCGCCGAGCGTGTGGGGGCACCGGGCCTGCAGGGCGGCACCATCCCGATCCGAATGGGACCGGAAGCCGAGGTGGACCCGTACGGACACCTCAGCGACGCCTACCAGGCAGACGACTGGTTCCCCGAGTACTACTGCCGGACCCTCGGAATGCTCTTCGAACGCTTCGAGGACCTGGAGCCGTACTTCAAGCAGCGTCGCAACGGCGGCATCGGCGCCTTCACCCCCGACAACGTGCCGATCTTCGACCACGTGGCCGACAACGCCTTCGTCATCGCGGACTCCAACCACGGGTTCAAGATGATCGGCGTGGGGAAGCTCACCGCCTCGATGCTGGTCCACGGGGAGAAGCCCGAGGAGCTGCGACCGTTCACGCTGGGGCGCTACGCAGACGGCACGACGTTCGGGGACCGCAACTCCAACTGCCCCTGGGTCTGACGACGGGCGGGGCACCACGCCGGGCGGGATCCTCACGGGGACGGCTGTCCTAGAGTCCCAGGCGATGAGCGGTCCCGACGTTCCAGACCAGCTGGCCGACGAGCTCCGGGACCTGCTGGGTCCCGGTGGCTGGTTGGAGTCGGCCGATGCGCCCGGCCTGACCGTCGACTGGAGGGGTGCCTACTCCGGCACCCCGATCCTCATAGCGAGGCCCGGCACGGTCGCCGAGGTGCAGGCCGTCGTGCGTGCGAGTGCCCGGGCCGGCGTGGCCGTGGTCACCCAGGGTGGGCACACGTCACTGTCCGGTGGGTCGGTGCCGACCAGCGACAGACCGTCGGTGCTGCTCACCACCTCGCGCCTGAACAGGGTCCTTTCGGTGGACCCGGCACGGTTCACCATCACAGCCGAGGCCGGCTGCACCATCGAGCAGGTCCAGCAGGCAGCGGCCGGGGTGGATCGCCAACTGGGCATGGACTGGGGGGCACGGGGGACAGCGACCGTGGGTGGGGCGGTCTCGACCAACGCCGGCGGCCTGAACGTCCTGCGCTACGGGTCCACCAGGGAGAACGTGCTGGGCCTCAGCGCCGTGCTGGCCGATGGCCGTGTCTTCGATGGTCTCCGGGCCCTACGGAAGGACAACACCGGCTATGACCTGAAGCACCTGTTCATCGGAGGGGAGGGGTCGCTCGGCGTGGTGACGGCTGTGGTGCTGAAGTTGTATCCCCGTCAGGACCACCACCGGTCGATGTTCGCCGCCATCTCCGACCTGGGGCAGGTGAACGACCTCTACGGCCGGGCGTGTGCGATCGACCACGGTGGGTTGACCGCCTTCGAGCTGGTCCCCGAGATGGGGCTGGCCGCAGCGGTCTCCGAGATCGGTATTGCCCGACCGATCACGACGGTGTCCGACTGGTACCTACTGGCCCGGTTCTCCAGCAGCGTCCCGGTGGACGACAAGGTCACCCGGTTCCTGGGCGAGGCGGTGGAGGCGGGGCTGCTGCTGGACGCCGTAGTGGCCGATACGGCCGCCCAGGAGGAGAACCTCTGGCGGCTGCGCGACGAACTCCCCCCGGAGACCCTCATCGACTGCAAGGGGGCCAAGTTCGATGCCGCCGTGCCGATCGACCGGATCGTCGATCTCCAGCGTGGTGTCGAGGCCATCGCCGGCGAGGTCTGCGGGCCCGACGCCGTCGTCTTCTCGTTCGGCCACCTCGGCGACGGCAACCTGCACGTCTACGTGCTTCCCTCCCTGGCCAGGGGCGGACGCCTGGCACCCGACCTGGTGGCGGCGACCACGGCGGCGGTGGACGAGCTGATCTGGAGCCTCGGCGGGACCATCAGCGCCGAACACGGCGTGGGCCAGGACCTGCTGGTCAGGTTGGCCGGGCAGAAGTCCGCCGTCGAGCTGGACCTGATGCGACGCATCAAGAAGGCACTCGATCCGAACGACATGTTCAACCCGGGGCGCGGCGCACACTGCGTCGTCTCCGTGCCCGTCCACCCCGAGGGAGGTACCGGCCCGTGAGCGTCGGACGCGTAAGGCCAGCTGTGGCCGCCATGGCCAGCTACCGGCCCGGAAAGTCGGCCGCCCAGGCCGAGGACGAGCACGGGATCACCGACGCCATCAAGTTGGCTTCCAACGAGAACCCGTATCCGCCCGTGCCGGCCGTCGTGGAGGCCATCGCCGCCGCTGCCGGCGACGTGAACCGGTACGGCGACCACCGGGCGGCGGACCTCCGCGCGGCCATCGCCGGCTGGTTGGACGTCGACGTGGACCGGGTGGCGGCCGGCTGCGGGTCCGTGGGCCTCCTCCAACAGCTCCTGCTGGCCTACGTGGACCCGGGCGACGAGGTCGTCTACCCGTGGCCCTCGTTCGAGGCCTATCCCATCGACGTGCAGCTCACCGGTGGGGTGGAGGTGACGGTGCCCCTGGTGGACCACACCTTCGACCTGGAGGCGGTAGCCGCGGCGGTCACCGATCGGACGAAGCTGGTGCTGCTGGCCAACCCCAACAATCCGACCGGCACGGCGGTCCATGTGGACCAGCTCCGCCGTCTGGTCGAGCAGGTCCCCGGCGACGTGCTGGTCGTGGTGGACGAGGCCTACCGGGAGTTCGTGACCGCTGATCTGGGCGATCCGATCACCGACCTGCAACCCGGGCATCCGAACGTGGTCGTGCTGCGGACCTTCTCCAAGGCGTTCGGCCTGGCCGCCCTCCGGACCGGCTACGCGGTGGCCGACCCCGAGGTGGTCGTCGAGCTGGACAAGGTGCTGATCGCCTTCGCGGTGAACCACCTGGCCCAGGTGGCCTCGCTGGCGGCCATCGCGGCCCGTGACGAGGTGCAGGCGGTGGTCGACCGGATCACCGCCGAGCGGGACCGGGTGGTGGCCTCGTTGCGGGCCGACGGCTGGGACCTACCCGACGCCCACGCCAACTTCGTGTACCTGCCACTCGGGTCGCGGACCGACGTGGTCTTCCCCGAGATGGAGAAGCGGGGCGTGGTGGTCCGGCCGTTCCCCGGTGTGGGGATGCGGGTCACGATCGGGACACCGGCCCAGAACGACCGCTTCCTGGCCACGCTCGCCGAGGTGGCCGCCGGTTCGTAGGCTGGCCTCGAACGGAGGGAGCCCCAATGAGCAGACTGCAGTTGGCCATCGACGTCGGTGACCTCGAGGAGGCCATCGACTTCTACTCCTCGATGTTCGGGACCGGGCCGGCCAAGGTGCGGCCCGGCTATGCCAACTTCGCCATCGACGATCCGCCACTGAAGCTGGTGCTGTTCGAGAAGCCGGGTGGGGGAGGCACCATCAACCACCTGGGCGTCGAGGTCGGCACCGCCGCCGAGGTGGTGGCCGCCGAGGCCCGTCTGGCCGCCGCCGGCCTGGAGACCACGGGCGTCGACGACACCGAGTGCTGCTACGCCGAGAAGACCGAGACATGGCTGGAGGCCCCTGACGACCTCCGCTGGGAGTGGTACGTCAGGACGGCTGATTCCGACCAGATGGAGAGTGTCCTGGTCGAGCGGCATGCCGCCCCGGGATCCGACACGACCTGCTGCGGCTGAGGCGGCCGCCCCGGCCGCCTACTGGATGGCCCGGAGCGAGCCGCCCTCCACCGGCAGCGCTGCTCCGGTGATCGACCGGGCCGACTCGGAGCAGAGGAAGGCCACGACCCGACCGAAGTCGTCGGGGTCGCCGAGACGGCGCACCGGCACGCTGGCCGCCACCGCCTCCAGGTCGTCGTAGATCTCGGCCAGGCGAGCCGTGGCGTGCGGGCCCGGTTGGACCGAGTTGACGGTCACCCCGTCGGGTGCCACCTCGGTGGCCATCGTCTTGAGGAAGCCGGTCAGGCCGGCACGGGCCGTGGTCGACGGGATGAGTACCGGGCTGGGCTCGCGCACGGTGGACGAGGTGATGGCAATCACCCGTCCCCAGCCGCGTTCCTGCATGGCCGGGACCAGCTCCTTGCACATCCGGATCGTGGACAGCAGGTTCAACTGGAGGGCCAGGGAGTAGGTCTCCAGGTCTGTGGAGGCGAAGCCCCCCGGCGGTGGGCCGCCGGCGTTGGCCACCAGGATGTCGACCTGGCCCAGGGCCGCCGTGACCTCGGCCAGCATGGCCTCGATCGACGGGTCGTCCGACAGGTCTGCCGTGGCGGTGATCGGGTCGCCGTCGACTGTGGCCACGGCTGCGGCCAACTTCTGGGCCGAACGCGAAACGAGGGCCACCCGGACGCCCTCAGCAGCCAGCGCCCGTGCCGTCGCCAGCCCAAGTCCACTGGATGCGCCCGTCACCAGGGCCGTCCTCCCCGAAAGTCCCAGGTCCACAGGTCGCTCCTCAGTCCGGTCGCCGGTCGGCGGTTGACGTCGACGGTAGCCCGGTGGTGCCGCGGCGTCGCCGTCCGGCCGGCGCGGCTGGCAGGCTGTCGGGATGCGTGACACCGAGGGGATGAGCTGGTGGATGTTCGTGGCATGTGCGCTGTTCTTCACCGCGGGCTCGATACGGGCCGGTGACCCGCTCTTCATCATCGGCTCACTACTGTTCCTGGCCGCCTGCGTGCTGTTCCTGGTCGGGCGTGGACGCCCGAACCGGAGATAGGACCGGTTGGCGACATGACAGACCGGACCGGGGGGCAGCTCCTCGTCGACTGCCTGCTGGCCCAGGGGGTCGACACGGCAT
>DUAC01000034.1:0-2404 GCA_012961035.1 Acidimicrobiia bacterium
GGTGGCTTCGGCGCCGATCCGTTTGCTGCCGATCCGTTTGCTGCCGATCCGTTTGGTGACCCGTTCGCCACCGGCGATCAGGGCTTCCGCGATGATGGAAACTTCGCAGCCGCTGGAGGTTTCGGCCCCGACGACCAGGCCGACGGTCCTGGTGGCCACATGGATCACTTCGCCGACAGCGCGGGGCGCCAGGCGAAGTTCGCCGGCTTCCAGTCGTTCGGTGAAGACGCCGGCGCAGTAGGCGACGACTTCTTTTCCATGATGATGGGTGCGCCTGGCGACGGTGGTTTCGACCGTGGTGCCACTGGTTTCGGTGCGCCTGGCGACTTCGGTCCCGAGGGTGGCGATCCCTTCGGTCCTGGCCCTGAGGGAGATCCGTTCGGACCCCCTGAGGGTGGCGCTGGCTGGAACGGTCCGGTCTTCGAGTTCAACGAGGAGGGTGGCCTCGAGGGCGACTTCTTCCAACCGCAGCGGGCCTTCACGTTCGGTGAGCCTGGCGACTTCGGCCCTGAGGGTGAGGGCGATTTCGGCCCTGAGGGCGGGCCGGGCGGCGACCCGTTCGGCACCTTCTTCGAGTCCTATACGGGCGGTCCTGAGGGCGACTTCGACCCGGAGGCCGGAGGTATGAAACGAGGGGTCACGGACTTCTTCGATCCCAACAGGGAAGGTGGCTTCGATGCGACCGAGTTCTTCGGTGGTGCTGGCGGTCCGGGCCTGGAGGGCGACTTCGGCCCTGAGGGTGAAGGCGGTGAAGGCGTAGCCGGCGAGTTCGATCCCGAGGGAGGGATTGCCCCGGTGGGATTTGATGACGAGGGCATCCACCAGTTCCAGCCGCCGATGGCATTCGACATGGGCGACGGGGGTCAGGTCATGGCCTGGGAGGACGGTATGAGCCAGACCATCCAGGCCGATGGTGGTTTCACCACGTTCTGGGGCGATGGAAAGAAGATGGAGCGCGAGTTCGACGACGAGGGTGGCTTCGTCCAGACCAACCCGGACGGCACCGTCCAGGAGCAGAATGCTGACGGGTCGGGAAGCTTCACCAGCATCACCGGCGCCAGGACAGTGACCGAGGTGGCCGAGAACGGTTCCATGATCACAACCGCCGCAGACGGTGGCACGAAGCTTGTGCTACCTGATGGTGGCGAGGTCCTCGTCGAGCCCTCCGGGTGGACCCAGGAGAAGGTCTTCGACGAGGACACCGGCAACTTCATGACCCGCGGCTCCGACGGCCTTGTCGAGGTGACCCGGCCCGACGGCACCTTCGAGCGCATCAACCCGGACGGTTCCAAGGACGAGTCGTTCTTCCAGGAAGACGGGTCACTGGTCACCCAGATGGGCGACGGTTCCGTCAGCGTCGTGAACGCTGACGGATCTGAGGAGTTCACCGACGAATGGGGCTTCGGTGGCAAGAAGGTCACCGCAGAAGACGGCTCCACGGTGACCCTGATGACAGACGGCAGTTCCAAGATGGAGGCCGAGGACGGGAGTTGGGAGATCGAGATCGCCCCGAACGGCGACCAGACGGTCACGTCCACCCTCGACGACGGGACCGTCCAGAAGAACATGTCCGATGGTGGCGTTCAGCGCTACAACCCGGCATCCGGGGCAACCACCTACACCACCGCTGATGGCGGCGACTTCGTGAGCCGTGAGAACCCGGACGGCAGCGTGGTTGTTACCGACCCTCAGGGCATGGTCACCGAGTCGAACCCGGTCACCGGCAAGACCGCCGTGACCTTCCCCGACGGCAGCACCCAGATAACCGAACGAGCGGTTGACGGCTCCCTTCAGACCGAGATGTCCGATGGTTCCACGGTTGAGGTGAAGCCCAACGGTGCCACGACATTCGTTGATCCCGAGGGCAACGTCTCTGAGACCGTTATGAACGAGGACGGTTCGATGCTTACCAACACACCGGACGGTGTGGCGATGCTGAGCGCCGAAAACGAGGACGGTGCGCTCAGTGCCCTCTACAAGCCTCCGATCCAGTCCGACGTGGCCGCGGACGCTGCCGCCGATGCGGCTGAGGACTTCGATGCGGCCGAGTTCCAGGCCGATCGGGCTGTAGCCATTGCCGACGCAATCGACTCCGGCGATACCGAGGCAATACATGCTGAGGCCGACGCCACGGCCGTCGAGGCCGGAGACGCCGCTGACACGGCTGATGAAGCTGCCAACGACTGGCTGGAGGACGTCGCGGTCGCCGAGGCCATGAACGATCCGAACATGACTGAAGAGGTGGCTAACGAAGCGGCACAGGAGGCAGAATCCGCCGCGGACAATGCGGAGGCTGAAGCGGACCAGGCTGAACAGGAAGCAGCGTCCGATGCCGTGGCGATGGCCGAGGCGACCGAAGAACTCCAGGAGGCTGCTGCAGACCAGCAGGCAGCCCTACAGGCGG
>DUAC01000034.1:2445-4039 GCA_012961035.1 Acidimicrobiia bacterium
GGAGGCTCAGGCGAACGCAGAGGGACAACAGACTTCGTCGCGTCGTTCCACCCAGACCGATGACGACAACCCGCTTCTGCAGCTCTTCGATGCCGCCAACGCCGTCCAGAACCTCCTCGCATCTGCGACCGCTGTTGTAGCCGTCGCGCAGGAATCCAGCGCCGCATCAACCCGGGCCGATGCCGTGGCCGCCCTGCTCAGCCAGGACGCCGCCCAGGCAACGGCTGTGGCAGAGGCTGTGAGCGATCCCGCCATGGACGTCGCGGCTGCCGCTGCGGCGCTAGACGCCTCTCGCGCCGCAGCGCAGGCCGCCGCCGACGAGGCCGTGGCTGCAGCTACCGCCGCCGCCGCTGACGCCGCCATTGCCGCCGCCGCCGACGCTGCTCTAGCTGCGCCGGCACAGGCTGCTGAAGCTGCTGTCGCCGCCGACTTGGAACTCCAAGCGGTTCAGGCAGCGGTTGACAACGTAGACCCGGACAACGCAGAAGCTGTCGCCCAGGCTGCGGCTGTACTGGCAGATGTCGAGGCCGCTACCGAAGCGGCCCAGGCGACGGCCGACGAGTACGCCGACACCGGCGCCTACGCTGCCGCTGCCGCTGAGGCCGCCGACGCCGCTACCGAGACTGCTGAGGCAGCCGCGGAGGTAGCCGAGGAGGCAGCCGAGTACGCCGCTGAGGCGCCGGACGAGCCGGTCCCGGGTGTCGCACCTCGAGGGATTCTCCAGGACCCTGACGCAGGCTCGACAACGGTGACGCTGTCCAGCGGCAACTCTGTCGGCTACGTCCTCAGCGATGACGGCGTCATTACGCTCCAGTCGTCGGCTGCTGCCGACCCGAACCTTGTCGCCGCCGCCGAAGCTGAGGCGACCGCAGACGCTGCTACCGCTGCAGCAGACCGGGCACAGGCGATTGCCGATGCGGTCGTTGCCGGCGATACGGCAGCGGTCGATGACGCAGCCGAACTGGCCGGCGAGGAGGCCGAAGACGCGACCGCAGCGGTTGACGCCGCGCAAACGGCGGTCGCACACGCCAACGCTGTCGCCGTGGCATTGGACAACCCTGACATGACGGCAGGAATCGCCAATGACGCTCTGTCTGCGGCATCCGACGCCAGGGAGGGAGCTGAGAGCGACCTTTCAGCCGCCCGCGACTCGGCGACCGAGGCCATGGAAACTGCTGAAGGTCTTGTAGCTGCCGCCACGGCCGACGACGCCACCGACGCCGAGGTTGCGGCCGCCCAGACAGCACTGGCCATGGTCCAGGAGACTTCGGCTGCGGCCCGACAGGCTGAGTACATGGTCGATCTGATGGAGGCGACCGAGGCCGAGGCGACCGCGGTCGTTACCGCCGTAGCCGACCCGAACATGGACGTCTTCGCGGCGGTTGAGGCAGCCGCTGATGCACGTGCCGACCTGCTTACCGCCTCGGTGGTCGCCTCCACTCAGGAAGCTGAAGCTACAGCCGCAGCAGCCCTGGCCGCTGCTGTGCAGTCGGCCCTGACGCTGCCGGACCGGGCGCACGAGTCCGCGGAGCTGGCCCAGTCACAGGTCGCTTCAGCGGAGGCGGCGATGGATGCCGTCGACCCGGACGACCTC
>DUAC01000034.1:4057-7173 GCA_012961035.1 Acidimicrobiia bacterium
AACTGCCACAGAGTCCCTCGCCGCGGCGAACGATTTCCTGGCGGCGGCCGAGACGGCTGTCGACAACTTTGGTGATCGCGACGCCTACGTCGAGGCCCTCATGGACTCCGCTGATGACGCTGCAACCAGTGCCGAGGAGGCCACCGCTGCGAGCGACTCGGCGACAGCGGCTGCAGTCGACGCCCCACCGGCCGAAGAGTCGGCCCGCGTGGTGGTGTTCAACCCGTCAGCCGGCGCCGTGATCACAGAGGGTGGGGAGCTGGTGGTCGAATCCTCCTTCACCGCTACCGGCGGGATGGAGATCGAGATTCCGGCTAACGGTGAGGCATACACCGCGGCAGCTGCTGAGGCCGATCAGGCCGCAGCCGAGGTTGACGAAAAGGGCGGCGAACTTCAGGACGCGCTGGTAGCTGTTCAGGTGGCGACCCTGGCGACCATCGGAGATGACAGTCCTGAGGCCCAGGCCGAACTTGAGGAAGCTCAGGAAATGGCGGCCGAAGCCCAGGAGGCGGTCGAAGAGGCACAGTTGGCGGCCGACGACGCCGTCGCTGCCCGCCAGGCGGAGGCAGCCACGGTGGAGGTCTCGGCCGATGGCACCCAGCAGTCCATCAGGGACACAGAGGGCAACTCGGCGACGGCTGTCACCTCGGACACAGGCGTGGTAATCACCATGGCGGCGGCGACGCTTGCTGCGGCGCTGGGCAACCTGACTGACGGTGAGCTGCAGCCGGTCCTGGCTTTTGACGGGTCCGAGTTGATTGCAACCCGGACGGCTGATGGTGTCATCGAGTTGTTCCAGGCCGATGGCTCTGCGGCGGTCTATGAGGACGGGGAGCCGTACACGGCAAATGCCCTCACCGCCATGGTGCTGATCTTCGCCCTGGACTGAGCAGGATGAACATGACGGACACGAACGGATCGGGAGTCAACATGACGAACACCAAGGGACGCCGAACGGGCGCTGGGATCGCAGCCGGACTGGTTGCGTTGGCGCTCATCGCCGGCGCCTGCGGTGGGGGAGCCGAGGAGGAGGAGGAGGCCACAACTGTGGCAGCCGAGGCGACAACCACCACCGAGCCGGGTCCGACCTCCGAGGCCGCAGCCGAGGAGGAGGCTGCGGCGGCAGCGGAGGAGAAGGCCGAGGCGACAACCACCACCGAACCGGGTCCGACCTCCTCGACACGCCCGACCTGCGAACTGGCACCCAATGCAGACTGCGCCGGTGTGGATCTGGCGGGGGAGAACCTGGCAGGCATGATCCTTCCCGGGATCGACCTCTCGGGGGCCAACCTGGAGGGGGTTCTCTTCAACGGCACGATGCTGACCGGTGCGAACCTGGCGGGGGCGAACATGGCAGGTACGGCCCTGTCGAACACGAACCTGGCTGGCGCCAACATGGACGACGTGAAGGCGTCCGGGGCGTTGTTCTTCCGCACCAACCTGTCACACGCCACGATGGTCCGGGCCGACCTGACAGCGGCGCTGTTCATGGAGGCCGACCTCAAGTCGGTGAACATGACCGGAGCGCTCGTCGCCGGAATGGTCGACCGGCGGTCGTTCTGGTGCAGCACCATCTACAGCGATGGGACGCTTCGCAACGAGAGCTGCACGATCGACGTCGACTGACGGCTGCATCGGCGATACTCCCCTGATCCACGTCATCTGGGGTACCAAGGCCGAGGCGATCAAGGTCGCGCCGGTGCTGCGCGAGTTGGACCGGCGCGGCGTGTCGTACCGCCTGGTCGAGACCGGCCAGCACGGCGCCTACCTGCCTGTGCTGCGTGAACGCCTCGGGATCAGGGACCCCGACGTCCGCCTGGGCGGCGATGCCGATGCCGACACGATGCCGGCAGCGGTCCGCTGGGCGCTGGGCCTTGCAGGACTGCTGCTCAGCCGGAGGCGCCTGCGGTCCCGGGTGTTCGGTGGTCGGGACGGCATCTGCCTGGTGCACGGTGACACCCCGTCGACGCTGCTGGCAACCCTCATGGCGCGACGGGCCGGCCTGCCTGTGGCCCACCTGGAGTCCGGGCTGCGGTCCGGCAGCTTCATGCACCCGTTTCCGGAGGAGCTGATCCGGGTGATGGTGATGCGCCGGGCCGCCGTGTGCTTCGCCCCGGACGCCTCGGCGGCCGACAACCTGCGTTCCATGGGGCTGACGGCGCGCATCGTCGAGACGTCCGGCAACACCGGCCTGGAGGCACTGCGGGACGCCCTGATCGACGTAGAGCCGGCTTCCGGGCCAGTGGTGGCCACGATGCACCGCGTCGAGAACCTGCACAACCGCGGGCGGTTCGACGGGTTCCTGGCGCTGCTGGGCCGCCTGGCCGACCGGGGCCTGGCGGTCACGTTCGTGGTGCATCCGCCGACCGACGGTGTGCTGTCCCGCGGCGGCGGACGTCCCACGGTCGAGGCCCTCGGCGTGGCCACCAGCGACCTGGTTCCCTACGACGAGTTCGTCACGATGCTGGCCGCTGCGCCGCTTGTGATCACCGACGGCGGGTCCATCCAGGAGGAGTGCGCCCGCCTAGGCGTGCCCACCCTGCTCTGGCGTGACCGCACCGAGCGGCCGGACGGCGTCGGGGAGAGCGTGCTGGTCAGCCGGTACGACGACGACCTCGTCGAAGGCTTCCTGGCCGATCCGGAAGCCTGGCGACGGCCGCTGCGGCTCGGCGACGAGCGGCCGGCGGCCGAGGTGGTCGACGTCCTCGTCGAGATGTCGGGCGGCGCCTAGACCCTGCTTCCACCCCGCCGCGCGAGGACCTCGGCGACTGCGGTGAGGAGCAGGTCGCGGGCCAGCAACACGGCCCGGAAGCCGGCAACCAGCAGCACGGCGTCGGCGCCCCAGTCCAGCACCGCCACCAGCGCACCCTCGAACACGCCGATGCCCTGCGGGGCGAAGAGGGCGAAGAACCCGATGCCCCACGACACGCCGAAGGCGCCCACCGTGCGGCTCCACTGCAACGCCGTCGGGCCGACGACCTCCAGGTAGGCCCAGAACAGGGTGCCGATCGCCAGCCAGTAGACGACCAGCACGGCGGCCAGCCTCAGCAACGTGGCTGACGGCGGTATCGAGGGGGCCTCGTTGCCCTTCCTCCGGACCCACCGGGCCATGAGGC
>DUAC01000035.1 GCA_012961035.1 Acidimicrobiia bacterium
GGGCACAAGAGGCTGGGTGGCATCGGCCTGGTCGTGGCCTCCGAGATCGAGCGACGCACCGGATACGAGACCCGGGTGACGGTCCTCGGCCACGTCCAGCGCGGGGGGAGCCCGACCGCCTACGACCGGGTGCTGTCCAGCCGCTACGGCGTGGCGGCCATCGACGGCGTGCACGAGGGTGGGCTGGGTGACATGGTGGCGCTGCAGGCGGGTCTCATCACCCGTGTACCGCTGGCCGACGTCATCGGCCACCTGAAGACGGTCGACGACCGCCTCTGGGATGTTGCCAATGCCCTCTTCGAGGCCCGTCTGGATGGTCGGCCACCGGCCTGTGCCGACGGCGGGTCCGCTTAGCCATAGGCCGCCCACGACACCTAGCGTCGTACGGGCCGCAGGAGGTCCGGACCCGGACCACGGAGGGGGTCCGGATGTCGTCCACCCAGGGGTTGCCACCGGTTGATCGCCGGGCGTGGATAGCCCTGAGCGTGTCGACGATGGCGGCGCTGCTCACGGTCATCGACGTCTCCATCGTGAACGTGGCCTTTCCGACGATCCGGAGGGAGCTCGGTGCATCGGAGGCGGGCCTCTCCTGGGTGCTCTCCGGCTATTCGATAGCCGTCGGCTCGTTCCTCCTCCTGGCCGGTCGCCTCGCCGACC
Source organism: Acidimicrobiia bacterium (assembly GCA_012961035.1). GTDB lineage: Bacteria > Actinomycetota > Acidimicrobiia > Acidimicrobiales > MedAcidi-G1 > UBA9410. The sequence goes on from DUAC01000035.1 coordinate 658, forward strand.
AGAAGGGCCGGCGCAAGCTGTTCCAGATCGGGGTGGCGATCTTCGTGGCGGGGTCGCTCCTGTCCGGAGCCGCTCCCACCCCAGGGCTGTTGATCGCAGCACGCGTCCTACAGGGCATCGGTGGATCGATACTCAGCCCGGCTTCCCTGGCGATGGTCCTACCGGACTTCCCGGCGGAGCGGCGTTCGCTGGTCATCGGTATATGGGGCGCCTCGGCTGCCCTGGGTGCGGCCATCGGCCCCTCGATCGGTGCCATCATCCTCGACCTGTTGACCTGGCGCTGGGTGTTCCTGGTGAACGTGCCGATCGGGTTGACCATCCTGATCGTCACCCCGAGGTTCGTAAGGGAGTCCAGGGATCCGGATGCCCGGGGTGGCTACGACCTGGTCGGCGTCCCGGCTGGAACCATCGGCGTGGCCATGGTGCTCCTGGCCGTGGTGCAGGGCCAGGAATGGGGTTACGGCTCTGGTCGGACGATCGGCGTCGTGGTCGTCGGGTTGATGCTCCTGGCGGTGCTGCTGAGACGGTCCGCCACGCATCCGAACCCGCTGCTGGACCTCTCCCTGTTCAGGATCAGGTCCTTCTGGTCGGCAGCGGTGGGCCAGACCTTCTTCTCGTCTGCGTTCATCGCCGTGATCCTGTTCAACACGCTCACCCTCCAGGAACTCTGGGGCTGGTCGCCGCTGGCCGCCGGCTTCGGCGTCGTACCCGGCCCGGCGATGGCGGCGCTCATGGGTGGGCCGGTCGGATCCATGGCCGACCGGGTCGGCCACCGCACCCTGGTGGTGATCGGCAGCCTGTCGGCCGCCTGTTGTCCGGCCTGGCTGTACTTCAACGTGACGATGGAGTCCTCTTGGGCGACCACCGTGCTGCCCGCCCAGATGTTCCTCTCTGTGGGCGTGGCGTGTTCGTTCGCCACGTTCGCCTCCCTGGGCCTGCGTGACGTCCCCAACGCCCGGTTCGCCACGGCCAGCGCCGCACTGCGGACCGGATCATCGATGGGCTTCGCTGCCGGCGTCTCGATCGCCATCGCCGTGTTCACCTCCGGCCTGACCGCTGGGCCGTTGGTCGCCTTCGACCGGGCGTGGGCGTTCATGACCTTCACGTTGCTGGCGGGAGCCCTGTTCTGTGCGCTGGCCTGCCCTGGCAAGCCCGAGGGCGCACCGGCGCTGCGGCGGGTCCGGTAGCCCGACGGGGACGGGGCCGGGGTCAGGGGGCCGAGCCCAGGCTGACCGGCAGCACCTCACGCCCGCGGAGGATGATCCGGGCGTTGAAGGTCGGCTCGTCGGCGAGGGCCAGGTCGGGGAATCGTCGTACCAGGTGGGTGATGGCGATCTCGCCCTCCATGCGGGCCAGCGCGGCGCCCAGGCAGTGGTGCACCCCGCTCCCGAACGAGACGTGCCGGTTGGCGTCGCCTCGGGTCACGTCCAGCTCGTCGGCGCTGCCACCCCAGAACCGGGGGTCCCGGTTGGCGCTGCCGAGGGCGGTCAGGACCATCTCGCCGGAGGGGATGACCTGGCCGGCGACCTCCACGTCGTGCATGACCCGGCGACCCGATGTCTGGACCGGGCTGTCGTAGCGCAGCAGCTCGTCGGCCACGGTCTCGTCCACCGACCCATCGGTCCGTACCAGCTCCAGCTGCTCAGGGTGGCGGAGCAGTGCATGGGTGCCGTTGCCGATCAGGTTCACGGTGGTCTCGTGCCCGGCCACGAACAGGAGGGATGTCATGGAGAGCAGCTCCGCCTCCGACATCCGGTCCCCCTCCTCCTCGGCCAGGACCAGCTCGCTCAGGAGGTCTGATGCCGGGTCGCGCCGCTTGGCTGCGATGGCCTCGGTCAGGTACCGGTCCATGTGGTCGCTGGCCTCGAGCGCCGCCGTCACCTGTTCGGGGGTGAGGTACGGCTCGAGGGTCTGGGTGAGGGCATGGGACCAGGCTCGTACCTGGGCCACGTCTGCGGTCGGCAGCCCCAGCATGGCGTGGATCACGGCGAACGGGATGACGAAGGCGTAGTCGGCGATGAGGTCGATCTCGTCACGATCGGAGAGCTCGTCGAGGAGGTCGTCCACGATGGCGGTGGTCTGTTCCCGCATCCGGCTGATGGCCCGGGGTGTGAAGGTGCGCTGCACCAGCCTGCGAAGGCGCGTGTGGTCGGGAGGGTCCAGTCCCAGGATGGACGGGGCACGGTCCATCTGCCTGTCGCGCAGCGGCAGCATGTGTTCCGGGGTGAGGTCCGAGGTCTCGAAGCGTTGCACCGAGGTCTCCGGGTCGCGCAGGATCTGGTTCACGTCCTCGTAGCGGGACACGATGAGAATGCCCATCGGGGTGCGGTGGACCGGGTCCTCGTCCCGGAGGCGCTCGTACTGCGGGTACGGGTCAATGAGGAAGTCCGGATCGAAGGGATTCCACGACGGGGCGGCCACCTGGTTGGTCATGGGCGGGACGCTACCGACCGGAGTTCCGTCGGGACGAGGCGGGTCGGAGGGAGTGGGTCACAGGGCGTTGGCCACCTGGTTGCCGGAGCGGATGGCGCCCTGGATGTAGCCCGTCGCAGCGGCGTCGCCGATGATGTCCACATCCAGGCCGGTGGCTTCGCGGATCCGCTCGCCGAGGGATGCGTCAGGCTGGATTCCACCGGCCAGGACCACCGTGTCGGCGAGCGCCCTGTGGGTCTCATCGCCCAGCCGGTACTCGACGTGGGTGGTGGTGATGCCCGTGATCGTCGCACCGGTCTGGAAAACCACCCCGCGTTGGCGGGCTTCGTGGAGGGCCCGCCAACGGCGGGGGTGGGCCATCTCCGTCGCCAGGTCCTCGCCCTCCTCCAGCACGGTCACCGCCCGGCCGCGCTCGGCCAGGAACTCGGCCAACTCGACCCCGACCAGGCCGCCGCCCACCACCACGATCCGGCGGCCGATCGGCATCCACCGCCTTGACAGCGACCTGACCCGGCCCATGTCCGCGGTCAGGCCCAGGGATCGGCCGAAGAAGAGGACGAGCCGGACCAGGGCACCCGGCCGTCGTGCGCCCAGGTCGCCCTCTCCCGTGAGCAGGCCCCGGAGGTCGTCGCCGGACAGGACGTGTGGGAGCTGCGCCCCCGGCACGTCCGGCCGACTTCGCACGGCGCCGGTGGCCACGACAACGACATCCGGGTGGAGGTCCGCCACCATCTCCGGGGTGGCCGTGGTTCCGGTCCTGACATCCACGTCGAGTTCCAGTAACGACGCGACCAGGTAGCGGACCAGCTCGCCGTTCATAGGGGTGGTCAGCGAGGAGAAGAGCGCCGTGCCGCCCAGCTGCCGGGACTTCTCCAGAATGGTCACGCGGTGGCCGCGCTCGGCGGCCACCCGGGCCGTCTCCATGCCACCCGGTCCACCACCGACCACAACGACATGGCGACGGACGTGGGCGGGTCCGGTGGGCGACTCGTCGTAGTGACCCAGACGGGCGTTGACGGCGCATACCGGCTTCCCGGACCAGAAGTTCTGGGCGACACAGACGAAGCAGTTGATACACGGTCGCACCAGGTCGGGACGACCGGCGGAGAGCCGCTCGGGCAGGTCGGGATCGGCCAGGAGCTGGCGGCCCATGGCGATCATGTCGGCGCCACCGGCGGCCAGTATTCGCTCGCCGTCATCCGGACCGATGCGGCCCACGGCTATGACCGGTACGTCCACGGTCGCCTTCACGGTCCGTGCCAGGTCTTCGTACTGGCACTCCAGCCAGGGAAGGGGCCCGTCGGTGAAGCCCGGGCCGCCGGCCGTCGTGGAGTAGGCGGTCACGTGGATGGCGTCGGCTCCGGCCGCGACGGCCAGTGAGGCGTAGCGGGCGGCCAACTCCGGAGTGATGCCGTTGGCCATGCCGTAGTCCCGACCATCCAGACGGACCAGGATCGTGAAGTCGGGTCCGCACCGCTGGCGGATGGCCGACACCACGTCCACGAGGAGGCGGGCCCGATGCTCGGTGGATCCCCCGAACCGGTCGGTGCGGCGGTTCCAGGCAGGTGACAGGAACGTAGCCAGGAGGTACCCGTGGCCGGCATGGACCTCCACGCCGTCCATTCCGGCGGCCTGGACACGGGCCGAGGCGTCGGCGAACCGTTCGACCACCTGGTCCAATGCCTGGGCGGAGGCCTCCTCGTACGTGGGCATCCTGCCGCCGGTCAGCGTCGCCATTCCCATGAGCTCCTCCATGGTCGTGTCGACCATGATCTCGGAAACGTCCACCTCCGGGACCGGCAGGCTGGGGACCAGCGAGGGCCGACCCTCAGCGGTGTCCACGCCGGAGATCCGTCCGTGGTGGTTCACCTGGACCACCATCCGGGCGCCATGGGCGTGGGCTGCGTCGGCTAGTCGAGCCAGCCCCTCGATGACGCCGTCGTGTGACAGCGCCGGTTGGTGGCGCGAGGTCGCTCCGTGGGGATACGCCACGGCGGAGGTCTCCAGGATCAGGAGTCCTGCGCCACCCCGGGCCCGTTCCTCGTAGTGGGCGACGGTCTCATCGGTGACCAGGCCGTCGTCGCAGTTGTTCTGGTCCATTGCCGGCAGGACGATGCGGTTGCGGAGTTCCATTGTCCCCACACGGATGGGGGAGAGCAGGCGGGGGTGGGAGCCGGATGGCACGCCAGAGATCCTGCCCGACGGCGGGGTCCTGCCGCCAGCCCGGCGTCGGGCGGTCAGCAGCACGGTCTCCGCCGGTGCTAGCCCAGCTTCCGCAGTACCTTCTGGCGCCAGTCCTCGGTGGTGTCCACGGCGTTGAACGTGAAGCAGTGGATTCCGACGATGTCCAGTTCCTCGGCCACTCCTGAGAGCGGACCGATGAGCTTGCTCGGGTTGTAGCCACCTGGGGAGAGGAGGCGTATCACCGACGCCGAGTTCTTCTTCAGGTACCGCGCCGAGTGTCCGATGCCCAATCGGATCGAGATGGTCAGCAGCCTGGTCCGGTCGATCGCCCCGGGCACGCCAAGGTGGCAGGGAAGGTCCACCCCGGCGTCACGTCGGCCCTTCAGCCAGTCGGCGATGGTGGTGGCGTCGAAGCACATCTGGGTGGCCATGTAGCCCCCGAGGCCTGCCTCCCGGATCATCTCCTGCTTCTCGACGAGGCCGTCCACCAGCGCCTGGTCGGGGATGGTGGCGTGTCCGTCCGGGTACGAACCGACACCGACCGTGTCGATCTCGGGGCGACGGTCCAGGAACGACCGGAGGAATCCGGCCGTGTCGGTGAACGGTCCCCGGGGTTCGGCGTCGCCACCAATGCAGAAGACCGTCCTGATGCCCAGTTCGTTGATCCTCCGGGCGATGCGCTCGACGTGCTCCTCGTCCTCCACCATGCGTGCCGCCAGGTGCGGAATGACGGTGAAGCCCTGGCCGCCGTAGTGGGCGCAGAGGTCGAGCGTGTCGTCGACGGTCTTGGCCGGTGAGCAGGTAACCGACACGGTGGACCCGGCCGGCAGGAACATGGACTGGTCGGCGAGGTTCTTGAGCGGTATCAGCTCGTAGGTCATGCCCTCGAGCAGGCGCTTCTGTACGGCCCTGTCGGCCTTGTTCCGGGTACTCATGGTGCCTCCCTGGGAGGTTGCAGGGAGGGTCAGCTGAGGCCGACTATCTCGCCGTCCTCGTCGATGTCGATGCCCATGGCGCCGGGCCTCGAACCCAGCCCGGGCATGGTGCGCATGTCGCCGCAGATGGGGTACACGAAGCCGGCACCCACCGAAGCGCGGACTTCGCGTACGGGCAGCGTCCAGCCGGTGGGAGCGCCCTTCAGCGCCGGATTGGAGCTGATGGACAGGTGGGTTTTGGCGATGCAGACGGGCAGGTGGCCGAAGCCATTGGCCTCGTAGGAGTCGATCTGCTTCTCGGCCTGCGGTGAGAAGTCCACGCCGTCGGCGCCGTACACCTTGTCGGCCACCGTCCTGATCTTGTCCCGGATCGACATCTCGTCCGGGTACAGCACCTTGAACTCGCTGGGCTCCTCGGCCGCCTCGGCCACAGCCTCGGCCAGCTCGGCGGCACCTGAACCGCCGTCGGTGAAGTGGGTGGTGATCGCCGAGCGGGCGTTGAACTCCTCGGCGATCTCCTTGATGGCCTGGATGTCGACGTCGTGGTCACCCGGGAAGACGTTAATGGCCACCACCGGCGACACGCCGTGGACCTGCATGTTCTCCAGCTGCTTGCGGAGGTTGTCCCCGCCCTGGTGGACCTCGTCAGGGTTCTCGGCCAGGATCGCCTCGGGCAGCGGCCTGCCGGCCACGATCTTGTGGTTGCCGGAGTGGGCCTTGAGGCCGCGCACCGTGGCCACCAGGACGGCGGCGTCCGGGGCGATACCCGAGTAGCGGCACTTGATGTTGAAGAAGCGTTCGGCGCCCATGTCGGCACCGAAGCCGGCCTCGGTGAGGAGGAAGTCCCCGGTGTGGATCCCGATCTGGTCGGCGATGATCGACG
>DUAC01000036.1:0-3004 GCA_012961035.1 Acidimicrobiia bacterium
GTCGTCATGACCGCTGTTCTTCCCCTCGCCGATGACCACCGTGTCGCCGACATCGCCCTCTACGAGTTCGGCCGCAACGAGATCCGCCTGGCCGAACATGAGATGCCCGGCCTGATGGCCCTGCGGGCCGAGTTCGCCGACGAGCAGCCGCTGGCCGGAGCCCGGATCAGCGGCTCGCTCCACATGACCATCCAGACGGCGGTGCTGGTCGAGACGCTGACGGTCCTCGGAGCCGAGGTCCGTTGGGCCAGCTGCAACATCTTCTCCACCCAGGACCATGCCGCCGCCGCCGTCGTCTGCGGCCCGGACGGATCCCCGGACGACCTGCGGGGCGTGCCCGTCTTCGCATGGAAGGGCGAGACGCTCGAGGACTACTGGTGGGCCACCCGGAAGATCCTGGAGTGGCCCGGTGGTACCGGGCCCAACCTCATCCTGGACGACGGTGGCGACGCCACGATGCTGGTCCACAAGGGTGCCGAGTACGAGGCGGCCGGTGTCGTCCCCGGACCGGCCGACGATGACCCGGAGGAGTGGTTGGTGGTGCTGGCCACGCTGAGTGCCTCGTTGGAGGATGATCCCGAGCGCTGGACCCGGATCGCGGCCGGCATCCGGGGCGTCTCCGAGGAGACGACCACCGGAGTCCACCGGCTCTACCAGATGCTGGAGGCGGGCGAGCTGCTGTTCCCGGCCATCAACGTCAACGATGCGGTCACCAAGTCCAAGTTCGACAACCTCTACGGCGTCCGGCACTCGCTCATCGACGGCATCAACCGGGGCACCGACGTGATGATCGGTGGGAAGACAGCCGTGGTCTGCGGCTTCGGCGACGTGGGCAAGGGCTGCGCCGAGTCGCTGCGGGGCCAGGGCGCCCGCGTGATCATCACCGAGGTGGACCCCATCTGCGCCCTCCAGGCCGTCATGCAGGGCTACGAGGTGAACACCCTGGAGCGGGTCATCGACGAGGCCGACATCTTCGTCACGGCCACCGGTTGTAGGGACATCATCACCGCCGAGCACATGGGTCGCATGAAGCACCAGGCCATCGTCGGCAACATCGGCCACTTCGACAACGAGATCGACATGGCCGGCCTGCAGCGGATGTCAGACGTCCAGCGGATCAACATCAAGCCCCAGGTGGACGAGTTCGTCTTCCCCGACGGGCACTCCATCATCATGCTCTCCGAAGGTCGCCTGCTGAACCTGGGCAACGCCACCGGCCACCCCAGCTTCGTGATGTCGGCCAGCTTCTCCAACCAGGTCCTGGCCCAGATCGAACTGCACCTCCACGCCGAGGATCTCGGGATCGCCGTCCTGACGCTGCCCAAGTCGCTGGACGAGAAGGTGGCCCGGCTCCACCTGGATGCCCTGGGCGTGCGCCTGACGGAGCTCTCCACCGACCAGGCCGACTACCTGGGCGTGCCCGTCGACGGTCCCTTCAAGCCCGACCACTACCGGTACTGACCGCCGGGCCCGGCCGATCCGGTCGACCCGGGTGCCCGGGCGACCGATGCCGGTCCTATGATCCCTTCCCGTGCGGAGCACGGTGGTCGGAGTCGTCGGGGGTAGCGGAGCAGGCAAGACCACGCTCGTACGGGGCCTGGTGGATCGTCTCGGTTCCGACGCCTCGGTGCTCTGGTTCGACGAGTACTACCACGACCTGGTCCACCTCGACCCGGCCGAGCGTGCCGTGGTCAACTTCGACCATCCGGACTCCCTGGACGTCGACCTGCTGGTCGCCCACCTGACGACCCTGCTGGCCGGCCGACCGGCCGAGGTGCCGGTGTACGACTTCTCGACCCACACCCGGACCGGCGGGACCCGACGGGTGGAGCCGGGTCCGGTGGTGGTGGTCGATGGGATCCTCGTACTGGCCTTCCCGGCGATCCGCGAGCGCCTCGACGTCTCGGTATTCGTTGAGGCACCGGCCGAGGTCCGCCTGACCCGTCGACTGGACCGCGACGTTCGGGAACGTGGCCGGACCCCGGAGAGCGTGCGTGCCCAGTTCGCAGCCACGGTGACGCCCATGCACGAGGCCTTCGTGTCGCCGTGCCGGGCGTTCGCCGACCTGGTGCTCGACGGCCAGGGTGACCTTTCGGAGAACCTGGACCTGATCCTGGACCGTCTGGCGGACGTGGCGGTGACCTCCGGGGGCCCTGCCTGAGCGGCCCCCCTGCCTTTAGCCGGCCCGAAGCCTGACCCAGGCCTGCCTGGCTGCGGTCAGCCTTGTCACGGGCCGTACCTAGGGTCGCAACCATGACCCGGCCCGCGATCCTGCGAACCCTTCGGCACGGCTTCCAGAAAGCGGATGCGGCTGGATCCTGCGGGGGTAGGTGCCCGCTCGGACGGGGCGGGACGTGCAGCGGGTGCGTAGCCGATATCCCCGTCGATCGCGTGGGCGGAGGTTCCCGGGCGGGCCCGGTGTGGGCGCTGGGGTCCTACGCAGGCGATGCGGGCCGGCTGGTCCGGGCCCTCAAGTACGGCAACGTGCGCGGGCCGGTCGTTGCGCTCGGCTCGGCCCTGGCAGGCCTGGCGGTGGGTTCTGACCCGGTAGCCGGCTTCGACGTCGTGACCTGGGTTCCGACCACCGTCGAACGTCGCGCCCAGCGCGGGTTCGACCAGGCCGAGCTGCTTGCCCGCTCGACGGCCCGTGGTCTCGGGGTCCGATCCCGCCGACTGCTGCTACGTGCCCCCGGCCCCGGCCAGACGTCGCTACCGGGTCGGGTTCGGCGCTCGGGTCCGGTCCTCCGGGCACGTCGGGTTCCCTCTGGAGCCCGGATCCTGCTCGTCGACGACGTGGTCACGACCGGAGCCAGCCTCACCACAGCCTCCGACGCCCTGCTTGCCGCCGGAGCCCGATCGGTCCGTTCGGTGGTGGTGGCGGCCACCCCGGCGCCCGGTTGGAGGCCTGATGGCGTGGGACGGTCCACCGCTAGGGTCGCGCCGTGACCGAGCCCATGGACATGCCTGCCGCCGAGGAGTCCGGCTTCTCGGATGCGGATGCGGA
>DUAC01000036.1:3061-7037 GCA_012961035.1 Acidimicrobiia bacterium
GTTCTCCCCGAGGACCTCGACGCCAGCGGCCTCGTGGGACCGTACATTTTTCCCGACAACGACCGGCGCCGGATCCCAGGGCTGATCTACCTGCTTCTGGCGGCTACCACGGTGGTCGTGACGATGCTCGCCGAGGGCTCGCCGCTGGTCGACGGGGGCCTCTACGTCGGTGCCGCCGGGCTGGCCCTGCTGGGGGCCTACCACCTCCAGGCCGGTTGGAGCCTCGGCACCGACGACGCCGACGCCCTCGTGGCCGCCGTCCGCGAGGTCGGTTTCCCGGTCGGCCACGCCTCGGCCCAGATGGCCTGGCGGGGGCTTCGCAGCCGGCCCACATGGCGTGTGCTGGTGTACTCCAACGAGTCGCCGCCGGAGCAGCGGGGCCTGGTGTTCGTCGACGGCGTGGACGGCTCGGTGGTGGCCTCCCACACCGAGTTGAACCCGGAGGACTGGGACACCGGGTCCTGACCGGGCGTGCCGGGTGCCACCCCCCGGCCCCTGTTCTCCACCGGGCAGCCACTGGTACAATCCCTAGATCCGTGATCGGATTCCCCGGATGGCCCGCACCTCGTGTCGGCTGCCACCCGGAGCGGGACCATCTCTACTGGAGGGTGACCTGAACGATGCTTGATGGAAATTGGCGTGAGGTCGTGGATCGGGGATTGATCCCGATCGGCCGGAGCCTCCGGCGAACCGGAATCAGCGCCGACGTGGTGACCCTCGTAGGAATCGTCATGGCAGCGGCTGCGGCCGTGGCCATCGGCGTCGGCTACCTGAGGTTGGGCTTCCTACTGCTGGTGCTGACCGGAATACCGGATGCCCTGGACGGAGCGGTGGCCAAGGCCTCAGGCACCTCATCGTCGCGCGGCGCCTACTTCGACTCGGTTGCCGATCGACTCACCGATGCGCTCCTGTTCGGCGGCGTCGCCTGGCACCTCGCCACCATCCGCACGGACCACATGATGATGCTGCCGGTGGCGATCATGGCCACGGCGATGTTCATCTCCTACCAGCGGGCCAAGGCCGAATCGCTGGGCTACGACGCCAAGGGCGGGCTCATGGAGCGCGCCGAGCGGTTCATCGTCCTGGCCTTCGGCCTCCTGTTCTCCGAGATCCTCATCCCGGTCCTCTGGGTGATGCTGGTTCTCAGCCTGTTCACCGCCGGCCAGCGCTTCGTGAAGGTCTGGCGTCAGGCCACGTCCGATCGGCAGGTTCCCGTGCGGCCGGCCGTGGATCGCCGTCGGCGGGCCCGTTCCGCCCGTCGCACGGATCGCCGTCAGCGCCACGGTTCGTGGCGACCCTCGTCGCGCTCCTGACCGGTTCGCTCCGGACCGGCCGGTTTCCGACCGTCGGCTCCCGGGGCGTCGGTACCCGGTGGAGGCCATGAAGACGCCGCGGATAGTCACCGCCTTCCGCCTCGCAGCGTGGCTGGCCCGGGTCGTGCCCGCCCGCCCGGGCGCCATGGCCGCCAGGACCATGGGGCGGATCGTCGGCTACATGGACGGCGACCGGCGGCGGATCGTGCAGAAGACCCTCCGCAGGTCCAGGTCGGCGGACCTGGGTGGCGCAGAGATGAGGCGCAGTGTGGACGCCGTCTTCGCCTCCTACGCCGACTACTACTTCCACAGCTTCCGGTTGCCGGCCATGACGCCGGACCAGGTGATCGACGGGTTCACCGAGGAGGGCTACGAGCTGATCGCCGAGGCCCGTGAGGCGGGCAACGGCGTGATCATGGCCATGCCCCACCTGGGTAGCTGGGAGTGGGCGGCGCACTGGTTGACGCTGCGCCACGACGTGCCCGTCGGCTGTGTGGTCGAGACGCTCGAGCCGCCCGAACTGTTCGAGTGGTACCGAGGCCTGCGGGACTCCCTGGGAATGAAGGTCGTCGGCCTGGGTCCCGGCGCCGGTACCGAGACCATGGCGATGCTGCGGGAGAACCGTGCCGTCTGCCTTCCCAGTGACCGCCACGTCGGGGGAGCCGGCGTCGAGGTCGAGTTCTTCGGAGAACGGACCACGCTGCCCGCCGGTCCGGCCACCCTCGCCCTGCGGACAGGCGCCGTGCTGCTGCCGATCGCCGTCTACGACCATCCCGGCGGGTGCCACGGCGTGGTCAGGCCGGCCGTTCCCGCCGTCCGCCAGGGGCGGCTCCGCGATGACGTCACCCGGATCACGCAGCTGCTGGCCACCGAACTGGAGGTGCTCATAGCGCGGGCCCCCGAGCAGTGGCACCTCCTGCAGCCCAACTGGCCGTCGGACCGGAACCCGGAGGCCGGTGGCGTGCAGGGTGACCCTTCCGGCGGTGTTCCCGGCGGCGGTCCCGACAGTGTTCCCGGCGGTGCGGCCGGGGACGACGGCTAGCGTCGGTCGACATGAGGATCGGCCTCATCTGCCCATACAGCCTGACCATCCCCGGTGGCGTCCAGGGCCAGGTACTCGGGCTCGCCAGGATGCTGCGCTCCTCCGGCCACCCCACCCGCGTGCTCGGTCCCTGCGACGGTCCGCCGCCCGATGCGGGCGTCACCCCTCTCGGCAACAGCCTCCCGACGGCCGCCAACGGCTCGATGGCCCCGATCGCCCCTGACGTGTCATGTGCCCTGCGCACGATCCGGGCGCTGCGGGACGAGGAGTTCGACGTCATCCACCTGCACGAACCGTTGGCTCCCGGTCCGACCACGACCGCTCTCTTCCTGGCCGCAGCCCCCATGGTCGGCACCTTCCACGCCTCTGGCGGAAGCCTCGCCTATGACGTCATGAATCGTGGGGTGCGGTGGCTGAACCGTCGCCTGGACCGGTCCTTCGCCGTGTCCGAGGATGCTGCGGCCATGGCGTCGGCATCCCTCGGAGGCGAGTACGAGATCCTCTTCAACGGGGTCGAGGTGGAGCGGAGCCGCGAGGTGGCCCCATGGCCCACGGAGGGCCCGACCGTCTTCTTCATCGGGCGCCACGAGCCACGCAAGGGCCTCACGGTGCTGCTCGACGCCATGTCGCACCTGCCGGCCAACGTAAGGCTCTGGGTGGCCGGCGACGGCCCCGAGACCGAGGCCCTTCGGTCCCGGGTGGCGGGTGACGGCAGGATCAGCTGGTTGGGGCGGATCTCGGATGAGGAGCGCACGGCCAGGATCCGGGGTGCGGACGTGTTCTGCACGCCCTCGCTGCGGGGCGAGTCGTTCGGGGTGGTGCTCCTGGAGGGCATGGCCTGCGACACGCCTGTGGTGGCCAGCGACATTCCCGGCTACTCCAAGGTGGCGCGCGGAGGCCGCGATGCCCTTCTGGTGCCTCCGGACGACGCCGCCGCCCTGGGAACGGCCATAGACAAGCTCCTCCGCAACCCCGACCTTGGTGCCCGTCTCGTGGCCAGCGGGCGGACGCGGGCCGAGGAGTTCTCGATGCGCCGCCTCGCCGACAGGTACATCGAGGCCTACGAGGAAGTCCTGGCCTGAGGGAGGCCGGCCTGCCCGGAAGCGGGGAGGCCCCTGATCCCGGAAGTCGGCCGGGTGGGTGAGCCCTGTAGGTCGGCTGCGGGCGTAGCATGCATGCCGTCCACGAGGATTACCACTAGCGCTGGTCACACGCCAGCGAGCCATCACGAGGCCGTCGCCATGTCTCCACTCCGCAGCACCGTCACCCTTCCCGCGGTCGTCGTCGGGCTGGCCACGTTCCTGGTCGTCCTGGCCGTCGGTCCGGGCCTCCTGGTCGCCATCGCTGCCGGGGCCGTCCTGGCCGTCGCCTTCGCCCGGGTCGTATCGGCTCGCGCCGTGGGGGTCGTCAGGCGGAGCCTGAAGGCACGCCCCGCCCTCGTGGGGGAGTTCCCGCGACTGCACAACACCATTGGCGGTCTCTGCCTGACCCACGGCATCGACGCTCCCGAACTCTTCGTGATCGACTCGCCGGCGGGGAACGCCGCTGCAATGGCGGGGCGGGAGGGAACGTCCATCGTCCTGACCACCGGTGCGGCCGACCGCCTGGGCCTCGTCGAGCT
>DUAC01000037.1:0-1325 GCA_012961035.1 Acidimicrobiia bacterium
TCGGCGACGACCACCTCGAGGAGCTCATCGCCCGCCAGGTCCTGGACTGAGCCCTAGCGCCACCCCACCCCGTGGGCTCCGGCACGGCGACACGGCCGGGCCCTGACCTATCCTCGCCCGGACCGGCCCCATCCAATGGGTCCGAACGAGCCGAGGGGGTTGCATGGGCACGTCGTGGATCATCGAGGGACAGGTCGACCCACGTTGGCCGGTCAACACCCGCGGCAACGTCGGCGAGGTGTTCCCCGAGGTACTCACCCCCCTCTCGTACCGACTGGGCGTAGTGGCCGCCGAGAAGGCCTGGCGGGACGCCTACGCGGAGCTGGGGGTGGCCCGGAAGGGCGACTTCTCCGGTGACGACCCGGTGATCGTCGGCCTCTACGGCGGCTACGCCTACCTGAACCTCTCGTACCTGCGCATCCTGGGCGTACGAGCCCCCGGCTCGTCGCCCGAGGCCATCGACGTGGCCTTCTTCGGCGAGGGCGACCCACCGCCCTACGTTCCCAGGAAGGGCGACAAGAGCCTGCTCTCCACCCTGAAGATCCTGAAGTCGGTCCTGGGTGCGCTGGGCACGAAGTCAATGCCATCGATGGTCGCCGACAGCTACGCCAAGGCCGAGGCCCACCGCGCCCTCTGCCCGGACCTTGACGCCTCCGACGACGAGCTGCTGGCCTACCTCCACGCCTTTCCGGCGGCCTTCCAGCCAGCCTTCCAGGATCACATGTTGTCCACGGCCCTGGCCTCCATCGTGAGCGGCGTGCTGACCGACGCCTGCGCCGCAGCCGGCCAGCCGGGCCTGGTCACCCACCTCATCGGATCAGCCGGTGACGTGAAGTCGGCCGAGTACTCCCGGGACCTGTACGCCATTGCCAGGGCCGTGCGACACCAGCCCACGGTCATTGCCGCCTTCGATGCCGGGGTGGACGGCCTGATGGACCGCGTGGCCGACGACCCGGATGCCGCCGACTTCCGGGAACGGTTCGCCGCCTTCATCGACACCCACGGGCACCGTGGACCCAACGACTGGGAGCTCTCGTCGCGGAACTGGGAGAACACGCCGGAGCTGGCCCTCCTGGCGATCGACCGCATGCGCCTGGCCGAGCACGACCTGGATCCCGCCGCCCGGCTGGCAGACGACGCGACACGCCGCGAGGCCGCCATCGCCGAGGTACGACCCCACCTGAAGGGCATGGACAGGAAGAACTTCGACAAGGCACTCGCCGCCGTGCCCTGGTGGGCCCAGGCCCGTGAGGCCACCCGGGACCGGGCCATCCGCATCGGGGCACCCACGAAGCAGGCCTACCGGGAGCTGGTGCGCCGGGCCG
>DUAC01000037.1:1415-4735 GCA_012961035.1 Acidimicrobiia bacterium
CCGTGCGGTAATCGACGAGAGGGGGGCGCTCTTCGACCGCTACACGGCCGTGGAACCGCGGTTCTTCATCACCTCCCAGGACGAGGTGCCCACCATCGAGGAGTTGGAGGCCGACCAGGCCGCCCGCTCCGCCGTGCCGACCGCCGTGCCCGGCGACGTCCTGACAGGTGCGGCGGGATGCCAGGGGGTGGCCAGGGGCCGGGCCCGTGTGGTCATGGACCCCGCCGACGCGGTCGACCTGGAGCCCGGCGAGGTGCTGGTTGCGCCGATCACCGATCCGGCCTGGACCCCGCTGTTCCTGCCGTCAGCCGCCGTGGTCGTAAACGTGGGGGCCCTGATGAGCCACGCCGTGATCGTGTCGCGTGAACTCGGCATCCCCTGCGTGGTGTCGGTCGAGGACGCCACCTCACGGATCCCCAACGGGGCCCTGGTGGAGGTGGACGGCACCGCCGGGACGGTGACGATCCTGGAGGGCTGACCCGACCTCCGGGTACCCATGAGCCCGGCGGCCTCGCCGGGTGGTGAAGGGAATCCTCTCAGCCGAGTACGCCGGTGGGACAGGCCACGCCCGTCCCGCCGATCCCGCAGTAGCCCATCGGATTCCGGGCCAGGTACTGCTGGTGGTGCTCCTCGGCGTAGTAGAAGGCGGCCAGGTCGAGCACCTCGGTGGTCACCGCAGCGAAGCCGGCCTCGGCCAGCCTCACCGCATAGGCCTCCCTGCCGGCCTCGGCTACCGCCCGCTGGGCATCATCGGCCACGTATATCCCGGATCGGTACTGCGTACCCACGTCATTGCCCTGGCGCATGCCCTGGGTGGGGTCGTGGTTCTCCCAGAAGGTCCTGAGCATTTCGTCCAACCCCAGGACGGCCGGATCGAACACGACCAGCACAACCTCGTTGTGCCCGGTGAGGCCCGAGCAGACCTCCTCATAGGTGGGGTTGGGGGTGTGGCCACCCGCGTAGCCCACGGCGGTGGTCCACACGCCGGGGGTCTCCCAGAACTTCCGCTCGGCGCCCCAGAAGCAACCCATGCCGACCACGACCGTCTCCATCGACTCCGGGAACGGTGGCGCCAGCGCCCGTCCGGTGACCACGTGGTCCCCGGGACCGGGCATCACCCCGGCCCGTCCGGGCAGGGCGCTGCCCGGGTCGGGGATCGTCAGGGGTCGGTGTCCGAAGGCCATGGGGCGATGCTACGGCCGGACCGTCAGATGGTGAAGGCCAGTCGCCCGGCCAGCTGTCCGGCCAGCTCCAGATCGCCACCCAGCCCCACCCGACCGTCTGCAATGAGCGACGCCGGATCCACCCGGCCACCGGTGAGCGCCAGCCAGTCGTTCGACGAGAGCGTCAGGGTTGCCGTCGGTTCGGCGTCGAAGGAATCCACCAGTGCCGCCCGCCCGTCCACGGCCACACGGATCACCGTGGCCACCGGCCCGGTGAGGTTCACCTCCACCCGGCTGCCATCCGGCGCACCAGCCTTCTTGCCGATCACGTAACCGGCCACCGTGGTGACCTCCGCTACGGCCATCTCCGACGGCAGACCTCCGCCGGCCGGATCGTGGCCCAGCGGCGCACGGCAGTCCTCGAGGTGCAACCAGGCGTCGTAGACCCTCACGTGCATGAAGCGCAGGTAGGGCACCTCGCCCACCGGGGACCAGCCCACGGCCAGGATCTCCTCGTCGGACATGGCGGCCAACTCGGCGAGGCGTTCGGCCGTGACGACACGGAACGCCTCGAGTACCTCCGGACCGGACATGGATCGCATCGACTCCACCCAGCGCTCGTTTCCGGCGCCGGCGGGGTTCCTGACGTGCTCTCCGGTGGCCTCCACCTCGGGTGCACCCTGGCCCTGGAGCATCCGTTCGGTACCCACGATGTGGGCCAGGTTGTCCTGCACGCTCCAGCCCGGACACCGACTGGGCGTCGCCCACTGCTCAGCCGACAGGCCATCGGCCCAATCGGCCCACTCGGTCCAGATCTGTTCAAGGCCGCCGAGTATCCGGCCCCGGTCCAGTTCGATCTCCATGCTTGGAATCCTCCAGGTTCTACGGGTCAGGGGGTGGGGTTGGCCACCGTGTTCCACTCACGGGCCTCGATGTACGGTCGGAACACCTCGCCGACCTCGGCCAGGTCGGCTGTGGTCTTGGGCCGCTGCAACTCGTAGAGGTGCGGGAACTCCAGCCAGCCGACGACCAGGTCCCAGAGCCGTTCGGCGGCGTCGCCGGTCGGCGGGTCGATCAGGACCGGACCGAAGAGCTTGCGGGAGTCGTCCTCGTCGGCACCGGGGAAGACGAGCGTCGGAACCCCCCAGCCACCCATAGAGGTGACCCTCTCGTGGTCGGCCCGGACGTCGTCGTGGGTGGTCGGGTCCTCCAGGGCCTCATCGACCAGCCCGGGATCCAGGTCCATCTCCGAGAGGAGGTCGCGGGCCACCTCGGCACGATGTGGCTGGCGGCCCTCCACGTGCAGGGCCGTGCCCGACCGCAGGTACCAGGCGTCGTTGAGGGCCGGATCACGCCGCTTCAGGAGGGCTCCGATGCGCATCATGGACCAGCCGTAGGACCACTCCCTCTCCCACGGATGCTTCTTGCCCTCGACCCGGTTGACCTCCTCGAGGCTGAAGAACCGCCAGTCCACCTCCAGGCCCCGCCTCTCGGCGACCTCGCGCATCCAGAGGGAGGTCTGGTACGCCCACGGACAGATCACGTCGAAGTGGAAGTCGACCCGGGTGGGCGCCTCGAATGGTGAATCGCTCATGGTCGGGAGCCTCGCGCAACGGCCACGGGACGACCCCAGCGGGCGGATCAGTCCGGGTCGGCCAGGCGCAGCTCGTGACGCATCACCTTTCCCAGGGCGTTACGGGGCAGGGCGCTGACGGCGACCACCCGTCTGGGCAACTTGTATGAGGCCAGGGCATCGCGGGCGAAGGCCCGGAGCTCCTGGATCGACGGACAGTCCAGGCCCTCGGCCGGCACCACCCAGGCCACCACCTCCTCCCCCCACTCCTCGGACCCGATTCCGGCCACGGCCACCTCGGCCACAGCCGGGTGGTCGGCCAGGACGTCGTCCACCTCACGGGGGTACACGTTGAAGCCACCGGTGATGATCAGCTCCTTGGCCCGGCCCACGATGGAGACGTACCCGTCGGCGTCCACAGCCCCCAGGTCTCCGGTCCGGAACCAGGCGTCTCCACCATCGGGATCCGCCTCGAAGGCCTCGGCCGTGGCCTCCGGTCGCTCCCAGTAGCCGGCGAACACGTTCGGGCCACGGACCAGGATCTCGCCGCTCCCCCCAGCGAGTCGCAGGTCCACCCCGGGGAG
>DUAC01000037.1:4782-7035 GCA_012961035.1 Acidimicrobiia bacterium
CCAACGGGTTGGACACCAGCATCACCGTCTCGGTCATGCCGTAACGCTCCAGGACGGTCACCCCGGCCCCGCCCACCAGGCGACCGTGGAGGGCCGCCGCCAATGGAGCAGAGCCCGCCACGCAGAGCCTCAGGCCACCAAGGTCGCCCACCCGGGGATGGTCAGCCAGGCGGTGGTACATGGTCGGCACCCCGAAGAACATCGAGCAGCGGTGCTGGGCAAGGCCCTCCAGCACGGCGTCGGGGTCGAAGCCGGGCTGCAGTACCGCCGAGCCGCCGGCCAGCAGGGTTCCGTGGAGGCCCACGCCCAGCCCGTGCATGTGGAACAGCGGCAGGCACAACAGGAGGCGGTCGGCGTCGGTCCAGCGCCACGCCACCTGCACCGATCGGGCGCCCGCCAGCAGGTTGGCCTGGGTCAGGACCGCTCCCTTGGGGCGGCCCGTGGTACCCGAGGTGTAGCCGATGATGGCCGGATCATCGGGCGAGGTCCGGTCCAGGGTGACGGGGGAACCGCCGTCCGGGAGGGCCACCGCCGTGCCTGTGAGCACGAGGTCCGGGTCCATCCCCGCCAGGCGGTCCTCCCAGCCGTCGTGGTCCACGAGGGCCGCGCGCGGACGACAGTCGGCCACCACATGGGAGAGCTCGGCCTCCTGGTAGGCACCGTTGGTCGGTACCACGACCAGCCCCAGCCGCAGGCAACCGACGTGGGCGACGGCCAGGTCGATGCTGGACGGCCCCGACACGAGCACCCGGTCGCCGGCAACCAGCCCGGCGCCGGCCAGCCGCCCGGCCACAGTCGCCGTCCTCTCCAGGAACTCCCCCCGTGAGATCCAGGCGGGATGGTCGCTGCCGGAACCGGACCATGTGCCGTGGAGCAACGGACGGTCGGGTTCGTCGGCAAGTCGCCTTGCGAGGGCTCCGGCCAGGGTGCCCGGTTCGGGGAGCTCGAACACGGCGTCACCGTCGATACCACCAGGAAGGTGTCCGCTCCAGTGCCTCGGCTGCTCCACCCGCCGGACCGTACCGGCCAGTGGTGCCCCGACTTGATCCGGTCCGTTGACTCCACCATACTAATGATGTCCATTACTAGAGGTCGTCGGTGGACTCCGGCCGGCCCCGATCCAGGAGCACCCATGGAGTTCGGAATCTTCTCGAACGGCTACACCCCCGGCCCCGCCGCCCACGACTCCGAGAGCGAGCACACCGAGCTCATGCGGGAGGCCGAGTACGCCATCCTGGCCGACAAGCACAACTGGAAGTACATCTGGTTCGGCGAGCACCACGGGCTGACCGAATACAGCCACATGTCCGCCCCGTCCCCGATGATGGGCTGGGTAGCCGCACAGACCGACTACATCCACATCGGATCGGCCATCACCAGCCTGCCGACCAACAAGGAGCACCCGGTCCGCATAGCCGAACGGGCGGCCATGCTCGACCACGTCACGAACAACCGGTTCGAGTTCGGCACCGGACGGGGCGCCGGCAGCCACGAACTACGCACCTTCAACGTCATGGACCCGAGCGTCACGAAGGCCCAGTGGGACGAGGTCATCCGTGAGATTCCCCGCATGTGGGAACAGAAGGACTACGACTTCGACGGCGAGTTCTTCACCGTGCCGACCCCCCACAACATCCTCCCCAAGCCCTACGGCAGGGGACACCCGCCGCTCTGGGTGGCCTGCGGAAACCCTCCCACCTTCGCCAAGGCCGGATCCATGGGCATCGGCGCCATCGCCTTCAACTTCGAACCCATCCACAACCTGAAGGGCCGGGTGGACGCCTACAAGGAGGCCATCCAGGATCCGGTGGACCAGATCGGCCAGTTCAAGAACGACAACGTGATGATGACCAACGCCTGCATCTGCCTCGAGGACCGCGACGAGGCCCGGGCGGTAGCCATGGCCAAGGGTCGCGGCTACCTGGTGACCATGGTCAACATGTACCACGACACGATGCCCAAGTCCCCGGACGCCATCGTCTGGCCCAACCCGCCCAGGGACCCGGGCTGGACCGAGGAACTCCTGGACATGGCCATCGACGGTGGCTACATGCTGTGCGGCAACCCCGAGGAGGTCTGCGAACAGCTCAACAACTACAAGGACGTCGGCTGCGACCAGGTGGTGTTCGGCCTCCCCACCGAGGGCCTCACCCACGACCAGACCCTCGAGATGGTCGAGCTGTTCGGCGACCAGGTCATCCCCGAGCACGACGGCGACCGCGTCCACTCCACCGACCGCTACCGGGCCCGGGC
>DUAC01000038.1 GCA_012961035.1 Acidimicrobiia bacterium
CATTGCAGGCTTCTCGGGAGACTGTCACACCCCATCGTCATGCTGGTAGTTGCCGGTCGGGTGGTCCTCGAGACGACCCTTCCGCCATCCCCCAGCGAGAGGACGAGCATGGAAAACGAGTCGAGGAAAGCCAACACGGCCGCGGATCGCGCAGAGATCACCGAGGTCATGCGACGCATCGTCGCCGGCGACCCGGCTGCGGTGGTCACCTTCATGGACCGCTTCGGACACCGGGTGCGGTTCGTGGTCCGTCGGATCCTGGAGGACATGGGCCGTCTTGACGTCCGTGATGACATCGACGAACTCCATGGACTGGTCACCGACGCCTGTCTCGTCGTGACCGACCGGGCAGCCGGTTGGTCGCCCGACGGTGCCCTTCCCTGGACGTGGGCCTACCTGGCCATCAGGGCGAAGGTCGGCCAGGTCGTCGGCCACCGTGTGGTCGAGCTGGAGGAGTCCCTGATGGACGATCACGACACCGGGCCACCGGTCACGGTCCTGGATGAACCGGCCTCCGACGGCTTCATCAGGCTGGCCTGCCGTGACCCCTACGTGAGGCTCCTGATCGACTCCCTCCGGACCGTTTCCAGCACCCGTGACTACGAGGTGGTGCTGGACTACGTGGTCCAGAAGTCGAACGGAGACCCATCGCCGTCACAGACCGTCGCCACCATGTACGACGTCTCCTCGGCCAACGTGCGCCAGATCTTCTCCCGTACCCGTCGTCGGCTGCTGGCCGCCATCGACGAGGACCCGGACGGTCTGGGGCCGCTGCTGGAGATCTGGTGGCTGGCCGCATGACTGGGTACGCGATGGACGCAGGGCAGGGTTGCGAGGTGACCCGACTCTGCCTCCGGCTGGCGGAGCGGTTCCGGGCGGCCGACGTGTCGCATCCCGTGGCTGCGGCTGCATCGGTCACCGCCCGTGGGCTGACCGGCCTGGATCCGACTGCCTTCTCCCGGAGGCATTCCCTGGAACCGTCCGATATCGCTGCCGGAGAGGCCGGTGAGGTTGCGTTCGGCGACCTTCCCGGAGCCGTCGGAACGATCCTCGAAGGCTCCGGGAAGGTCTGCCTGCTCCAACTGGCGGACCTGGACCTGGGGTACCGGACCGACCGGGAAGGCGAGCGTGACCGCGTGGATGCCTTCCGTCGGGCCGCCTACTCCTGGGCCTTCGACCAGGCTGTCCTGCCGGCCGAGGTGCCGGCCGCCTACCTGATCCCGCACCAGTCGTTCACCGCCAAGGCGGTCGGGGCCGAGATGGCGGCCCACCGGGTGATCCAGGCATTCCTCCAGCCGGAACCACCGGTGAGGCTTCCCCCCGCCGCCCGTTGACGGCGATCCGTCACAGGTCTGCCTTACCGGGTGGGCATGTCGAGAGTCGGTTTCCGCCCACCACGTGATCGGCTCTACCTCGTCCACGTCGATCGTGACGGGGACTTCGGCACCCTCTACCTCCTGGACGGTCGCTACGGCTCCCGGGGCGGGTTCCGCCTCTGTGATGCCGGCTGGGTGTCAGACCCGGTGCCCCTCGACTGGTTGACCGGCAGCGCCGACCACCTGGATCCCGTCGCAGATCGATGGGCCCGAAGACGCGCCAGCCAGCTCGGGATCGACGGTCCCACCTTCGACCGCTTCCGACCGCCGACCTGATGCCGGGCCTCCTGACCGGATGAAACCCGGGGACGGGTGGTCTCAGCTGGTCGAGCGGGCGACGGCCAGATCGGCCAGGGCATCCAGCATGGGCACCAGGCGGGCACGTTCCGGCTCCACCAGACCGGTCATCCCTAGCGATCGCATCGCCTCTGAGCAGACGGGCCCGACCGACACCGGCACCACCCGGACCCCGTCCATTGCCGCCAGCAGGTCATCCCGACGTCCGCGGGCCTCTGCGACCTGGACCAGGTGGACGGCTGCCTGACGGGTCGTGAACGTCACTGCGTCCAGACCGCCATCGCAGACGGCGTCCACCAGCGCCTCGGCGGGACCGACGTCGACCGGTAGTGCCCACCGGTAGATCGGCACCACGACCACCTCTCCACAGGTGTCGGCCAGCGGTGCGGCCAGCGCCTCCTCGTCGGTGCCGTCGACCTGAAGGAACAGCCTGTCCCGGCCTCCTGTAGCGGCCACGTGGTCCACGATCTGGGCGAACAGCTCGTCGGGGGCCGACCAGGCCACCTCCAGGCCGGCCCGTCGGGCGGCGCTCACGGCCTTGGGTCCGCGGGCCAGAACCTCGCAGCTGCCGAGTGCCTCCCGGACCCGGTCACCGAGGCCGAAGCCGTCCATGGCGTCCAGCCACATGGTCAGGCCCATGCCGGTCTGGAGCACGAGGGTGTCAGGCGGCTGGTCGATGAGCGCCCGCGACACCTCCAGCAGGCGGGCATCGTCGGAGAGGTCGAGCGTGCGCATGGTGCAGCCGTGCACCACGTCGGCTCCCCTCCGACGAAGGGCATCGACCTGCTGGTCGGCCCGCCTGTCGGCGGTGACGCCGACACGCCAGCCGGCCAGCGGTGGTTCGGTCGGGCTCGCCGTCATGGGACAAGCATGCCGGGTCCGTCGTGGAACGACGGAATGTTCACCATCGGATTCGTCGGAGGACGTCGAGCGCCGCGTCCAGCGTCTCGTCGTCGGACCATGACTCGATCTCGGCCGCCGGCCGGCCGGCGTTGAACCCGACCAGGATCGGTCGACCGGCCCAGGGAACGGCGTTGTACCACTCGACGAAGTAGCCGGACCTGTCGGCGGTGTACGCCACCAGATCGACGTCCGGATCCCAGAAGGCCTCATCGAACCGAAGGACCACCTTGTCCATGACGCCCATGCCGAGCGAGTCGATGGCGGCAACCTTGGCTCGGGGAAGTTCGGGTTCGAACCGGATCGTGCCCGCCTGCAGGACGCCGAGCGGAACGGTCACCACGACGGTCGCGCCGACGAATTCTCCTCCGTCGGTCACAACACGGACTCCGTCGGCCTCGGAGCGAACCACCGATACCGGATGGCCCATCCGTATGTCGAGGCCGTCGGCCAGGTGGTCGACGATCGGACGGTAGGAGGTCGCAGGGACAGCGTCCCCACCCCGCGACCAGCTGCCCTCATGGACGCCCGTGAAGGCCAGGGCCTCGGGCCCGGCGGCGAACCAGTGGTCGACCTCCGAGGCCAGCACGTACTCGAGGTACCGGCGGTCGTCGCCGGTGACACCGGAGCGGACCTCGGCCACAGCGGCGGCCATCGACCCGCTGGACCGACTGGACCCGAGGAGGTCGGCGACGAGGTCGTACAGGTGGTCGAGGCGTGGCCACGGCAGGGGAGACCCATCGGCATCGAAGAGGAGGGCGTTGTCGTAGTCCGTGGGTACGAGGTCTACTCCCAGCGAGGTTGCCAGGTCGGCCACGGGGTTGTCCCGCAGCCCGTGGAGCCACGAGCCACCCAGGTCGATGACGGCATCGCCCACGTCGACGGACCACACCCGACCGCCCACGCGGTCCCGTGCCTCGACCACCACCACGTCGTGGCCCACGGCGGCCAGCGCCTGAGCCGCCCCGAGCCCCGCCACACCGGCGCCGACCACGACGGTCGGCCCTGATCTCCGGGAGGCCACCACCTCGCCCGCAGCCCGTTGCCCGGAGGCGAGTGCCCCGTGGACCGTCCCCGGGTGGTCCGGGTCGGTGGCCTCTCCGGCGAAGAAGAGCCGGTCGTCGACCGGGTGGGCGAGGCTCCGACGCGTCACCGGGGAGGTACCGGGAGCGAGGTACGAGTAGGCGCCGCGGGACCACGGGTCAGCGGCCCATCGGGTGACACGCCAGTCGGCCAACGGCGGGAGAGCGGTTGCCGGCCCAGCTGCCACCCTCGGGATCGTGGTTGTCGTGGACCCGGGACCTCGCTGCCCTGTGCACGCCATGGTCGTCGCCGCCGCGAGGCCGGTCAGGATCGATCGTCGACTCCACATGGTCGTTCCCCGGGAGGATCGTGGCGCCGGCCTGGAGGAGGCACCGACGACGGAGTCCGGTCCTTCGCCCATCGATCGGCCCTCAACCCCGGTCGATCAGGCCCGAAGCCTGGATGAACAGGTCGACCGCCCGCCCATGCAGGTCATGGCCGATCTCGGCGGGGGCCCGGCCGGCCGCAGCCCTGGCGTTGGTGCCCTCCAGGACGATGCCCAGCTTGTAGCAGGCCAGTGCCCGCCACCAGGTCAGGTCGTCCATCCTGAGGCCGGTCCGGTCGCCGTAGCGGGCGACCAACTCGTCGGTGGTCGGGAACCCGTCGGCCATCGTCTCGAAGGAGCCGACCCCACCCGAGGTGGTCAGGAGCCATGCCAGGTCGAGGCGGGGGTCGCCCAGCGTGGTCAGCTCCCAGTCCAGGACCGCTGTCAGTTCCGGACGGTCGTGGGAGGCCATGACGTTGGCCAGGTGGTAGTCGCCGTGGATGATCCCGAGGGTGAAGTCGTCGGGGCGGTGCGCCTCCAGCCAGTCGCCGACACGTTCGACTTCAGGCAGGTCAGGACCGTCGTAGCCGTCGAACGCCGCATAGGACTCCAACTGCTTCCGCCACCTGCCCACCTGGCGTTCCAGCCAGCCCTCGGGACGACCCAGGTCGCCAAGGCCGACCTCGTCGGGTCGGATGCGGGCCAGGGAGGCAATGGCATCGACCATGGCGAGGCCGAGGCGATGCCGCCAGTCGGGGTCGGTTGCATAGCGACCGGGGAGGTCGCCCACCGGGGCGAAGCCACCCACTGCCGACATGACGTAGAAGCAGGTGCCGATGACGCCGGGGTCGTCGCATACGGCGTGGCAGGTCGGCTGCGGCACGCCGTGGCCTTCGATGGCGGTGAGTACCCGGGCCTCCCGGAGCATGGTCTCGTCGCTCTTCGGTCGGGGGTGCCGGGGCGGTCGGCGCAGCACGGTCGTCGAGCCGTCCTCCCGGGTCAGCTCGAAGAGGTTGTTCTGCGTTCCTCCGGCCAGCTGGCGGCACGCCACGACCGGACCCGTGCCGGGGACGCTGCTGGTGGCGATCCATGCCTGCAGGGCCGGCCAGTCCAGCAGGCCGTCACCGTCCTCAAGCAATGACTGGTCGGGATCCGCACCGACGCCCGGGGCTTCATTGGTCATTAGATAAGGATCCCACGTACTTCGGGGTCGAGACCGAGGCGGCCGCGCTGGCCCGGGGCTCGAGGGTGACCCATCCCAGGGTTCTGGTACCACTTCTGCCGGCATAGGGGCAGCAGAAGATTCTGCTGCCCCCTTCCCAGATCGCTTCCCGGTGCCGCTACTGTCCGCGTTGACAGTTCCCCTGCACCGTTCCAACAGCGGCGTCGCCAGGGGACATCGGACGTGAGAGCCCAGGGAGGCGAAGATGGCGAACGAGGTACGGGCGGCGATGCTCCAGACCCGGTGGACGGGCGACAAGGAGTCCATGATCCAGCTCCACGAGGAGCACCTGGCATCGGCGGCCGCGGCCGGAGCCCGTGTCATGTGCTTCCAGGAGCTCTTCTACGGCCCCTACTTCTGCCAGGTCCAGGACGCCATCTACTACGACTACGCCGAGGCCATCCCGGACGGACCGACCACCAAGCGGTTCCAGGAGCTGGCGGCGAAGTACGGCATGGTCCTGATCCTGCCGATGTACGAGAAGGAGCAGGAGGGCCTGCTCTACAACACGGCGGCGGTCATCGACGCCGACGGGACCTACCTGGGCAAGTACCGCAAGACCCACATCCCCCAGGTCAAGGGCTTCTGGGAGAAGTTCTACTTCCGGCCCGGCAACCTCGGCTACCCGGTGTTCGACACGGCGGTCGGCAGGGTCGGCGTCTACATCTGCTACGACAGGCACTTCCCCGAGGGCTGGCGGGCGCTCGGCCTGAACGGAGCCCAGATGGTGTTCAACCCGTCGGCCACCAGTCGGGGCCTCTCGTCATACCTCTGGCAGCTGGAACAGCCGGCCTCAGCCGCCGCCAACATGTACTTCGTCGGGGCCATCAACCGGGTGGGCGTCGAAGAGCTGGGAGACAACGACTTCTACGGCAGCACCTACTTCGTGGACCCGCGCGGCCAGTTCGTGGGCGACCTCTGCTCCGACAGCGACGAGGAGCTCATCATCAGGGACCTGGACC
The DNA here is from genome assembly GCA_012961035.1 of Acidimicrobiia bacterium. Taxonomy (GTDB): domain Bacteria; phylum Actinomycetota; class Acidimicrobiia; order Acidimicrobiales; family MedAcidi-G1; genus UBA9410. Next base: position 6,106 of record DUAC01000038.1, read on the forward strand.
TGGACCAGGTCGACGAGGTTCGCAACCAGTGGGCCTTCTACCGGGACCGCCGTCCCGACATGTACGACCCGTTGACCCGGGCCTGAGTCGCAGAGTGGCCCTGGACCCGCCCCCGATCACCGACGATGAGCACGAAGACCGGCCGCGAACACGAACACCGACCTGGAGCAACAGATGACCACCAGCGCTGAGCTTCTGGAACGACACCGGGCCGTCCTACCCAACTGGCTGTCGCTCTACTACGACCCGCCCATCTCGTTCGACTACGGCAAGGGCCGCCACGTCTTCGACGTCGAGGGCAACCGGTACCTGGACTTCTTCGGCGGCATCCTGACCACCAGCCTCGGCTACGACATCCCCGAGATCACCGAAGCGGTCCGCACCCAGGCATCCAGGACGTTCCATACCTCCACCCTGTACCTGTCGGAGTCCATGATCGAGCTGGCGGAGCTCATCGCCGGACTGTCGGGCATCCCCGATGCCAAGGTGTTCTTCACCACCTCGGGTACCGAGGCAAACGACGCAGCCCTCATGCTGGCCACCGTCTCGCGCAGGTCCAACCAGGTCCTGGCGCTGCGCAACAGCTACCACGGCAGGTCCTTCACGACCATCGCCATCACCGCCCAGAGGTCCTGGTCACCTACCAGCGTCAGCGGCCTGTCCGTCAACTACGTGCACGGCGGATACCGGCTGCGCAGCCCGTTCCGGCTCCTGGATGACGAGGCCTACACGGATGCCTGCATCGACGACCTGACGCAGGTGTTCGACATGATGACCTCAGGGGACGTGGCGGCCATGATCGCCGAGCCCATCCAGGGCGTCGGGGGCTTCGCCACCCCGCCGGACGGCTTCTTCGGCGCCATGAAGAAGGAGCTGGACAACCGTGGCGTCCTCTTCATCTCCGACGAGGTCCAGACCGGCTGGGGG
>DUAC01000039.1 GCA_012961035.1 Acidimicrobiia bacterium
TCATGACTCTGAAAATAGGCCGCGAAACACCCAATCCCGACGCGGTCGCCGACTCAGGCGTCCACGTAGCGCGGAAGCCAGACCGTGAACGTGGCCCCGTCGCCGACCGTCGAGCGGACGGTGGCACGCCCACCGTGGCCCTCGGCGATCTGCCTCACGATGGCCAGCCCCAGACCGGAACGACCAACCTCCCCGGCCGAGGCCCGCTCGCCGCGCCAGAACCGTTGGAACACCCGGTCCAGGTGCTCGGCCGGTAGGCCGGGTCCGTCGTCGACCACCGAGGCCCAGACCATCTCGTCGTCCCGACCCGTCATCACCCTGACCCGACCCCCGGCATCGGATACCCGGATGGCGTTGCTGAGGAGGTTGGCCAGGGCCCGCCGCAGCGCAGCCGCATCACCCAGCACGTCCAGGCCGCTGCACCGGTCGTGGTCCAACCCCACCCCTTCACGCGACGCCGCGGCCGCGAAGTCCTCGACCGTCTCGGCCACCACCGTTCCAAGGTCGATCGGCTCGCGGCTGCTGTCCCTCCGCTCGTGGTGTGCGTAGAGGAGCAGGTCGTCCACCAGCACCGACATCCTCTCTGCGGCCCGCACGGCCACCACGCCGGCCGCCCGGAAGTCCTCGGGCCCTGCGTCCGGATCGGCCATGACGACGTCGAGGTTGGTCCGCAGCACGGCGAGCGGATTCCGAAGCTCGTGGGAGGCCTCCTGTACGAAGCGTCGCTGTCCCTCGAAGGACTCGTCCAACCGGCCCAGCATCTCGTCGAACGTGTCGGCCAGGTCCCGGAGCTCGTCGGATGGACCACCGAGGTCGATCCGGCGGGACAGGTCGGTGGCCGTGATCTCCCGGGCCACCGCAGATATGCGGCCGATCGGGCGCAGGACGAGGCCCGCCACGTACCAGCCGACGGCGATGCTCCCGAGGAAGAGGCCTCCAAGGGCGGTGAACGAATATGCGCGCAGGCGTTCGAGGGCCCTGCGGTTCACCTCCGACTCGAAGATGACCAGCCACGGCCTCTCCTCATGGTCGCCCGGCGTCATCGACACGCCATCTGCGACATCGGTCGCGACCATCTGCTCGAAGCGGGCCATTCTGGACATGGGCTCGTCGGACAACGCCCGGGAGAGGCCCAGGTAGATGCCGCCCACCATGACCGCAGCCAGGGCGAACAGCACGATCGAGTAGAGCAGCGCCAGGCGCGTACGGAGGCTTCCGAACCGGTCGGGCATGCGTCCCGCCAGGCCCCCGTCGAAGCGACTCAACGGACGTCGTCCCCGTCCAACAGCCGGTATCCGGAGCCGACCACCGTCTCCAGCAGCGCCGCCTCGCCGTCCATGCTGAGCTTCCGACGCAACGTCCCGACGGTGACCCGCACCGTGTTGGTGAACGGGTCGGCATGCTCGTCCCAGACGTGGTCCAGCAGCACCTCCTGGGAAACGACCTCGCCTGGCCGACTCATGAAGTACCTCAGCAGGGCGAACTCCTTGGCCGTCAGGTCCAGGTCCCTGTCGTTGCGACGCGCCCTGTGGCGTGCGGTGTCCAGCACCACGTCACCCACCTCCAGGACCGCCCCTGAACGACCTGGATCACGGCGCAGCAGCGACCTGATCCTGGCCGACAGCTCGTCGAAGGCGAATGGCTTCACCAGGTAGTCGTCAGCGCCGACGTCCAGTCCACGAATCCGGTCCTCGACCGTGTCCCTGGCGGTGAGCATCAGGATGCGGGGTGGGAACCCGGCACCGGGATCCGCCCGCAGCGTCGAGCAGACCTCCAGCCCGTCGATGCCCGGCATGGTCAGGTCCAGGCAGATCAGGTCGTAGGGGGTGTAGGAGGCCTTGGCCAGCGCCTCCTCGCCATCCATCGCGGTGTCGACCGCGTAGCCCTCCCGACGCAGCCCCCGGGCCACGGCGTCCAGCAGGTCGGCCTCGTCGTCGACGAGCAGAATTCGCACGGTTACGACGGTACTCCGGGTGCCCCGCCTCCCAGACCGCGGCCGGGCGGCGTCAGCCGTTGGTGAGGATGCCGAGGCGCTGGGCGACCCGCTCCGCCTCCACGCGCTCTGAGACGACACGGGACGAGCCACCTGGCGCCATCGAGACCCCGTAGAGGCAGTCGGCGGCCTCCATCGTGCGCTTCTGGTGGCTCACGACCAGCAACTGGGCGTCATCTCGGAACTGCTCCAGGAGGCCCAGGAACCTGTGCAGGTTCACGTCGTCGAGGGCCGCCTCCACCTCGTCCATCACGTAGAAGGGCGACGGGCGACTCCGGAAGACGGCGAACAGGAATGCCAGCGCCGTCAGGGACCGCTCACCACCCGAGAGCAGCGACAGCTTCTTCACGTTCTTACCGGAGGGTCGGGCCTCGACCTCCAGACCGGTCTCGAGCAGGTCGTTCGGATCGGTCAGGCGGAGCCGCCCCTCGCCTCCGGGGAAGAGGGTCTCGAACAGGTCGGTGAAGTGCGAGGACACCTCGGCGAAGGCGGATGCGAACACCGAGACGATCTCCTCGTCGACCGACCGGATGACCTTGCGGAGCTCGGTCCGGGTGGAGCGGATGTCGTCCAGCTGTTCCTGCAGGAACTCGTGCCGTTCCCTCAGTGCATCGAACTCGGCCAGTGCCAGGGGGTTGATCGGGCCCATCAACTTCAACTCCCGCTCCAGGGTGGCCACCCTGGAGGCGACTGTGGTCCCGAGGGCCAACTCCGGGCAGGGGGCGTCCAGCGCCGCTTCCGGTTCGAGGTCGAACTCGCTCCGGACCGCCTCGGTGATGTTCTCGATCCGCATCCGCGTCTCGGCCCTGTCGATCTCCAGCCGGGACTGGTGCTCACGTGTCTCACGGAGTGCCGTCTCGGCACGGGAGCGATCCTTGCGGAGACCGTCCAGGCGAAGGGCCACGGCCCGGACGCGCTCCGACTGCAGGCGGCGGCGGTCCCGCAGGAAGTCCAGCTTGACGTCGACCACCGACATCCGACCGTCGACCGCCCCCATCAGGTGGCGGGTGGCCGCCTCACGACCGGTCAGGTCGGCGCTCAACTCCGATGCCGCCGCCCGCTCGTCGGTGAGCTGGGCCAACCGGCTACGCAACTCGGCGACGCGTGCCCGGACGACAGCGAGTTGACCGGTCACCTCGGCAACCTGGACGTCGTGTCCGGTTCGACGGGCGCCAAGCGCCGCCGCCCTCTCCTCGAGGTCGCTCCGGGCGGCGTTCATGCGTCTGACCGCCTGCACGGAAGCCTCCTCGGCAGCCTCCAGGATGGGAAGGCGATCCTCCAGCTCGGTCACCCTCCGGACCTCGTCCTCAAGGCGCTGGTCCAGCTCGCCGAGGCGCGTCCGCAGCGACCCGGCCTCGTTGGAGAGGTCCCGGCGCTCCACCTGGAGCCGCTGGAGGGCCTCGGCCGCCGCCGTGAACCTGCCGTCGTGCTCGTCCAGCTCGCGGTTCCGGCGGGCCACGTCGTCGTCCGCCTCGCTGGCCGCCCGCTCGGCCAGGTCGAGTACCCGCGATGCCTCGGCGTGCTCCACCTCGGCGACTGCCAACCGACCCTCGGCCTCGGCCAGGGCCGCTCCGGTCGCCCCCCGACCGTCTCCGCCGATGCGCCAACCAGACGGTCCGAACCGATCACCGGTCGGCGTGACGATCACCGCATCGGGGTGGCTCAACGCCAGGTCCAGAACCGACTCCAGGTCACCATCCACGAGGACGACATGACCGAGGAGGCGGTCCAGCAGACCCTCGACCACCTCGCTGCGGGCCCTCACCCTCGGTCGCACCGCTGATCCGAACCCGGGCGGAACCTGACCGGTGGATTCCACGTCAAGGGCCAGGACCGCCGCCGTGAGGTGTCCGTCGCGAAGCGCCGTGAGTGCCTCCAGGACGTGGTCCAAGCCGCTGACGACCACCGCATCCAGGGCTGATCCGGCAGCCGCCTCGAACGCCGCCTCGAAGCCCTCCTCCACCTCAACCAGGTCCAGGAGGGTGCCCATCACGCCGTCAATGCCCGCCAGGTGCTCGGCACCGGCCCTCGACCGGGCCTCGTCCAGCGCCAGGGCCAGGGCATCGGCACGGGCGCCGGCCGTCCTGATCTCGGCCTCGGCGACCACCATCCGTTCCCAGGCGACGTTCCTGCCGAGGGCCGCCTCGTGGGCACGCTCCTCCGCCCGGGACATGACCGCCACCAACGGCTCCTCTTCCGACTCACCCACCGAGAGATCGCCCCTCAGGCGGTCCGCCTCACCGTCGAGCAGAAGCGCTGCGGCATCTATCACCTCGAGCCGTACGGCCAGGCGGCCCCTCTCGGCGCCGGCCTGGGCCACAGCGGCCCTCAGCACCCCGAGCTCTCCCCGGGTTTCGGCGGCGTGGCCTCCGAGGGGCACCACGCCCTCGGACCAGGACATCTCGAAGGCGGCACGATCCGCGTCCAACCCCGTCCCGGCAAGGGCGAGGCGTTCGGCCTCCGGTGCCAGCCCGTCGGCCTCGGCATCCAGCTCGGCTGACTTCACCTCCGAGCGTTCCAACTCGGCCTCCAGCCCGACGACCACCTGCTGGGAGAACAGCGTGGTGCGCTCGCGCTCGATCCCGCGGAGTCGTTCCACGAGCACCGCCCGCAACCCGCGACCCCGCTCCCGCAGGGCCTCCAGACGGACCAGACGATCGCCCATGTCATCACCGCCGCGGCTGGCCAGCTCGTCCTCCGCAGCGGTCACCTCGGCATCGAAGCGTGCAAGGTCGGTGGTGTGGGTGGACTGCCCGGAAGCCAGTTGGGCCCGCCGGCCGGCCTCGTCACGAGCCCTGGTCCGAAGGCCGGCCAGCTCCCTGCCGGCGCGGTGCAACCTCAGCGCCGTGAGCTCCTGGACCAGGTCGCCGTGGCGTCGGGCCGCATCGGCCTGACGCTCCAGCGGCCTGACCTGGCGTCGAACCTCCCGCAGGAGATCGGACAGCCGGTCCAGGTTCGCCTCGGTGGAACGGAGACGTCGCTGGGCCTTCTCCTTGCGACGCCGGTACTTCAGGATTCCGGCGGCGTCCTCGATGATCATCCGCCGCTCCTCGGGGCGGGCATTCAGGACGGCGTCGATCTGACCCTGGGAGATGATCACGTGCTGCTGGCGCCCGACGCCGACGTCGGAGAGCAACTCCTGGATGTCCAGCAGCCGACAGGGCGCTCCGTTCATCGAGTACTCGCTGTCACCCGCCCGGAACAGGGTCCGGGTGATTGTGACCTCGCCGAACTCGACCGGAAGCTGCCCGGACGAGTTGTCGATGGTGAGGGAGACCTCGGCCCTGCCCAGGGCGGCCCGGGTGGCGGTGCCGGCGAAGATCACATCGTCCATCTTCTGGGAACGCACGGCACTGGGAGCCTGGGCTCCCAGGACCCAGGCTATGGCGTCCACGACGTTGGACTTGCCGCTTCCGTTGGGTCCCACGACGACCGTGACACCCGACTCCATCTCCAGAACCGCCGTATCGGCGAACGACTTGAAGCCCTTGATGGACAGCCGCTTCAGGAACACGTCGGCACCCACCTGGCGCGCGCCTGAATCACAACCGTGTCATTCACCATGTGCGCCACCCTAGGCGCGTGGTGGGCGGCGCGGTAGCGCGCGCCGGTGGGCGCAGGTCAGACCTGGGTCTCGCAGAAGTAGGTCCAACGACCCTTGTACTTGACCCGCTGGATGGCGGAACGGTTGCGCTCGCTGAGGGCGCCGGCCCTGCCATAGACGGCGAGGTGGTGGCGATAGGTACCGGGCTCGCCGTACACGTCCACGAAGGGCCTGTCATCCAGGTCGGTACCGCGGTACTTGATGGCGTCGTTCACCACCGAGATCAGGGCTCCGTGCAGGCGCCGCACCTCCTGGGTGGAGAGGCTGTTGGAGGGGCGGTCGTGTCGGAGGCCGGCGTGGAAGAGGATCTCGTCGGAGTAGACCTCGCCGACTCCCACCACCACGGCGTCGTCGCAGAGCAGGTCCTTCAGGGGCACCTTCCGGCCCAGGACCTGGCCGGCGAAGGCCGTCCACGGGACCATCTCGCCGGCCGGATCGATTCCGCTGGCGCCCAGCTCGGGGAACTCGGAGAGCAGGTCCTCGGGTGCCACCACGCAGAGCTCCGATGCGCCCTCCGGGTCGACGAGGCGAAACTGGCCTCCGATGGTGAATGTGAAGGTGGCCTCGGTCCCGGGCTGGACGGCATCCCTGGCGGCGTGACGACGGATGGTCGCCCCGGCTCCGGGGCGGATCACCAGCAGGTCGTCGTTGTCCAGCTTGATCACGAGCGTCAGGCCCATGCGCCGAACCGGTCCCAGCTTGCGACCCTCCACGCGTAAGGCGAAGGACTTGCGGTTCCTGTAACGACTGAGCGTGGCCATCGAGGCCATGTCGACCGTCTTGACCTTGCGACCGGCTATCTCACGGTCGAGGGCGTGGCGGATGGTCTCCACCTCGGGTAGTTCCAGATCGATTGTCACGTTGCTTCCAGACTCGTGGTCGGTGGTGTATCTACGGTTGTCGAGGGCATGCGGTCGGTTGCCGGCGTCGTGCCGGCAATGGCATCGAAGGCCATGCGGGCCGCCGCCTGCTCGGCCCGCTTCCGGGAGGTTCCCGTAGCAGGGCCATGGGAGCCGCCTGCCACCTCCACGACCGCGTGGAATCGCTTGTCGTGGTCCGGGCCCTCGTCGGTCAGGACGTAGCGGGGGGTCGGGATGGACTCCCGTGCGGCCAGTTCCTGGAGGCGGGTCTTGTAGTCCTGTATGCCGGGGTCGACGGCGGCCAGGACGAGCCGATCACCGAACAACCGCCGGACGAGCGACTCTGCTGCCACCGGGCCACCGTCCAGGTGGACCGCGGCGATGACCGCCTCGAGGGCGTCGGCCAGGATGGACTCCTTGTCGCTCCCACCGGACGTCGACTCCCCGTGTCCGAAGCGGATCGAATCACCCAGCCGGATGCCACGGGCCACCTCGGCGAGCGCCGGAGCACTCACGACCGCGGCGCGGATCATGGCGAGGTGTCCCTCCGACAGGTCGGGGTGGTCCCTGAAGAGCTGGTCGGCGATCACCATTCCCAGCACGGCGTCGCCAAGGAACTCCAACCGCTCGTTGGAGGTGCCGCCGTTCTCGGCGCACCACGACCGGTGGGTCGTCGCATCCCTCAGCAGGTCCGGGTCTCCGAACCTGTGGCCGAGGCCAGCCTCCAGGCCAACCATGTCGTGGGACCGCTGCTCAGCCGAGGCGAGAGACGACATAGTCGACGGCATCGCGGACCGTCTTGAGGTCATCCAGGTCGTCGTCGTCGATGCGGAAGCCGGCGGAACGCTCGCTGAACTCCTCCTCGAGGGCCTCGACCAGCTCGATCAGAGCCAGCGAGTCGGCATCCAGGTCGTTGGCGAATGAGTCGCCCTCGCCGATGTCGGAGGGCTCGATCTCGAGGATGTCGGCCAGACGGTCCTTGACGATCTCCAGCACCTCACGGCGCTCGATCGGCACACCTTCGACATGGGTTTCTGCTGGCACTGTGACTCCTCGGCGGTCAGCGAGCGTGGCCGGAAAGGCCCTCGGCGACGACCGTCGGGCGCCCTGGACCGGCAGGTAATCCTACCGTCCGGCGTCTGCGTATCGGATTCTCACTGAAACGGCCTGAAATGGCCGGAAAGGGGCCTGGAGGGAAGTATTGAGCAGGTCGCAGGAGGCCACCCTCAGGAGCCGGCGGCGACGGCTTCGGAGAGATGTCCGACGACGTCGGACCGCACCATCTCCGCACCCGTGACGATGGCGTTCTCCATCGCGGTGGCGCCCGTGGAGCCATGGCTGATTATGCACACGCCGCGGACGCCCAGGAGCATCGCTCCGCCGTAGGTGTCGGGGTGGAACTCCCGGTAGAGGCTGTCCAACTCCGGGGTGAGCACCTCGGCGGCGGCGAGCGCCTCCGGCCGTCCGGCCATGGCGGTCAACAGCGCCGTCATCAACGCCTTCAGGGCACCCTCGGCGGTCTTGAGCGCCACGTTGCCGGTGAAGCCATCGGTCACGACCACGTCCACGGCATCCGTGAGCAGGTCCCGGCCCTCGACGTTTCCAATGAACTCCGCTCCCACGAACTCCGCCTCGGACAGGGCGGCATACGCCTCCTTGACCAGCGGGCTGCCCTTGCCGGGCTCCTCGCCTATCGAGAGGAGGCCCACGCGCGGTCGTTCGATCCCCAACCGGTCGCGTGCGAACACTGCTCCCATCTGGCCGAACTGGACCAGCCATTCCGGGCTGCACTCGGCGTTGGCGCCGGAGTCCAGCAGCACGGTCGGCGTGGATCCAGGTGTGGGAAGGAGGGTGGCGATGGCCGGACGGGCCACACCGGAGATCCGACCCATGCGAAGCAGGGCACTGGCCATCGTCGCCCCGGTGTTGCCGGCGCTGACCATGGCCGAGGCCCGACCGTCCCGGACCGCCTCGGCTGCCCGGACCAGCGAGGAGTCCTTCATCCGGCGCACGCTGGCGCCCGGCTCGGCGTCCATGGCGATGACCTCGGAGGCCTCGATGACCTCCAGGTCGCCGATGTCGGTCAGGTCCTCCGGGCGTCCTACGAGGACCACTGGAATTCCGTGTTCCTCCTGGGCGCGCCGCGCACCGGCGATGATCTCGCCCGGTGCATTGTCCCCACCCATGGCGTCAACCGCTATGGGAAGCATGATCAGGTGGGGATCAGGTCAGTCAACGTCGACGGCCTGGCGGCCGGCGTACCAGCCGCAGTTCCCACAGATCCGGTGTGGGCGCTTGACGGCACCACAGCGATCACAGGCGCTACGGGCGGAGCGGCCGAGGGTCCATGAGGATGCCCGGCGGCTGCGGCCCTTGGCCTTGGAGGTCTTCTTCTTTGGGACGGCCATCGTCGGTTCCTAGGAGGCGGTCGGCAGGACTGGAGGTGGTCACCCCGACCGGAGGAACCGGCCCGGGCAACCAGACGAGGCTAGCGGGACCGACCCGGAACCGGTACCGCAGTGACAGGCGACCCACCGACGCCGGAACTACCCGGGATCGGGCCCGTCATCGCCACGCAGCGCGTCCAGGACTGCCCAGCGGGGATCGCCTACAGGCCCGGCTTCCACGTCCCCGGTGCCACTGGTGGCAGGAAACCGCTCGGGGTCCGGCCCGGCGCACAGCTCGTCGCAGAGAGGCGAGATCGGAAGGGCCAGGAGCAGGGCATCGCGCACCACCGGTTCCAGGTCGGCGTCGTCGCCGTCCAGTGGGTAGACGTCAGACGCATCGTCTTCACTGGTCCTGCTCCCCGTCGCCGCCATCACCTCGTTCACCCTGAGGTCCAGCCGGCCCCCCAGCGGTTCCAGACAGCGTCTGCACTCCCCCTCCCATCGGGCAACCAGGGCACCGGTCACCACCACCTCGGCTCCCCGGGCCTCGGCCTCCAGGCTCAACTCGACCTGACCATCCAGGATCGACACCCCGCCCACCCGCAGGTCCCCGAGCACCACCGTGCGGTCCAGCCGGCGGGGGTCGGCCCGTCGCCGGAGCACGGCCAACGAAATGCGCAGGGAGTCGGTCACGGAGCGGTCGATCGGAGCTGACGGCATGGACCCGTCGGGGTCACTGGTCTCCGGACTCTGCATCCTGGTCGAAGAAGGTCGCACCGGCCCGTCCCGTGGAAGCCTCCCGGGCCAGATTCGCGGCATCGGCGGCACGGCGCTCCCGATCCCTGTCCAGCACCGTCTCCTGGAGCCTCCGCCGTCCCTGGGCGATGGCATCCCTCGTGCTGCCCAGCAGCGTCTCGAAGCTCCCCAGCTTCTGGTCGCAGTAGTCCTCGGTCTCCCGCCGCATCCTGCGGGTCTCCTCACGGGCCGACTCGACCAGGTGCCGTGCCCGCTGCTCGGCGGTCCGCACGACCTCGGTCCGCTGCACGAGTCGCTCGGCCCGGGACCTCGCAAGCTCCAGAATCTCGTCGCCCTCGCGGCGCACCTTCGCCAGGAACTCCTCACGCTCCTTCAGCAGCCAGCGGGCGGCCCGCAGCTCTTCGGGCAGCCTGACGTTGGCCTCGTCGATCAGGCCGAGGAGTTCCTCCTTGTTGACCATCGAGGAGGCCGAGAGCGGCATGGGACGTGCGTTGGCAACGACCTCCCGGAGTTGGCGGAGGATCGTCTCGATCTGCGGCGGCCGGTAGGGATCCGTAGTGGCGGGCGGGGGTACCGCCGCCTGGACGGTCTCCACCGTCGGAAGGGGTCGTGGGCCCTGGCTCGGATCGGTCACCCTGGGAACCGGTCCTGGAGGCGCGCCCGCACCGGATCCGGCACCATCTGGCTGACATCGCCGCCCAGGCGGGCCACCTCGCGGATCAACCGGGAGGCCATGAACGAGCGTCGGGAGGCAGTGGGCAGGAAGAGCGTCTGGACCCCTGAGATGGCCATGTTCATCTGCGCCATCTGGAGCTCGCTCTCGAAGTCGGACACCGCCCGCAGGCCCTTGATGATGAAGTCCGCCTCCACCTCGCCGGCCAGGTCCACCACCAGGCCGTCGAACATCGTGGTCCGCACGTTGGAGAGGTGTGCGAACGACTCGTCGAGCAGCGCCATCCTCTCCTCCAGGTCGAACAGGGCATCACCCTTGGACGGATTGATGAGGGCAGCCACCACCACCTCGTCGAAAAGACCGGCCGCCGTCTCGACCATCTCGACGTGGCCGTTGTGCACCGGATCGAAGGATCCGGGATACAGGACACGGGTCACGGCCTTGTCTCCCCTCGCTGGATGGTCAGTCGGTCGGCGGTCGGCACCGCCTCGGCCCCGGTCAGGAGCAGCGTCACCACGGTACTCCCGTACCGTCGACACGATTCGACATGCCAGCCCGGTCCCGGTTCCACCTCCGAGTCCGACTCGACCACCACCGGTCCGTCCACACGGCCCACCAGGCTCGCCAGCAGGTCCTCCCAGCCGTCGAAGTCGTACGGTGGGTCCAGGAGGACGAGGTCCCACCTCTCCTCCGATGCCGCCAGCCATGCGGGGCCGTCGGCACGCACCACCCGCGCATTGCCATCGAGGCCGCAGGCGACGAGGTTCTGGGACACCAGGGCGGTGGCGGTTCTGGACACGTCCACGAACACGACGTGTCGGGCGCCGCGCGAGAGGGCCTCGATGCCGAGGGCACCGGTACCGGCAAACAGGTCCAGGACGGTGGCGTCCACCAGTGCCGAGCGACTATGCAGCGCGTTGAACACGGCCTCCCGCACCCGATCCCCGGTCGGGCGGATCTGGCTCCCGGCGGGCGACGTCAGTCGACGGCCACGGGCTGTTCCGGATACGACTCGCACCGCCCCAGTATGGAGGCCCGGGGCCGGCGGCGAACTACGGTCACGAGGGTGCGGGCCCCGGAACAGATCATCTGCGTGGACTGTGGTGGAACCTGCCACCTCCTGCCCCACCCCGAGACGGAGTTCCAGCCCGGTGACCCGGTCGCCTACCGCTGCTCCGACTGCATGGACCGGTGGGACATCGTGATGCCCGACGAGGACGACGGCCGCGGCGACATGCCGCCGGAAGGCGCCTGACCGGTTCCCCTCACCGGGGATCCCGCCACATGAGGGGCACCGTCGGCCCCCCCGGGATCGTGACCTCGCTGGTCACGCTGAATCCGTGGCGCTCGTAGAGGGGCACGTTCGCAGGGTCGCTCGACTCGAGGTAGGCACCGTGACCGGTTGCATCGCATCGCCGCGTCACCTCGGAGATGCACGCCGAGGCAAGGCCCCGACCCCGGGCTGACGCCACGGTGCCGACGAAGGCCAGGTACCAGTGGGGTGTCACCGGGTGCGCCTCCATCAGCGGAGCCAGTGGGGCCAGGCGTTCGACCGCCCACTCCTCCCCCAGCAGGGCCATGTTGGCCGCACCCACGGCAGCGAAGTCGGGCCCCGGTTCGTCGGGTCCCGACGGCGGCACCCAGACCGCCGCGCACGTCCGGCCACCATCGGCGTCGGCCGGAACGACCACCTCGTCGAAACCGCGGCCACCGGCCAGCCGGTTGGCGAAGAAGGCGGCCAGCAGCGAGGGGCGACGTGCCGGGTCCTCGAACAGGAAGGCGAGGACGGGATCCGTGGCGAACGCCTCGGCCAGGGTCGCCACCACCCCCGGAAGGTCGGAGTCCCCAGCCACCCGAACCCCGGTCATGGGCACAATGCCTAGCCCGTCCTCCGCGCCCGTCACGACTTCAGGAGGAAGTCCGATTCGTCGTCGGCCATGAAGAGCGATACCTCGTCGGCCAGTTCGGGGTACGCCGCCATGCCGTCACCGTCGCCGACCATGCGCAGCGCCTCGGCCCGTGCGGCCTCCACCCACTCCCGGTCGCGTCTCAGGGACGCCAGACGAAGGTCGTTGCGTCCCTTCTGGCGCTCTCCCATGATCGTTCCCTCGCCCCGTAGGTCCAGGTCCACCTCGGCCAACTCGAACCCGTCGGTCGTCCGGACCAGTGCCCGGAGGCGCTCCTCGGCGTCGGGCGTCGGCGCCCCGCCGACCAGCAGGCACCGACTGGCCTTGTCGCCGCGACCCACCCGTCCCCGCAGTTGGTGGAGCTGTGCGATGCCGAACCTGGCGGCGTCCAGGATCACCATCACCGTGGCGTTCGGGACGTCCACGCCCACCTCTATGACCGTCGTCGCCACGAGAACGTCCAGCTCTCCCGACCGGAAGAGCCCCATGGTCTCCTCCTTCTCCACCCGACCCACCCGACCGTGGAGCAGCCCCACCCGCAGCCCGACCAGCTCCCCGGCGGTCAGGCTGGCGAAGGTCTCCTCGGCGGAACGCACCTCGAGGGTGGCGGACTCGTCGATGAGTGGGCACACCACGTAGGCCTGAGAGCCTGCAGCCACCTCCCCGCGGACGACCTCCCAGACGTCTGCCTCGTCGGCATGCCAGGTGGTCGCGATCCTCGTCCGACCCGGTGGGAGTTCGTCCAGTACCGATACGTCCAGGTCGCCGTAGACCGTCATGGCCGCCGTACGGGGAATCGGCGTGGCCGTCATGACCAGCACATCGGGGGCCGTTCCGTCACGGTTCTTGTCACGCAGGGCGGCCCTCTGCTCGACGCCGAACCGGTGCTGCTCGTCAATCACCACCACACCCAGGGAGCCGAACTCCACGCCCTCCTGGATGATGGCGTGGGTGCCGATGAGCACGTCCACTCCCCCGGCCAGCAGCTGGCTTCCGATCCGTCGCCGTTCGCCGGCCGTGGTATGGCTGGTCAGCAGGTCGACCTTCAGGGGTCGGTGGCCGAGCAGGGTCGCCGGATCGGAGACCGTCATCTCGTCGAGCAGACCGGAGATCGTGGCGTGGTGCTGCTCGGCGAGGACCTCCGTGGGAACCATGACGGCCGCCTGGTGCCCTCCCTGCACGGCGGCCAGCATCGCCGCCACGGCCACCACGGTCTTCCCGGAGCCGACGTCTCCCTGGAGGAGCCGGTGCATGGGGGCCGGCCGGGCCAGGTCGGCGAGGATCTCGCCCACGACCCGGTCCTGTGCAGCAGTCATCCGGAATCCCAGCCCGGAACGGAACTGGTCCAGGAGCGCCGTCACCCCCACGTCGTGCGCGATGCCGACCGAGGTGCGCTCCAGGTCCACCTTGCGCTGGACGAGGGCCAACTGGATGCGCAGGAGTTCGTCGAACACGAGGCGGCGACGGGCCTCGCCCATCTCGTGGAGCGACCCGGGTCGGTGGATGGCCTGATAGGCCTCGGACCTCCCCACAAGGCCGTAGCGCTGGCGCACCGCTCCGGGCAGCGGATCGGAGAGCCCCCGCACCTTCATCACCCGTCGCAGGGCCTCGGCCACGATGCCGTCGACGTCCCAACTGTGCAGGCCGGCCGTCTCGGACTGGGGATAGATGGCGACGATCCGCCCTGTCCGGTCTCCGACGAGGTCCACCACCGGGTTCGTCATCTGGAGGTTGCCCTGATAGCTGTCCAGCCTGCCGAACACGACGGCCTGCATGCCCACCTTCAGCTGGTCGGCGCGCCATGGCTGGTTGAAGAAGGTCAGGCGAAGCTCGCCGGTGTCGTCCGATACCCGGGCTTCCACCAGGGACCGGCGGTTCCGGGTCCGTCGGGACGAGACCGTCCCGACGCGAACGAGGACCATCCCCTCATCGCCGATCGACAGCCCACCGACGGTGGCCTCCCTGGTCCGGTCCAGGTACCGGCGGGGGTAGAAGCCCAGCAGGTCCAGGATCGAGTGCACCTCGGCGGCGGCCAGCGCACGGGCACGGGCGTCACCGACCCCGTTCAGGTCGGTCACCGGTCGTGCGTCGAGTTCCCTGAGGGTGATGCCGCCTTCGCCCACCGTTGGAAGGTACCCCCCATGGATCGCCGGGTCGCTGCTCTCCACGATTCCGACCAGCGGGTACTACTCCACTCCCAGGAAGTACGGGTAGAGGGGCTGGCCCCCTTCGTGCACCTCCACCTCGACGCCGGGATGCTCGGCCGCCAACCACGACACGATGGCGGCCGTGGTGGCCTCGGCCGCGTCCAGGCCGGCGATGAGGGTGACGATCTCGTGCGAGTCGTCCACCATCTGGGCGAGCAGCCCGGTCGTGGCATCGAACGCCGAGCCGGCGACCACCCGCACCTTTCCTCCGCTGAGGCCCAGGTGGTCGCCCTCTGAGATCTCACCGGCGTCGCTGCCGGAGTCACGGACAGCGACGGTCACCTCGCCGGCCACCACGCCGGCGGCGGCGGCGGCCATCCCGGCCAGGTTGCCGTCAGCCGTTCCCCGGGGGTCGTATTCCAGCAGCGAGGCGAACCCCTCGGTGATCCCGCGTGTGGGAACAACCCGGACGATCTTGGACGTCTGGGCATCGACCTGCTCGGCCGCGGCGATGATGTTGCCGTTGTTGGGCAGGATCAGGACCTCGTCGGCCGGAACCGCCTCCACCGCGGCCAGCAGGTCGGCTGTCGACGGGTTCATGGACTGCCCGCCGGCCACCACCCTGCGCACCCCCAGGGATCGGAAGATGTCGCGGATCCCGGAACCGTTGGACACCGCCACCACGGCGCACGGAACGGGCTCGCCCACGTCCTCGGCGTCAGCCGACATCTGGTCCCGGACCCAGGCCTGTTCCTCCACCTCCTCGAAGAGGTCGGTGACCCGGATCCGGTAGGGCCTACCCACGGTGATGCCGGCCTCCACCGCCCCACCTATGTCGTCGGTGTGGACGTGGCAGTTCCAGACGCCGTCGCCGCCCACCACGACGATGGAATCGCCGAGAGCGGCCCACGCCTCCCTGAAGTCCTGGATCGACCCATCGGGTGTGTCGAGGAAGAACATGACCTCGTACCGGGTTCCCTCCGGACCGTCGGTCCGGTGGTCGTCGGGCCTCGCAGCGCCGACCGTGGCCACCAGATCGGGGGGATCCGGGACGGGACGCCCGTCGACGGCCGTCAGGACCGCGTCCAGGAGGAGCAGGAAGCCGCTCCCGCCGGCGTCCACGACGCCGGCGTCGGCCAGGACCTGTAGCAGGTCCGGGGTTCGGGCCAGGCTCTCGCCTCCGACCGCCCGGGCCTCGACGGCGACGCCCAGCAGGTCGGCGCCGGAATCGGCGGCGGCGACGGCGGCATCAGCCGATTCGCGCACCACCGTCAGGATGGTTCCCTCGACGGGTGCCATGACGGCGGCGTAGGCGGCGCTGCTGGCTGCGGCCAGGCCGTCGGCGAGGGACCGTCCGTCCACGGTCCCCGCTTCGGCGAACACTCCGGAGAGGCCACGCAGTACCTGGGAGAGGATGACGCCGGAGTTGCCTCGGGCGCCCATCAGCGAACCGTGCGAGATGGCCGCGGCGACCGCTCCCATCCCGGGCGGATCGTCCAGTTCGGCCAGTTCGGCCACGACCGACTCGGCGGTCATGGTCATGTTCGACCCGGTGTCCCCGTCGGGCACCGGATAGACGTTGAGGAGGTTGAGCGCCTCGCGGTGCAGGGTCAGCGCATCCCGGAAGGTGCCCATCAGGGCGCGCAGCGCACCTGCGTCCAGGGATTCGACGGTCACGGGAAACGAGCGTAGCCACCGCCCGACGGAGCCTCCCGCCTTCCGCCCCGGGTGCGGTGGAGGGCACACCCCGGGTTCCGGTCCATGGTTGGAGTAGACCGGTGGAAGGCCGTAACCTTGCTGCGTTCTTGAAGGACCGGTCTGGATGGCCCGACCGGTTGAGGTGATCGAGGTGTGTGATGGCAGCAGTCTGTGAAATCTGTGGCAAGAAGCCCTGGTTCGGCAAGTCCCTGAGCCACTCCCATCGGCGGACCAACCGCCGTTGGAATCCCAACATCCAGCGGGTGCGCGCCGTCGTGGGCAAGTCCACGAAGCGCATCAACGTCTGCACCGGGTGCATCAAGGCCGGCAAGATCGTCAAGGCCGGTCACTGACCGACCGGTCGAAGGGGAACCGGCATGCAGGGCGTCATCAAGTCCTACGACCCGGGCACCGGTGACGGCATCGTCATTCGCGAGACCGACCTCGCCGAGTTCGACCTGGCCGAAGGTGCCCTGGACGGCTCGGTCTTCCGGATGCTCCGCCAGGGACAGCGGGTCCTGTTCATCCTGGACGACGATCAGCGCGCCACCTCGCTGTCGCTGGGCTCCGAGGTCGACATGGGAACTCCCGAACTGACCTGATACCCGGTACCCGTCGGGCACCCGGGCCACACGGGGCCGATTGACCACAGTCACACCTCCCCCGTGTGGCATCGTCGCGTCAGGGCCGATACCAATGGACGGCAATGGCTACGAACGGCGAACCCACGACCAACCGAAGGCTCCTCGAGTGGGTCGAGGAATGGGCCGCGATCCTGGCTCCCGATGCCGTCCACTGGTGTGACGGCTCGTCGGAGGAGTACGACCTGCTGGCCGCCGAGCTGGTCAGCGCCGGCACCTTCCAACGCCTGAACGACGACCTCCGCCCCAACAGCTACCTGGCCCTCTCGGATCCGGGCGACGTGGCCCGGGTGGAGGACCGCACCTACATCTCCACCACCAACCCGGCCGACGCCGGCCCCACCAACAACTGGCGGGACCCGGCGACCCTGAAGGCCGAGATGATGGAGCTCTACCGGGGAGCCATGCGCGGCCGCACGATGTTCGTGGTGCCGTTCTCCATGGGTCCACTGGGCTCACCGATAGCCCACATCGGGGTGCAGCTGACCGACTCGCCATACGTGGCGGTCAGCATGCGGACCATGACCCGGATGGGCAGCGCGGTACTGGACATCCTGGGAGACGAGGAGTTCGTGCCGTGCATCCATTCCGTGGGTGCACCCCTCGAGGTCGGAGAAGCCGACGTGCCGTGGCCCTGTGACGCCGAGAACAAGTACATCTCGCACTTCCCCGAGACCCGCGAGGTCTGGTCGTACGGGTCGGGCTACGGCGGCAACGCCCTGCTGGGAAAGAAGTGCTTCGCCCTCAGGATCGCCTCGACCATGGCACGCGATGACGGCTGGATGGCGGAGCACATGCTCATCCTGGGGCTCACCTCGCCAGAGGGCGTCAAGACGTACGTGGCGGCCGCATTCCCATCGGCGTGCGGCAAGACCAACATGGCCATGCTGGTCCCGACGCTCCCCGGCTGGAAGGTGGAGACGATCGGTGACGACATCGCCTGGATGAAGTTCGGCGAGGACGGCCGCCTCTACGCCATCAACCCGGAGGCCGGATTCTTCGGCGTCGCGCCGGGCACCTCGGTGGCCACCAACGCCAACGCCATGCAGACCATGTGGGGCAACTCCGTGTTCACCAACGTCGCCATGACGCCCGACGGCGACATCTGGTGGGAGGGCATGACCGACGAGCCGCCCGAGCACCTGACCGACTGGCGGGGCGAGGACTGGACCCCGGAGACCGGCACGCCCGCCGCCCACCCGAACGCCCGGTTCACGACACCCGCCTCGCAGTGCCCGTCAATCGCCCCCGAATGGCAGGACCCCGCCGGCGTCCCGATCTCGGCGATCCTGTTCGGTGGCCGCCGTGCGACCAACGTGCCGCTGGTGACCGAGGCCAGGGACTGGGACCACGGGGTCTTCCTGGGATCCATCATGAGCTCGGAGAAGACGGCAGCCGCCGCCGGCGCCATCGGCCAGGTCCGGTTCGACCCCTTCGCCATGCTCCCCTTCATGGGCTACAACGTGGGCGACTACTTCTCGCACTGGTTGTCGATCGGTGACCGGGCGGAAGCCTCCCGCCTTCCGAAGCTGTTCTGGGTGAACTGGTTCCGCAAGGACGCCGACGGGAACTACATGTGGCCCGGCTTCGGTGAGAACATCCGGGTGCTGAAGTGGGTCACCGAACGGGTCGCCGGCACGGGATCGGCCATCGACACCCCCATCGGCCTGGTTCCCACGATCGACGCCATCGACCGCGACGGCACTGACGTGGACGACCAGACGATGGCGCAGCTGCTGGCCGTGAACCCCGCCTCATGGGGCCACGAGGTGGCGCTCATCAACGAGCACTACGCGATGATCGGCGATCGCCTGCCCAAGCGCCTGGACGCCGAACTGGACGACCTCAGCCGACGCCTGGACGAGGCCTAGAGGCGAGGCCTGGAGGCGAGGATCGGCCCGTCCGCCGCCGGTCAGGCGACGAGCATGGCCCGGATTCCCAGGCCCATCAGGAAGAGGCCGGAGCAGCCGTAGAGCAGGTGCCGGTGGGGACGAAGGCTCTGCCGGTAGCTGTAGACGATGCCGACGGTGATGAGGGCCACGAAGCCGTAGAAGAGGTGGAACTGCGGCGGGTCGATCCCCTGACCGGCCACCAGCCCGACGCCCATGGTGACCTGTACGGCAATGACCACCTGGACGAGGGCCGTGAACCACCACAGCGCCCGTCCCCTCAGCGCACCCACCCGGTGGGCGGCCAGTGCCCAGAAGCCGGCCATGCCGTTGCCGATGACCATCACCCACGCCATTCCCTCGTGGAGGTCGCGGAGCGAGCCGACGACGAGGCTCATGGAGGTCACCGGGCCATCATGCCAGCAGCAGGTCCGTCCGCTGCGGCCGACCCCGGCGGGGGCTCCCGGGATCGACGAACCATTCGGTTCCGAAGACCATGGCGAACTGCTCCTCCGGCATGGCCAGGAAGAACGAAGCCGGACCTATCTGGCTGGCGTGGGCGGCAATCGCGGCCCGCTTCCTACCGATGACGGCCGACACGTCGACGGCATGGGTGATCTCGGCGTCGGGCATGCCGAACGACTCCGATTCGGCCCGTTCCCGACGAAGCTCCAGCATCCCCTCATCGCTCCAGGAGCCCTCATCGGCCAGGGCCGCCTCGATGGAGGCCCGGATGGCGTCCCGGTTCATCGTCACCCAGCGCACCCGGTCGATGTCGGCAATCTCGGCCCACCGGTGTCCGACGCGGTGTACCTGGATGTGGTCGGGGTGGCCGTAGCCGCCGTCAGGGTCGTAGACGACGAGCACGTCGGGCTCCTCGTCGGCGAGGGTCACCGCCAGGTGACCGGCGGCCCCGTCCACGTCGGCCTGCCAGAAGCAGTCCGGATGGTCGTTGGCATCGTCGCCTGCCATGCCGCTGTCCCGGTAGGCCAGGTTCACGACCCGTTCCACTCCCAGGATTTCAGCCGCCTCAGCCAACTCGGCGACGCGGCGGTCCCCCAGCGACTCGCCGTCGGCGAGCACGCCCGGAACCGGCTCGCCCTCCTCTCCGCTGGTGGCCACCACCAGGACCACCCGGTGGCCCTCGTCGGCCATCCGGGCCATGGTGCCTCCGGTCGCCAGGGCCTCGTCGTCCGGGTGGGCATGGAGGAACACCACGGTGGCCATGCTCAGGCGACTGCGCCGGCGGTACGGAGGGCGGCGATCTCCTCGTCGCCCAGGCCGGCCTCGGCCAGGACCTCGTCGGTGTGCTGGCCCTCGTGGGGAGGGGGTCGGCGGATCTTTCCGGGGGTCGCCGAGAGGCGGGGTGCCGGACCCGGCTGCACGATCCCGCCCACCTCCACGAAGGTCCCCCGGGCCACGTTGTGGGGATGCTCGATGGCCTCGGCCACCGTCAGTACCGGTGCGTAGCAGACGTCGCTCCCCTCCAGCACGGCGTCCCACTCAGCCCGGGTCCTGGTGGCCACCACGGCGGCGACCTTCTCCTTCAGATCGGGCCACCTGGAGCGGTCGTGCTGGGCAGCGAAGTCATCGGGATCCAGCCCCAGCTTCTCCACCAGCTCGGCATAGAACTGCGGCTCGATCGACCCGATGGAGATGTACTCACCGTCCGAGCACTCGTAGACGTCGTAGAAGTGGGCGCCGGTGTCGAGCATGTTCTCGCCCCGGTTGGACGTGGTGAAGCCCGTGTGGAGCATGCCGTAGAAGAAGCTCATGAGGCTGGCCGCCCCGTCCACCATGGCGGCGTCCACCACCTGGCCCTCACCGGTGGTCCGGGCCGACAGCAGCGCGCAGACGATTCCGTAGGCCAGGTACATGCCACCACCGCCGAAGTCACCCACCAGGTTCAGCGGCGGCACCGGGC
This sequence comes from Acidimicrobiia bacterium, assembly GCA_012961035.1. Lineage (GTDB taxonomy): Bacteria > Actinomycetota > Acidimicrobiia > Acidimicrobiales > MedAcidi-G1 > UBA9410. The sequence continues at coordinate 20,480 of DUAC01000039.1, forward strand.
CGCTGTCGCTCCGCCCCATGTGGGCCAGCGCCCCTGCCAGCGAGATGTAGTTGATGTCGTGTCCGGCCGTGGAGGCGTACGGGCCGTCCTGGCCCCAGCCGGTCATGCGCCCGTAGACGATGGCCGGGTTGCGTGCCAGACAGTCCTCAGGACCCACGCCGAGGCGTTCGGCCACGCCGGGCCGGAAGCCCTCGAAGACCACGTCGGCGTCCTCCACGAGGCGAAGCACCAGGTCGCGTCCCGCCTCGGACTTGAGGTCCACGCCGATGCTGCGACGACCCCGGGCGTTCACCACCGCCGGCGGCGAGGCCGGGTCGCCTCCGCGTACCGATCCGGCCCGGTCGATGCGGATGATCTCGGCTCCCATGTCGGCCAGCATCATCCCGCAGAACGGTCCCGGGCCTATCCCTGCCAACTCGATGACGCGTACCCCGTCAAGTGCTCCCATGGCTGCTTCTCCTCCGTTGGACCGTGCGTTCCATCAGGTTCTGTTCCTGTTCCTTGTTCAGGTGGCGCCGTCGGCCCGGTGGCAGTGGGTCGCTATGGCGTCGATCAGTTGCGGCCAGGCACCGGGGGCCATGTCGTGGCCCCAGCCCTCCGCCATCACCAGGTCGGCCCCGGGGATGACCGCAGCGGTCCGCTCTCCCCCCGACGGGGCTATCAGCGTGTCCACGGTGCCGTGGATGACCCGGGTGGGCACGGTGATGGTGGCGAGGCGCTCCTCACGGTTCCCGAAGGCCCGCACCGCTGCGACCTGACGGTCGAAGGCGTGTCGGGGCTGCACCGAGCGGGCCGCGTATGCGGCGAAGACCGCACGGGCGTGATCGTCGTCATGCCAGATACTGGCCCATATCCGCCTGTCGGAGAGCTCCTTCTGGATGGCTGCGGCCGGGTCCGAGGGCGCCGGAGCCATCATCGCCTCGAGGGCGGTACCCGACGGTCGACCGAAGTCCCGGTTGCCGGTGTTGGACGCCATGGAGACCATGGACCTGCAACGACCGGGCTGCTCGACGGCGAAGGTCTGGGCGATCATCCCGCCCATCGACATCCCCACGACGTGGGCGGCGGGCGCCCCGAGGTGGTCCAGCAGGCCCACGGCGTCGGCCACCTGGTCCGAGAGGGTGTAGGCGGATCCCGCCTCCAGGATCGTCGAACATCCGCTGTCGCGGTGGTCGTACCTGACCACCCGGAAGCCCTCGGCGGCGAGGCCCTCGCAGAACCCCTCCTCCCAGAGCAGGAGCTGGCTGCCCAGACCGTGCATGAGCAGCACCACGGGATCGGCCGGACTACCGAAGGCCTCGTGGCAGAGCTTGATGCCAGACGGCAGCTCGGCGATTTCCACTTCCCCATCATCGAATGCCAGCGCCGGGCGGGCAAACCCGACAGGGCTAGCGTCGCCATCGTGACGAGCATCCACGACCATCCGTTCCGGGACCTCGACCCGACGACCTTCCATGACCTGCTGAGGCTCCGGATAGACGTGTTCGTCGTCGAACAGGAGTGCGCCTACGCCGAGTTGGACGGACGCGACACCGAGCCGGGCACCCGCCACATCTGGTTGGATGGAACCTCGGGTCCGGTGGCCTACCTGCGCGTCCTCGTGGAACCCGACGGCAGTCACCGCATTGGCCGGGTGGCCACGCTGGCCGGGGCGCGCGGCAACGGCCTGGCAGGCGTGCTGCTGGACCACGTCCATGCCACGACGCCGGGCCCTCTCGTCCTGGATGCCCAGACCCACCTGGTTCCCTGGTACGCCTCGCTGGGCTACCAACGCAGCGGCGGGGAGTTCCTGGAGGACGGCATCGCACACGTGCCGATGGCCAGGGAGCCGGCGGTCGACTGACCGGACGGGCAGGCGACCGGAGGGGCGCTCAGGCCCAGCCCAGCTCGTCCAGCCTGTCGTCATCGATGCCGAAGTGGTGGGCCACCTCGTGGACGACGGTGATGGTCACCTCGTGGCGGAGTTCGTCGACGTCACCGCACACCTCGCAGAGGGCCAGCCGGTAGACGAGGATCCGGTCCGGCATCGCCAGACCTCCATAGTCCTCCCGCTGGGTCAGCGGGACCCCGTCGTAGAGCCCCAGCAGGTCCGGCGGGTCACCCCGGTCGGCGGTCAGCACGACCACGTTGTCCATGAGGTCGACCAGCTCGGCGGGCAGGCCATCCAGGGCCTCGGCGACAAGCTGCTCGAACGCCACGACCCCGACAGGTTCCACGACCCGATCGTATTGGCAGCACCCCCCGCCGTCCGGCTCCCCTGCCGACGGGCGCCCCCCCACGGAGGCTGTCACGAGCCGTCGCTAGGGTGCGCCCGATGAGCATGGCGAACCGATCCGGGGATCCACCGGGCAACCCAGGCGGTGATGGAGGCGACCTCTTCGGTGCCTCCACCGACGACGCCGATGCCGAGGCGCTGCTACTTGGCCTGAACGAGGAACAGCGTGAGGCGGTGACCACCGAGACCATGCCGCTGGCAATCCATGCCGGAGCCGGATCCGGCAAGACCCGGGTACTCACCCACCGCATCGCCTGGCGGTCCCTGACCGGCGAGATCGACCCCCGCCGGGTCCTGGCCCTGACGTTCACACGGAAGGCGGCATCGGAGATGCGCAGCCGCCTCCGACGGATCGGGATGCGCGACCAGGTGGCCGCCGGGACCTTCCACTCGGTTGCGTACGCCCAGTTGCGGACCTGGTGGCGGGAGAACGACAGGAAGGAACCGGAGCTCCTCGTTCGCAAGATGGGCTTCGTCGCCCCCCTCCTGCCCCGCGACCACCGGGCCACCGCAGCACTGGACGTGATCGGCGAGATCGAATGGGCCAAGGCACGGCGCATCCGACCGGGGGCCTACCCGGATGCCGCCGAGGCCGCCGGTCGCACCCCGCCACTCCCCCTTCCCTCCATCGCCAGGATCTTCCAGGACTACGAGGACCTGAAGGACTCGCGCCGGATGGTCGACTTCGACGACCTGCTCGACCTGTGTCGAAGCGCAATGTCCACCGACCGACGTTTCGCCGACGCCCAGAGGTGGCGTTTCCGCCACCTCTTCGTGGACGAATTCCAGGACGTCAACCCTCTGCAGTTCATGCTCCTCACGTCATGGTTGGACGGTCGGCCCGACCTCTGCGTCGTCGGCGACCCGAACCAGGCCATCTACGCCTGGAACGGCGCCGACGCCGACTACCTGAACCGCTTCACCACCCACTTCCCGGGTGCCGCCGTGGTCCGGCTTCGTCAGAACTACCGGAGCACTTCGCAGGTACTGCGAACGGCCGCCGCCGTCCTGGTCGGTCAGGATCCGATGCTCTCGAACCGGGGCCCGGGCCCCGATCCGGTCGTGGAACAGTACGAGGACCACGAGGCCGAGGCCCGGGGAGTGGTCCGGCGGATCCGCGACCTGAAGGGACCGGACGGCCGCTGGTCGGACCACGCCATCCTCGTGCGCACTAACGCCCAGACCGAGCCGATGCTCGCCGCCCTCCGCTCGGCGAACGTCCCGTTCCGGACCAGGGCCGGCAGCGGCCTGCTGGACCGGGCCGACGTGAAGGCCCAACTGAAGGCCCTGGGCCGCAGCGACAGCCCCGTGGCGGACCGGATGGCCGACCTCCGCACGGTCGAGCTGTCAGCCGACACCGACGACGATCCGGAGGAAGACACCGGCAGGGAGGCGGCGTTCGCCGAGATCCGGCGCATGGCCGACGAATTCCTGTCGCTGGATCCGGGAGGCACCGGGAGGGGGTTCGTGGCGTGGGTCTGGTCCCAGGGACGCGCCATGGCAGACGACTCCACGGACGCCGTGGAGGTGTCCACCTTCCACGCCGCCAAGGGACTGGAATGGCCGATCGTGCACGTGGCCGGACTGGAACAGGGCCTGGTCCCCATTGCCCACGCCCGCGACGCCGACGCCCGTGCCGAGGAACGCCGCCTCCTCTACGTGGCCCTCACGCGGGCCGAGGACCGCCTCTTCCTGACCTGGGCGGCCCGACGCTCGTTCGGCACGCGTTCATCCACCCGAACCCCGTCCATGTGGCTACCCGACCTGGAGGCTGCGATAGCCGGGCTGGAGCGGCCGCTCGGACGTGCCGAGGGGGCACGACGGGTGGCCGCCATCCGCGAGAGGACCAGCCGCGCCGCGCTGCCGGACCATCCGGTCGTGACCGCCCTGCGCGACTACCGCTCCACGGCGGCCCGGGCCGCGAACGTCCCCCCCTACGTGGTGTTCAACGACGCCACCCTGATCGACCTGATCACCACCTGGCCCTCCACGGTCGGCGAACTGCTGGGGATCACGGGCATCGGACCCACCAAGGCCGATCGCCACGGTGCAGCCATCCTGGCCATCCTCGCCGTCAACGACCGCCCTGATCCGCTCCCCATCACGGAAGCCCCCTCCGAGCCCGCACCGGTCACCGCCGCATCGTTCGATCCGGATGACGTGGATGGTCCCGGCGGGCCCGTCTACGAGGCCCTGAGGGCCTGGCGCTCAGAGGTGTCGCGCTCCGCCGGAATCCCCGCCTACAGGGTCTTCAACAACCGGACCCTGGACGCCCTGGTGGAATTGCGCCCAGCCGACCTGGAAGGGCTGCTGGAGGTCCCCGGAATAGGTCCCAGGACGGTCGAGGCCTACGGAGAGGCGATCCTCATGGCCATCACCGGGGCAGGCTGAAAGCGAAGTCGGCAACCACGGGCGCATGGTCGCTGGGCTTCTCGCCCTTGCGTTCGTTGCGGTCCACGATGACGAAGTCGAGGGCGGCCGCAGCCGGCACCGAGGCGTAGACGAGGTCGATCCGCATCCCCATCCGCTTGTAGAACGCTCCACCCCTGTAGTCCCACCAGGAATGCAGGCCGGCCGCGTCGAACCGCTGGCGGAACACGTCGGTGAAGCCGAGGGCCACCAGCCGGGCCAGGGCGTCGCGTTCGGGCACCGTCACATGCGTCATGCCCTCCAGGTCGGCCGGCTTCCAGACGTCCCGATCATCGGGCGCCACGTTGAAGTCGCCCACCACCACCACCGGCTGTGTGGCGGGATCTGTGTTGGCCGCCAGGTCGTCATGGAGCCGCCCCAGCCAGTCCAGCTTGTAGCGGTAGTGGTCGTGGTCCACCTCGCGGCCGTTCGGCACGTAACAGCACGCCACCCGAATCCCGTCGCAGGTCGCCCAGATGATCCTGGCGTCCGGATCGGGATCGTCGCGACCATCGGCGAAGCCCGAACGCACGTCGGTCAGGCCCACCCGTGAGATCACGGCCACACCGTTCCAACGGCCTTCGCCGTGGTGGGCCGACTCGTATCCCAACGCCGTGAACCGCTCATGGGGGAATGCCTCGTCGGTCATCTTCGTCTCCTGGAGGCAGAGCACGTCGGGTCCGACGGCGCTGATCCACGCCTCGACCCGATCGATCCGGGCCTTCAGGGAGTTGACGTTCCAGGTGACGATGCGCATCACGGGCGAGGGTAGCCCTGTCCGGTGCGCCCGCCGGTCAGCCCAACCGGATCCCGAGCACCTGCTCCAGCTCGGCGATGGCCGTGGCCGGGTCGCCGACCTTGATGGTGGTCATTCCCATTGCCCTCGCAGGCTTCAGGTTCACGCCCAGGTCGTCCAGGAACACGCATGCCGAGGGCTCCACGTCCAACCGCTCGCAGGCCAGCGCATAGAAGGCCGGCTCCGGCTTCCGGCAACCGACCACGCTGGACTCCACCACCACGTCGAACATGTCGACCACCTCCAGCACGGCGCTCCGCCCGACCTCCTGGTCGGCCAACGGGGTGATGTTGTTGGTGAGGAGTGCTGTCCGCAACGTCGAACCACAGCGCCTCAGCGCCTCCACCATGGCCGGCCGGAGCTCGCCGTCCAGACCGGCCAGGATCCGGGTGGCGTCCACCTCCAGGCCCAGGGCAGCCGCCTCGGCCTCGAACACCCGGCAGAACTCGGAGGTGTCCACCTCCCGCCTCTCGAACCGTGCCCAGGCGTTGGTGTCGGGGTTCGTCGAGTTGATGCGCCGGACCGTGTCCGGCGGCAGGCCCGCCTCGGCCTCGTAGGCGGCGAAGGCATCGAAGGGGCTTGTCAGGATGACCCCTCCGAAGTCGAAGAGGACCGCCTCTGGAACGGGTGAGGTGGGGCCGGGCATCAGGCGAGCGTAGGTACCTGCCGGCCACGGGGCCACGCCGGGACCCCCGGTAGCCTCTGCGCCCATGGGAGCCCAGTTCATCTTCACCATGCAGCGCGTCGGCCGCTTCCACCCGCCCGACCGGGATGTGCTGCGCGACATCACCCTGGCGTTCTACCCGGGCGCCAAGATCGGCGTGCTGGGCGCCAACGGGTCGGGCAAGTCGTCGCTGCTGCGGATCATGGCCGGGGTGGACGACGGCTTCACCGGCGATGCCAGGCTCACGGATGGCTTCACCGTCGGGCTCCTGGAACAGGAACCCACCCTGGACGCCACGACCGATGTGCAGGGCAACGTCATGGCCGGGGTGGGCGCTGTCGCCGGACTACTCACGCGCTACGAGGAGGTCCTGGCCGGCTGGAGCGACCCGGAGGCCGACTACGAGAAGTTGGGATCCGACCAGGCGGAGCTGGAGAAGAAGATCGAGGCGGCCGGCGCCTGGGACCTGCAGCGCACCATCGAGATAGCGATGGATGCCCTCCGACTGCCACCGGGGGATGCTGACGTCTCGATCCTCTCCGGTGGCGAACGCAGGCGGATCGCCCTCTGCCGACTCCTGCTGTCGCGTCCGGACCTGCTGCTGCTGGACGAACCCACCAACCACCTGGACGCCGAGTCGGTGGCCTGGCTGGAACGCACCCTGCGCGACTACCAGGGCACCGTGGTGGCCATCACCCACGATCGCTACTTCCTGGACAACGTGGCCGGCTGGATCCTGGAACTGGACCGCGGCAGGGGCATCCCCTACGAGGGCAACTACTCGGGATGGCTGGAGCAGAAACAGGCACGCCTCGCCTCCGAGGAGAGGGTCGACTCCGCACGCCAGCGCACCATCCAGCGCGAGCTGGAATGGGTGCGGATGGCACCGAAGGCCCGCCAGTCCAAAGGGCGGGCCCGGCTGAACTCCTACGACCGGCTGGTGACCGAGGCCGCCGACACCGAGCGCCGGGCCAGGGACCTGCAGATCGACATTCCGGCCAACCAGCGCCTGGGCGACCAGGTGATCGAGGTGGACCACCTGTCGAAGGGCTTCGGAGACCGGCTGCTCATCGACGACCTCTCGTTCTCGCTTCCGCCGGCCGGCATCGTCGGGGTGATCGGCGGCAACGGCGCCGGCAAGACGACCCTCTTCCGGATGATCATGGCCGCTGCCGACGGGTCGGCCAGTGGCGACACCGCACCGGACTCCGGCGAACTCCGGATCGGCCACACCGTCGAGTTGGGGTACGTGGACCAGTCCAGGGACAGCCTCGACCCGGACCGCACCGTCTACCAGGAGATCACCGACGACCGGGAGTTCATCCAGGTGGGCCGCCGGGAGGTCAACGGCAGGGCCTACGTGGCGTCGTTCAACTTCAAGGGTTCCGACCAGCAGAAGCGGGTCGGAGACCTGTCCGGGGGCGAACGCAACCGGGTCCACCTGGCCAAGGTGCTGCGCAGCGGCGCCAACGTGCTGCTCCTGGACGAGCCCACAAACGACCTGGACATCGACACCCTCCGGGCACTGGAGTCGGGGCTGGACGCCTACGCCGGCTGTGCGGTGATCATCAGCCACGATCGCTGGTTCCTGGACAGGGTCGCCACGCACGTCCTGGCCTTCGAGGGTGGCTCCCAGGTCCGCTGGTTCGAGGGCAACTTCACCGAGTACGAGGCGTACAGGAGGAAGGAGTTGGGCATGGACGACCAGCCCCACCGCATGAAGTACAAGCCGCTGGTCCGATGAGCGCAGCCGACGCCCGTACCCGTCTGCTGGCCCCCGGAACCATCCGCGGCATTGCGCTCCTGCTCTGCGCCACCGGCGTCGTCGGCATGATCGTCACCTCGATAGCCGACAACGTGGACGCCGCCATCGCCTTCGGCTTCGTGGGCGCCACCGGTGCGCTCGCCCTGCTGCTGGTCGGCGTGCTGGTCCCCGCCGTGGAGGCCGCTTCGGCCTGGGACGAGGAGCAGGCGGCAGGGGTGGAGGACGGGATTCAACGCCTGGTGGACGCCGGGGCCGACGAAGACGACATCCGGACCACGGTCCGCGCCGCCATCCAGCTGGGCCGACGCTCGGCCGGCGACTGAGCAGCCTGCACATGGCCACCCCCGAGGACCATTCCCTGGCCGCGGACCTGGCCAGCCGGGCCGGCGTGCTCCTGCTCGCCATCCGGGACCGGCTCGCAGCCGATGGAGCGCCGTCGGCGGTGCTGAAGCACGAAGGCGACCGGCAATCCCACGAATTCCTGATGGCGGCACTGGCCGAGCAACGTCCCACCGACGCGGTCCTGTCCGAGGAGGGAACGGCGCACGCCGTGCATCCGGATCGGGCCGGTGCCGACCGGACCTGGATCATCGACCCGGTGGACGGCACCCGGGAGTACAGCGAACCACCCAGGTCCGACTGGGCGGTCCACGTGGCCCTGGTGGAGGCGGGTCGCCCGACGGCCGGAGCCGTGGCGCTGCCGGCCCTGGGCCTGACGCTCTCCACCGCTGACCGGACCCTGGGCGCGGGACTGCCTCCCGTCGGCACCAGTCCCCGGATGGTGGTGAGCAGGTCGCGACCCCCGGCCGAGGCCGTCGCCGTCTGCAGGGCACTCGGCGGCGAGCTGGTCGAGATGGGCTCGGCGGGTGCCAAGGCCATGGCCGTGGTGCGCGGCGAGGTGGACGCATACGTGCATTCGGGCGGACAGTACGAGTGGGACAGTTGCGCCCCGGTGGCCGTGGCCGAGGCAGCCGGCCTGCACACCTCGCGGATCGACGGGTCGCCGCTTGCGTACAACCGCCCGGACCCGTACCTCCCGGACCTGGTCATCTGCAGGGCCGAGCTGGCCGACGCCATCCTGTCGGCCCTGGCGGGCTGAGCCGGTGCGCCTGGTAATCGCCCGCTGCACCGTGGACTACGAGGGACGCCTGACCGCCCACCTGCCCGAGGCCGTCCGCCTCCTCATGGTCAAGGCCGACGGATGCGTGGCGATCCATGCGGACGGCGGGGCCTACAAGCCCTTGAACTGGATGACCTCGCCCAACACGCTGGCCATCGACGGGGACCCGGATGACGAGGACGGGGCCGGGGCCGAGGCCGTCTGGACGGTCCGGAACCCGGCGGGCGAGGTACTCACCATCACCCTGCACGAGGTCCTGTCAGACGTCTCCCACGAGATGGGACCGGACCCGGGCCTCCAGAAGGACGGTGTGGAAGCCCACCTCCAGGCACTCCTGGCCGCAGATCCGACCACCATGGGCGATGGGCTGCGCCTGGTGCGCCGCGAGTACCCCACCGACATCGGTCCGGTGGACCTCCTCTGCCGGGACGCCGACGGCGTGGCCGTCGCGGTCGAGGTGAAGCGGCGTGGGGAGATCGACGGCGTCGAGCAGCTCACCCGCTACCTGGACTTCCTGAACCGGGACCCGATGCTGCGACCGGTCCGCGGGGTCTTCGTGGCACAGGAGATCAAGCCACAGGCCCGGGTGCTGGCCGAGGACCGGGGCATCGGCTGCGTGGTCGTCGACTACGACGAGCTGCGTGGCATCAGGTCCAACGAGCTGAAGCTCTTCTGAGGTACGGGACCGACTGCGTGAGGGTCGACCTGGCGATCGTGGGTGGTGGTCCTGCCGGATCGGCTGCGGCCATAACCGCCTCCAGGGCGGGGATGTCGGTACTCCTCGTGGACAAGGCCACCTTCCCCCGGGAGAAGTGCTGCGGTGACGGCCTCACGGCACTGGCCCTCCGGCTGGGAGAGGGCCTCGGCCTGGACCCGTCGCCCATCGAGGGCTGGCAGGAGGTGGAGGACCTTGTGATCCACCCGCCGGGAGGGCGGTCCACCCGATACCCGCTCCCGCGGGGTGACGGCCTCTACGCGGCGGTGGTACCGCGACTGGAGTACGACGCAGCGCTGCTGGACCTGGCCCGTTCGGCCGGTGCCGAGGTCCGGGACGGCCACGGCCTGACGGGGATCAGCGTGGACGACGGGTCGGCGACGCTCGAGGTCGATGGCCTCGGGACCGTCCGGGCCACGACGGTGGTGGCCGCAGACGGCATGTGGTCCCCGACCCGCAGGCTGCTGGGCCTGGCTTCCAGCGGCTACCGCGGTGAATGGCAGGCCTTCCGGCAGTACGTGGCTGACGTCGGACCGGCGGCCGCCGACCTGCACGTCTGGTTCGAACCGGACCTCCTGCCCGGCTATGCGTGGTCGTTCCCCCTGCCGGACGGTCGGGCCAACGTCGGCTTCGGAGTGCTGCGGGGCGGCCGGGTGGCCGTGGGCGACACCGGGCGGATCTGGGACGGCCTCATGGATAGACCGTCCATACGGGCCGTCCTGGGCAACGATGCACGCCCGGAGGGGCGACGGTCCGCCTGGCCCATCCCGGCCCGGGTGGACGCCGCCGTGCTGGACCATGGACCGGTCCTGTTCGTCGGGGATGCCGCATCGGCAACCGACGCCCTGACCGGCGAGGGAATCGGCCAGGCCCTGCAGACCGGGATCCTGGCGGCCGAAGCGGCACTGGCCGGCGGAACGGCAGTCGAGGTGGCGGCCCTCTACAGGCGGACGGTTCGACGGGAGCTGGTCGCCGACCACCGGATGTCGGTTGCGCTCCAGTGGATGCTGGCCAGACCGCCCGGCGCCCGGATGGCCCTGTGGACGACCGGACTGATGCCATGGACCCGTCGCAACTTCGCCCGCTGGCTGTTCGAGGACTATCCCCGGGCCCTGCTTGCCACGCCGCGGCGCTGGAAGCGGGGTTCACTCTCAGCCCCGGGCGCCTATCTCGGCGGCGACTGAACCCCTCCCCACGAGCCCGGGAACCCACCGAATCGGGACCCGGACCGACCTCCCGTAGGCTGGATCCGTGGCCACCGCTGAGGTGCCGGCTTCCGAGCCGACCGACTCCTCCCCCGGAGAGCCCGATCCCTCCTCCGTTGGATCCGATCCCGAAGCACCGGGCACGGCTGACGAGGGAACGGAGTCGGCCGAGGGGACCCCGCATCCGCTGGGCCCGATCGGCGCCTCTCTCGACGATGCCGTCGACAGGGCATGGGACCGCCTGCGTGGCAACCCGGCCCTGGACCACCTCTTCTACACGGCCAGCGAACTGGGCGACTTCAGCCTCATCTGGCACCTGCTGGGCACGGCACGCGGCGTCACGCTGCGAGGCGGCACGCGCGAGGCGGCACGGCTGGCACTTGCGCTCGGCGTCGAGTCGGCGCTGGTCAACGGCATGGTGAAGTCGGCCTTCAGGCGGGAGCGACCGGCCCAGTCCGGGGAACGACCCCACAACCTCCGCCAGCCGCTCACGAGCAGCTTCCCATCGGGGCACGCATCGGCAGCCTTCCTGGCCGCCACCCTGCTGTCCGAACGATCGAAGGTGAAGCCGCTCTGGTTCGGGCTGGCGACGATCGTGGCCACATCGCGGATCCACGTCCGGATCCACCACGCCAGCGACGTGGTGGTGGGCGCCGGGATCGGGCTGGCGTTGGGACGCCTGATACGCAGGGCCGTGCCGTTGCGCTGACCCGCCGGTCGGTGGGGCGCCTGGTATTCCACGGATCTACCCGCGGACGACCCCGGCTGTACCGATCCGCCAGCCGGCGGAGAGCCAGGTCAGTTGGAGGGTGCGGCCTCGAGATCGGCTTCGCTGGTGACGAGCAGCAGGCGTAGGTCGAGCAGTAGATCTGCCACCTCGGATGCAGCGATCAACTCGCGGCTCTGGGTGGTTCCCAGTCCGCGGTCGATGATGGCTCGGATCTCGTCGATCTTCGTGGTATCGAGTGTCTCTGTCACGGCCTCATCCTCTCGTGTCTCGTCGATAACTCCACCCTAGACGGAGATGGAGGTGACCAAGGCCACCGGTATCGAATTGCGCTCCATGTTCCCTGTCGTACCCTCCCGGCGTGACATCCACGGCGGAAGCCCACCACATCGGCACCTGCCGGCCGACGACCGACCTCCCGCTGCTGCTCGCCGACCTGCACCTCGCCCTCCTCCCGGGAGACGAGGTCCGCATCCGACTGGACCCGGTTCCGGACGCAGGTTGGACGCTGCAGCGCGCCGACGACCTCCTGGTCGGGGCCGGGTTCGTGCCCGACACCATCAGCTGGTGCGACACCGGCCGGGTCGAGGTGGCGGCGACCAGGATCCGGAGCCTTCCCGACACGGTGGCACCGGACCTACGCCTGCTGGTCGTAGGCCTGAACCCCAGCCCCTCCTCGGCCGACACGGCCGTCGGCTACCACCGGGGCGGGAACAGGTTCTGGCCCGCCGTACTGGAGGCCGGGTTGGCCAGCGTCGACCGGGAGCCCCGCCGCGCCCTACGGGACCACAAGCTGGGCATGACCGACCTGGTCCGCCGTACCACGTCGCGGGCCGACGAGGTGGCTCCCGCCGAGTACCGGAGGGGCGCCGAACGCGTCGAGCGCCTGGTGGCGTGGCTCCACCCGCGGGCCGTGTGCTTCATCGGCCTGGGGGGATGGCGGACCGTCGTAGATCGTCACGCCGTCGCAGGCGAACAGGAGCGGAGCTTCGGGGGCCGCCCCGTCTACCTGATGCCCCACACCAGTGGCCTCAACGCCCACAGTCGGCTGGCCGACCTGGTGGAGCACCTGCGCGGAGCTGGTCGCCTGGCCGACCGGGCCTGACCCGTCAACCGGCCCACAGGCCGTCTGGCCGTCTGACCGGGACCGGGGCCGGGTCGTCTACCGGTCAGGAGCGTGGGGCCAGGTCCTGAACGGCCGCAACGGGATCCACGCCGGCCAGCGGCACGATGGCGAGCACCGGCGTGGTGATTCCGGCGGCCACGTACCTGGCAATGGTTGCCCGGCACTCGTCCGGGGTGCCGTGGACGAGCAGGTCGTCGACGACGGAGTCGGGCATGGCCTCGAGCGAACCGGCCCGGTCACCGGCGTCCCAACGCTCCCAGTGTGCAGCGAGCACGTCGGTCCGACCCAGCCACTCGTGGAACGCCCGGTAGACCGGGACGTTCACGTATGCAGCCACCAGGCGCTTCGCCCCGGCCAGCACCCTCTCCCGGTCATCGGACGGGCAGACGAAGATCCTGGCCGCCACCTCGGGGGCAGGGCGCCCGGCGGCCGACGCCGCCTCCCGCACGATCCCCGTGACCCGTTCAGCGTCCGTCGGCGACAGCCAGTTGACCACCGCTCCGTCGGCCTCCCGGCCGGCCAGGCGCAGCATTCCCTCCCGGAGGGCGGCCACCACGATCGGTGGTGGCTGCTCCGGCGGATCGCCCAGTCGGAACCCCCGGATCTCGAAGCTCTCGAATTCCTCCGTGACCTTCTCACCGGTGAAGGCCGCCCGTAGGAACCGCACCGTGTCGCGCACCCGCCGGTAGGGCTCCTCGAAGGGAATCCCGTTCCAACGCTCGACGATCACGTTCGAGGACGAGCCGATGCCCAGCACGAATCGGCCGGGAGCCGCCGAGGCGAGCGCCGCTGCGCTCTGTGCGAGCAGGGCGGGCCCACGGGTGAAGGCTGGCAGGATCGCCGTTCCCAGCCGAAGTTCCGGCGCCCAGACCGATGCAAGGGACAGCGGCGTGAGACCGTCGTGCCCATCGGCCTCGGCGGTCCAGGCGTCCGTGTAGCCGAGCTCCGACAGCTCCCGGAACCGGTCGGCCTGCTCGTGGAGCGGTCCGCCGAACGGAACGGTCATCCCGTAGCGGGTCTCTGCAGCGGTCACCGTGGCTCCATTCGCCTGGGGTTGCGGAACTGGCATGTCTGGCTGGCGGTGGCCAGGAGGTGGCCGTCCTGAGACCAGAGGTGGACGGTGCCGTGTGCGTAGCCGTGCACGAGGCTTCCGACTCGGACGTCCACCAGGATCCACTCGGTATCCACCGGGTCGACCACCCGGAGCGTGTTGTCGAGGCTCTGCCCGCCACCCAGTCCGCCGCCCACGGCGTCCCGACCGCCCCACGGTACGTAGTCGCCGAGTACGGCCAGGAAGGGGGGATCCACCACCAGGTGCTCGGGAACCCTCACCCACATGGCCACACGGCCGTCGTCCATGGCCGGGTCCTGGGCCTCGATGCGGCCACGCACCAGGCGACGTTCCAGGTTGGCCGACACGGAACGAGAGGAACTACGGCTGGGAAACAGCGGACAGTCGAGGGGCGACGGAGCGTCCGGCGGCGATACCCATACTCCTGACCGGTGGACGTCACGTCGGCCGAGGGTGGCGAACACGGCAATGACCTCCCGGCCGTCGACGTGCCCACGGGCGCGGGCCTGGGTGGTGGCCCGCCCCTCGGCCATCAGGTCGACCTCGACCACAAGCGTCTCTCCGGGCGAGGCGTGCGAGATGAACTGGCCTGTGGCCCAGACGAGCGGCCTGTCGGCGTCGGCCTCAAGCGCCCTCACCGCCGCACCCAGGCCCGTTCCCCCGAACAGGCGCCCGGCTCCGGAGCACTCGTCCTCGGTGATCGGCAGGTACCAGGTACGGGGCTGCCCGCCGCGCCGCAGTTCCTCGCTGAGGTAGGAGCGACGGAGCATCCGTGGATGATGCCGCCGGGAGGTCGTAGGTCCACCATCCGGGCGGTCCCGGGGTCGTTGTCACACCCCATCGTCAAGATGGGGACATGGAAACAAGGCTCCCCTTCCCCACCCGGAAACCCAGTCAGACACCCGGTCGTGGATCAGGTCGACTGTCGACCCGCCGGCTGGATGCCCGGACCCGGGAGATCGGCCTGGCCGGCGTTGCCAGCGCCCGTCTGGTGCTGGCCGCCTGCCGGTCCGGCACCGACAGCCTCCCCGATTCGACCGACCGGGATCCGACCGGCGCCGACGATCCGGTGAACGCCAGCAAGCCGACCGGCAACGACGATCCGGCAGTCGCGGTGCCGGTGGGCGGCGCGGATCGGGCCCTTCCCGAGGCAGCCTGAGCGGACAGTGACCGGATACCTGGGAGCAGTGGAATCCCGACCGCCGACGGCTGGCCTCCTCTGGCCCGTCCTGGGCCTGGTCGCAGGCCTCCTCATCGCCTGCACCACGACCGGGCTGCCCGAGAGCGGCCTCGGCACGGTCGTCGGCGTGGTTGACGGCGACACCCTGGTGATCGACCTGGACGGGCGAGCCGAGAGCGTCCGCCTACTCGGCATCGATACGCCGGAGACGGTCCACCCGGACCGTCCTCCCGAGTGCTTCGGCGCCGAGGCATCCGGGCGACTGGCCCTCCTGCTGTCACCCGGAGCCGCCGTGCGGATCACGCGCGACGTGGAGGCACGGGATCGCTACGGGCGACTCCTGGCCTACGTGGAGCGCCTCTCGGACGGCCTGGTCGTAAACCTGTCGCTGGTCGAGCACGGTTTCGCAGCCACCCTCCACATCGACCCTAACGACGGGATGCGACACGACCTGGCCGCCGCCGAGGCACGGGCGCGCGCTGCCGGGCTGGGGCTGTGGTCCGCCTGCGGAGGGCCCCACGAGCCGCTCGGCGGATAGGGCTGGGTGAACCAGGTCACTGATGGTCGCCATCAGGTGGTCCGGCGAGCCGCTCGGCGAACTCGGGACCGGCCACGACGACCGACGGATGGGGCCTTCCTGTGACCCCGTAGGAACCGACGTGTACCGTTCATGGCGTGACCAGCGTGGGCGAACGACTCGGCCGGGATCCCGGGGACCGCCTCCTCATCCTCACCGCCGACATGCTGGGGATGTGCCACGCCTCCAACGTCGGCGTCTACGACTGCCTCAGGAGCGGGCTGGCCACCGGCGCCGGCCTCATGGTCCCGGGACCCTGGGCCCGGGACGCCGCCTCCCACTACCGGGGGGAGCCGGTGGGCGTACACCTCACCCTGAACGCCGAGCTGGACTGCTACCGCTGGCGGGCCATCACGCAGGCGCCCAGCCTGCACGACGGGGACGGCGGTTTCCCGCGCACTGTCGACGACCTCTGGAACCACGCAGACCTTGACGAGACCCGTCGCGAGTGCCGGGCCCAGTTGGAGCGTGCCGTCCTGTGGGGCTTCGACGTCAGCCACCTCAGCACCCACCTCGGCGCACTCCAGGACCGACCGGAGTTCTTCGACGTCTACCTGGAGCTGGCCCTCGACTTCGGCCTTCCCATCCGCCTGGAGGGCGGCACCGCGGAGTCCTCGGCGGGGTTTCCGTTCCGGGCGCTGGCCGCCGAAGAGGGCGTCCTGACCGTGGACCACCACCGGAAGCGACGGCTGGCGGACCCGGCGGTCCTGGAACGCGAGGCCATGGACCTCCAGCCGGGCGTCACCGAGATCGTGATCGAACCGGCCGCCGACACGCCCGAGCTACGGGCCATCTGCGACGAGTGGGGTCGCCGGGTGGACCACAGGGACCTGGCCTGCGGCAACAGCGAACTGCGTGCCGACCTGGACCGTGGACAGGTCACCCTGGTGAGTTGGAGGGACCTCCGGGAGGTCCAGCGGGCCGGCTGAACCAGGCTCAGAATTCGCTCCTGGCCGCCAGGTCCCGGAGCAGCCGGGTCCACTCCCCACTGCCGAATACGGGTCGCAGGTCGAACACGTAGCGGGCGTAGTCGTCCTCCACCTTGCACCGACCGGTCATGTAGGCCTCGTCGGGATCCAGGTCGCCGCTGAACTGGGCCACGGCGTCGGCGTACTTCCAGGTCACGGTGGCCTCGGCCTCGCCATCCCGGCCGGGGAGCAGCTCGGCGACACGGCCGTCGACGATCACCAGCCGGAACTGGACCTTTCCGTGCGGGGTCGAGGTCATCACGAACCTCACCACGCCATCCACCCCCGGCCGAGCGGGCAGTGCGGCTCCGGCCTCGCCCAGTGCCTCCAGCCACCCGTCCGACAGGAACGACAGGTCGGCCATCAGCCGGTACCCGCGGTCCCACGCAACCCGGCGAACAGGTCGTCCTCGAGGTCCCCCTCGGCCGGGCTCCCGACGTGGCTGAACTCCAGGCGGTAGTCGTCGAACGGATAGATGGTGCTGGCCACGTCGTCCGGGAGGCCGAACCAGAACGACGATCCCGGGTCGATCTGCGTGGCATGGGCCCGCAGCGCCTGGATCCCCACGTCCCAGTGCTCGGCGACCGGCACCTTCGTGGTCAGCAGGTGGTCACGGGAAGGGCGCTCGAACCACCAGTCGTCGTACGGCGAGTCGATCCCCAGCTCCAGGAACTTGGCGTGCCGGCCGGCGATCCGGGCCCGCGACCACATCGTGTAGTACAGCTTGGATGGCTGCCAGGCTGGACCCGCCTCCGGGTACCGACCGGGATCTCCTGCGGCGTGGAAGGCCGGCACCGTCACGTCGTGCACCTGCACGTGGTCGGGGTGGTCGTACTCGCCCCGGGCGTCCGGGTAGGTGACGATGACCTGGGGTCGGACCCGCCGGATGATCGCCACCAGGCGACCGATGGCCTCGTCCGGGTCGGCGTTGGCGAACGCCCCCGGGTGGGCGTTGGCTTCCGACTCCTTCATTCCGGAGTCCCTGTAGCCGAGCATCACGACCTCGTCGTATCCGATGATCGCCGCTGCCCGGGCCAACTCGGACTCCCGGACCGCAGCCAGGTCGCCACGGACGTCGGGCCGGTCCATCTCCGGGTTCAGGATGTCGCCCGCCTCGCCGCCGGTGCAGCACACCAGCACGCAGTGCACTCCCTGGGCGTTCAGGCAGGCGACCGTCGCCGCTCCCTTCGAGGCCTCGTCGTCCGGGTGGGCGTGGACCGTCAGCAGGCGCAGTGGGGCATCAGGGGAAACTGCTGGCACGATCCGAAACCGTATCCGCATAGCCGGTGGCACCACGTCCGACGCGGACACCATTGCCGACCTCCGTAGTACGTTGGCGATACTGGACGGCGAGCCTCCCGGAAGTGCCGTTCCGACGCGAACCGAGGAGCACGAGCATGGATCCCGAAGTCTGGCGCTGGATCTGGCTGGTGGCGGCCGCCACGTTCGTGGTCGGCGAGATCGCCATGACCGGCGCCTTCTTCCTCCTGCCGTTCGGGGTCGGAGCCACAGCCGCCACCGCCATCGCCTTCACCGGCGCCGATCCCGTCTGGCAGTGGCTGGCCTTCGTGCTGGTATCAGTCGCCTCGTTCGCCGCCATGCGACCCATGGCCAGGCGGATGGAACGGGGTGGCAACCCGGTCGGCGTGGGTGCTGGACGCCTCGTCGGCGAGACCGGCGTCGTGGTCACGGACCTCTCCCCGGATCCGGAACGGATGGGAACGGTCCGCATCGGCCGCGAGGAATGGCACGCCGAGACCCCTGATCGTGGCCACCTCTCCGCCGGAACCCCCATCCGGGTCGTCCTCATCGAGGGCACCCGGGCCGTGGTCCAGCCAACCGACTGAGCACTCGAGAGTTGATCGAACCAACCACCACCAACCAACCACCTGGGGAGCCACGTTGATTGCAGCAGTAGTAGTCCTCATCGTCATCGCCTTCGTCCTGTTCGTGTTCGCCGCGGCAGGCATCAAGATCGTCCGGCCGTACCAGAAGGGCATCGTCGAACAGCTGGGCCGCTACAAGGCGACCGTCGGACCCGGACTGAAGCTGATCATCCCTGTCATCCAGTCGCTGACCCGCGTCGACATGCGGGAGCAGGTCGTCGACGTGCCACCGCAGGAGGTCATCACCAAGGACAACGTGACGGTGACCGTCGACGCCGTCATCTACTACGAACCCACCGACCCCCAGCGGCTCATCTACAACGTGGCCAACTTCCTCATGGCCATCACGAAGTTGGCACAGACGAACCTCCGCAACGTGATCGGCGATATGACCCTGGACAGCGCCCTCACCTCACGGGACAACGTCAACGTCACCATGCGCCAGGTGCTAGACGACGCCACCGACAAGTGGGGCGTCCGGGTGGTCCGCGTCGAGATCCAGCGGATCGACCCGCCGGCCGACGTCATGCACGCCATGCACGAGCAGATGAAGGCCGAGCGGACCCGGCGGGCCGTCGTGCTCGAGGCCGAGGGTGTCAAGGAGGCGGCCATCACCCGGGCCGAGGGCGACAGGCAGGCGGTCATCCTGGGCGCCGAGGCGGTACGGCAGCAGGCGATCCTGGAGGCCGAGGGCGAGGCCGAGGCCATCCGGGCCGTGGCCGACGCGGAGCGGTACCGGCAGCTCACGGTGGCCGAAGGCGAGGCCGAGGCAGTGCGCAGCGTCTACGGGGCCATCCACGACGGCAACCCGACACCTGACCTGCTGGCCATCAAGTACCTGGAGGCCCTCGGGACCGTCGCCGACGGACGGGCCACCAAGATCTTCCTGCCGACGGACCTGA
>DUAC01000040.1 GCA_012961035.1 Acidimicrobiia bacterium
CTTCGTGAAGTCCTTGTTGTACGGGCAGACCCGGATGCAGATCATGCAGTCGCTGGCGATCTGGCCCCAGTAGGAGAAGCACTTCTCACCGTCGGTGGTCCACTTCCGGACGCCGCCGATGGATGACCGGTTCAGCTTCACTG
Organism: Acidimicrobiia bacterium; assembly: GCA_012961035.1. Taxonomy (GTDB): domain Bacteria; phylum Actinomycetota; class Acidimicrobiia; order Acidimicrobiales; family MedAcidi-G1; genus UBA9410. The sequence continues at coordinate 144 of DUAC01000040.1, forward strand.
CGACCGGCTGCCCGTCGGCGATCGCCTTCGGTGGGCAGGCATCCGTACATCGCCTGCACGACTCACAGAACTCGGTCACGCCGAACCGGATGGGCGTGTCGTGGGCCACCGGGGCATCGGTGAAGATCTTCCCGAATCGGACCCGGGGTCCGAACTCGGGGGTGATGACCAGGCCGTGCCTGCCGTACTCGCCCAGCCCGGCCTGGATGGCCTGGGGTATGACCAACGCCGAGTCGTTGAGGCTGGGTACCGCCTTGTAGCCGAGATTGCGAAGCCACTGCGCGGTGGCCAGCAGCACGAGGACGTCCTTCGAGTAGCCCAGCCCGGTCGCAGCTCCGGAAAGGGCCGACGGCACGGTGTCGACCAGGTCGTGGTCCATGGCCTGGCCGAGGACGATGACGCTGGTCAGGCCATCGGGCAGGTCGACCGGGCGGCCCTCGTCGGCATGCCTGGCGTACCGCTCCGTGTAGACCCACCGCTCGTCGTGGGCACAGATCCCCACGAGGTCGGCCCCGAAGGTCTTCGCCACCCGCTTCACGATGGCGGCTACCTCGGTGGGCGTACCCAGGTCGAGCTGATCCTCCGGGCCGTCGCGCAGCTGCGTGAGCGGGCTGAGGAAGCCGTCGCGGAGGTCGTCCCCGTCGTGCATCTCGGCGAAGACGTCGACCACCTGCCAGGCGGCGTTCCGGATCGCATAGTCCCGTTGTCCGAATCCGGCGGCGCGGCGCCACTCGGTGAGTGGCTCACGGTACGAACGGAAGAACCGCCGGGCCTCGTCGGTGGCGATCTCCGGGTCCCAGAAGGACCGGTTGAAGACGTCGTCGACCTGGCTGAAGCGTTCGAAGTCGGGAAGGACCTCCCACGACGGCCCTCGGGGAAGGTCGCTGGACAGGTCGCTCCCCGTGGCGGTCACGCCGGGTTCCAGAGCCCCTCGGCGACCAGGTCGGCCTGGACCTCGATGATGCCGTCGCGCAGCACGTCGACCATCCAGTCGATCTGCTCGACGGTCAGCACCAGCGGTGGCGAGAGCACGTTCAGATGCGCAATGGGTCGCACGATGAGGCCGCGCTTCTCGCAGGCCCCGGCGACGCGGTCCCCCACGTGCACCGATGGATCGAAGAGCTCCTTCGTCTCCTTGTCTGCCACGTTCTCCACGCACTGCATGAAGTGGCTGCCCCGGACGTCACCCACGATCCCCAGGTCCGAGAGGCTGGCGAGACGCTCGGAGAAGTAGGGACCGACCCGGCGGACGTGGCCGCAGATGTCCTCCCGCTCGATGATCTCGATGTTGGCCAGCGCCGCGGCACAGCAGACCGGATGGCCGGAGTAGGTGAAGCCGTGGGCGAACACCGACCCCTCGGCCTGCGGGACGCTGATGACGTCGTAGATCGCATCGGAGATGATCGTGGCCGAGAGCGGTGCATAGGCCGACGTGAGGCCCTTGGCCGAGTTGATGATGTCAGGGACGATCCCGAACACGCCCTCGGATGCGAAGAAGTGTCCGAGCCGCCCGAAGGCGGTCACGACCTCGTCGGCCACGAAGAGGACCTGGAACTCGGTGCAGAGGTCGCGCATGCCCTTCAGGTAGCCGGGAGGCGGAACCAGCACGCCGCCGGCACCCATGATCGGCTCGGCGAAGAAGGCGGCGACGTTCTGGGGGCCCAGGGACTCGACCTTGGCACGGAACTCGGCGAGCAGCAGGTCGGTGTACTCCTCGGGAGTGGTCCCCTCGGGGCGCCGGTAGAGGTCCGGTCCCGACACACGCTGGATGAGGGGCTCGCCGATCACGTCGAAGCCGATGTGGTCGTAGTCGATACCGGTCATCGACATCGCCAGGTAGGTGGAGCCGTGGTAGCCGTTCTCGCGGGTGATGATCATCTTCTTGTCGGGCATGCCCAGCTGGTTGAAGTAGAAGTGGACGAGCCGCACCGTGGTGTCGTTGGCCATCGACCCGCCGGACCCGTAGAGCACGTGGTTCAGCGGCCCGGGGGCGAGGCTGGCCAGCTTGGCCGAGAGTTCGGCGACGGGGATCGTGGTGTGGTGGCCGAACGACGAGTAGTAGGTCATCTTCGTGGCCTGTTCGGCCATGGCCCGGCCGATCTCGGCCCGCCCGTAGCCGACGTTCACGCACCACAGCCCACCGATGCCGTCGAGGTAGCGCTTCCCGTCGCTGTCGAAGATGTAGGCGCCCTCGGACTCGGCGACGACCAGCGACCCCTGCTCCTGGAAGGTGGAGAAGTCGGTCCAGGGGTGGATGAAGTGGTCCTTGTCCTTCTGCCAGATGTCCTGCGTGTCGTACTGGGCGAAGCGGGCCGCCGCAGCGACCTCGGCCTCGGACCCGACCGAGATCTCGCGTTCGATGGACATCGCCTCTCCCTGCTGGGCCTACGGACCGGAACGAGTGCCGGACCGTAGCGAACGATCCGTGGCCCAGATCGTGCCACGGATGGCCGATCGGTGCCGTTGCCGGGACGGGTTCAGGGAAGGATCGCCAGCTGGTCGGCGATCGGTAGGGCCAGTCGCCCTAACCGTCAGTTGGGCAGGTCAGGTCGACGCCCTTGCCGAGGGCTGCGTTGAACCCCGCCGGACCATCGGTGAAGACGGCGACGTACCAGGAGGCGACGTCCTCCTCGGCGACACCGTCCAGAAGGCAGTCGATGTCCTGGGGAACGCCGACGGTCACCAGCTCGACCCGCACCATCTCCAGGAGGTCCACGCAGTAGGCGACGGGCTGCACGAGGGCCTGCGCGTCCTCAACCGACATGCCACCGGTGCTGGCGTTAGCCACCAGGTTCCCGGTCCGGGCAATGCCCTCGACGCGCATCATGGTCACGATGGCGCACTCGGCCTGTTCCTCGGTCCAGTGGCGCCCCAGCACCGGGTGCACCGGATACCGGCCCATCCAGTTGGCGTAGATGGCGAGCTGCTGCTCGACCACATCGGATCCGGTGCTCTGCTCGACGAGGAGGTCGGCACGTTCCTCGGCACCTGCCCTGTCCAGACCCTCACGCTCCATGAGTAGCCCCACCAGCGCCTCCCGGACGCCATCCATGATCTCGTCGGCCTCTGGCCCGACCGTCGTGGGCGCCGCGTACGCCAGGGTCGTCGGAGAATCCTCCGACACGTCGGTCGGCTGTGTCACCGCCGACCCAGGCGAATCCCCGCACGCCGCCAGCAGGAGACACGACGAGGCCAGCAGGATGATCGCACGGTTCAGCACCGACGCATTCTCACAGCACTCCGACACGCAACAGCGCTCCCGGGGGGAAGTACCGTTGAATTTCGCGTCAGCCCGAATACCTGAGATTCCAATCGGAGAACCGTCCAGACCACGCCTGACCCGATCACCGCCTTCGCTGCACGCAGGGTCCACACCATGGATCCATCGCTTCCCGAGGCGACGCCCGTCGCCGTCCGAAATGGTCGGATCGTCGAGGTCGGCGACCTCGAACCATCATCGGGGGTCGCCCCGTCAGGCAGATGAACATTTCCGCCATCGGACCAGCGGGGTCTATGGTCCGCGTCGTGTCCGAGTTCCTGGCCCCACCACCACTGGACCTGGCTGCACTACATGCCGGTCGCCTGGCCCGACTTCGATCCACCATGGCCGACCACGGCCTCGACCTGTGCGTGCTGACCAACCCGGTGAACCTGCGGTATGCGGCCAACTACCGGAGCTTTCCCCTGTTCCAGAGCCATATTCCATCGACGTACCTGATGGTTCCGGTAGAGGGCCCGCTGGTGCTCTACGGCGGCTACTGCAGCCCACTCGACACCGTCGACGAAAACCGCCCTGCCCATTCGGTGACGAGCTTCGATGCCGGGCTGGACCTGTCAGCGGTCGCGGCCGGGTTTGCCGACGACGTGGCCGGCTTCCTCGGCGAGGTCGGCCTGCCGGCGGACGCCGTGGTGGGCCTGGAACGCACGACGCCCAGCGGACATGCGGCCCTCAGCGACGCCGACCTCCACATCGTGGACTCCGACCCCGTCCTGGAATTGGCCAGGAGCCGGAAGTCGTCGCTGGAGATCGAAGCGTTGCACTACTCGATCGACGTGGCTGAACTCGGGCTGGCGGAGATGGAGGCCGCACTGGTCCCAGGCATCAGCGAGAACCGGCTGTGGTCCATCCTCCACCAGGTCAACATCGCCCACGACGGCGACTGGATCGACGGACGGATGCTGTGTTCCGGTCCGAGGAGCAACCCGTGGTACCAGGAGGCGACCGGCCGGGCCATCCAGGTCGGTGACCTGGTGCCGTTCGACACCGACATGATCGGCCCGTTCGGGTACTGCGCCGACATCTCACGGACGTTCCTGTGTGGAGGGGTGCCACCCAGCGCCGAGCAGGACTACCTATACGAGCGGGCCCGGGATGAGATCGAACACAACACGGCGCTCCTACGCGTCGGAGCATCCTTCAGGGAGCTCTCCATGGGTGTGCTTCGCCAACCCGACGACATAGTCGCCCAGCGCTACGTCTGCGCCTTCCACGGTGTGGGCCTGAGCGACGAGTATCCGAAGATCCCCTATCCCGACGACTGGGACCGCATCGGCTACGACGGTGAGATCGAGGCCGGCCTGGTGCTGTCGGTCGAGAGCTACGTGGGTCCGCTGGGAGGCACCCAGGGCGTGAAGCTGGAGCAGATGGTCCAGGTCACGCCTGACGGGGTGGAGGCGCTGTCCTCCTATCCCTTCTGGGAGTGAGGCCTGCCGATGCTGAGGCCCGACGAGTACGACCGCCACGACGCCGTCGGGCTGGCCGCGCTGGTGGCCAACGGCGAGGTAACGGCAGCCGAGGTGGCCGAGACGGCGATCGCACGGATCCAGGCGAACGAGATGCCCCTGAACGGCGTGATAGCCACCTGCTTCGAGGATGCCCGTCACGAGGTGGAGGCCGGCCGGTTGGTCGGCCCGCTGGCCGGCGTGCCGTTCCTGGTCAAGGACCTGAACACCTGGGTCCGTGGGATGGCGGCCACCAACGGCAGCCGGGCCCTCGCCGGCTTCGTGCCCGAGCACGACTCCGTGCTGGTGGGGCGCCTGCGGGCCGCCGGGCTGGTCCTCCTCGGGAAGACCAACACACCTGAGTTCGGCCTGAACGTGTGCACGGCACCGGCGATGTTCGGGGTGACCCCGAACCCCTTTGATCCGACACGCAGTGCGGGAGGCTCGAGCGGCGGTTCAGCGGTTGCGGTGGCGATCGGTATCGTGCCCGCAGCCCATGCCACCGACAGCGGAGGGTCGATCCGGATCCCGGCCTCGAACTGCGGGTTGTTCGGACTGAAGCCCTCGCGGTCGCGTGTCCCGCTCGGGAACGACCAGCCCGAAGGCCTGGGCGGGCTGAGCGCCGGCCACGCCGTGACCCACAGCGTGCGCGACTCGGCGGTCCTGCTGGACGCCACCGCCGGGCCACTGCCCGGACGCGCCGACGAGTTCAACGGATCCACGGGGTCGTTCGCCGAGGCCCTGGCCCACACCATGCCCGAGCTCCGCGTGGCGTTGTGGACCGACGGCCTGGCCGACGAGGCGGTGTCGGCGCAATGCGTCCGGGCCGCCGTCGACGCAGCGCACCTCAGCGAGACCGTCGGCTGCCGGGTGGAAGAGGTGAGACCACCGGTCGAGGGCGCTGCGCTCCGCCAGGCACTCGACGTGGTCTTCACCACGAACATCCGCCGGGTGGTGCACGCCGTGCTGGCCGACCGGCCGAACGCCCTGGCGGACGGGCTGCTGGAGCCGATCACCGTGGCGTGCTTCGAGGCCGGCACCCGCCACGACGATGCCGACTACGAGGCGGCCCTTGGCCACATCCGGAGGGTGGCCCTGGACATGGAGGCGTTCTTCGAGCAGTTCGACCTGCTGCTCACCCCCACGCTGGCCGAACCGCCCATGGCACTCGGGGTGCTCGACATGCAGGCCGACGGCTGGGACTCCTACTTCCGACGACTGCTGGATGCGATCCCGTTCACCCCGCTGTTCAACGTGACCGGCGGTCCGGCGGCGTCAGTGCCCCTCGGGTGGTCCGACGGCGGCCTGCCGATCGGGGTCCAGTTCGGCGCGGCGATGGGCGCCGAGGCCACGGTCCTGCGCCTGGCCCGCGAGCTGGAGATGGCGAAGCCGTGGCATGACCGCAGCTGACCGGGTCGTCACCCTCTACGACGCCTTCTCAGAGGTGCCTGGCGGCGGCAGCGTGGCCGGTGTGGTCTGGGCCGCCTCGGGGTTCAGCACCCGGCGGATGCAGCAGGTCGCCGCCGAGGTGGGTGCGCCGGCCACCTGCTTCGTCACCGGGGTGGGCTCCGGAGTGGATTCCGGGATGGTGGACGTCCGGTTCTTCTCCACGCTCACCGAGTACCCGATGTGCGGGCACGGGACCATCGCCGTGTTCACCTGGCTGGTCGAGGAGGGCCTGCTGGAGGTGGGCCCGGAAACCGTGTCGTGGACCCTCCGGACGCCCGGTGGCACGGCGGCCGTGGAAGTGGTCGCACTGCCCGATGGACGGCCGGAGGTCATGCTGTCCCTGGAGCCGACCGTTGCCGGGCCCTGCACCGTCAGCGCTGCCGAGGTGGCGCCACTCCTGGGCATCGGCGTCGGGGCGATCCTCGAACCGTTGGCCATCGAAGCAGCGAGTG
>DUAC01000041.1 GCA_012961035.1 Acidimicrobiia bacterium
CATTGCGGCGTCGACCGAGAGGACCTCCACCGCGCACTTCGTGAATCGTTCGAAATTCTCTTCGCTCACCGTCTTGCTCCGTTTCTCATCGGTGATCTGTACCCCTTCACCCTACGGCGGTCAGGTGGTTTGAGAATGCATTCGCCGTCCCGGGGACCGGTCGCTCCTGTCACAGCCTGACGGTCCGTCGGCCGGAAACTCAGCCCATGAACAGGCCGCCGTCAACGGGGAGAACGACTCCGGTGACGTAGGCGGCGGCATCCGAAGCCAGGAATGTGACGGCGGCCGCCACCTCCTCGGCCTGGCCGAGGCGACCGAGGGGCACCGCTTCGGCGTAGGCGGCCTGCTGGTCCTCGGGGAGGGCTGCGAGCATGTCGGTCAGGATCGGGCCGGGGGCCACCACGTTCACCGTCACGTTCCGACTGGCGAACTCCTTGGCCAGGGACCTGCCCAGGCCCACCAGCCCCGCCTTCGAGGCGGCGTAGTTGGCCTGACCGGTCTGGCCGACCCTCCCGGCAATGGATGAGACCAGGATGATCCGACCCCAACGGGCCTTCATCATCCCCCTGACCGCCCGACGCGCCACCCGGAAGGCTCCTGTCAGGTTGGCGTCGATCACGTCGGTGAAGTCCCCATCCGACATGCGCAGCACCAGGCCGTCACGGGTGATGCCGGCATTGGCCACGAGTACCTCCACCGGGCCGAGCTCCTCCTCGATGGCGGTGAAGGCGGCATCCACGGTCGCCGAGTCCGTCACGTCGCAGGGAACGGCCAGGATCCCGGCGTCCACCAGCTCGGCTGGTGCCTCGCCACGACACGTCACGGCCACACGCTGGCCCTCAGCGGCGAATGCGAGCGCACAGGCCAGCCCGATTCCCCGGTTGCCGCCGGTAACCAGCACTACTCGGCTCATCTCATGCTCCAGGGGTTCGTCGTCATCTGTCAGGTGGCCCGCAGCCAGGCGATCGGCTTGGAGGAGCTCACCCGCTCGGTATCCACGGCCAGCCAGCCCATGAGCTCACCGGCGAACGGGGAGTGGACCTCCTCGGCGCCTATGTGGCCGAGGAGCGCGCCGGCAGCCACCTGATGACCCGGGTCCAGACCCGGCACCGGTGTGAAGACGCCTGCACACGGGCTGACGACCATCCGGTCGGTGGCGAAGAGGTGTTCTCCCTCGGGGGAACCTCCGACATCGTCCGGCGGTGCCGCCAGGGCATCCAGGAGGGTGTCGAGGTCGTCGGGCGTGTTCACCGTCAGGCGCAGAGCGCCCTTGAGGCTCCGCTTCACCAGGCCGGTCAGGACCTTGCCGGGGCCCAGCTCGACGAAGGTGGTGAAGCCCTCTCCGGAGAGGGTCTGGAGCGTCTGGGACCAGCGCACGGGGCTGCACAGCTGGGCGTTCATGAGCGCCCGCCAGGTGACCGGGTTGGAATGGATGCCGCCATCCACGTTGGCCACCACGACGCAGTCGGGTACCCGTAGTTCGGTCCGGTCGATGGCCTCGCCGAGGCGGTCCCTGGCCGGCGACATGAACGGCGTGTGGAAGGCACCGGAGACCTCCAGACCCGTCACCCGCTTTGCACCACGGGCCTTCGCAGCATCACCGGCAGCGGCCACGGCATCGGGTGCACCGGCGATGACCACCTGCCCCGGGGCGTTGTAGTTGGCAACCCAGACGGGACCGTCGACCTCTCCGCAGGCCTCTTCGACACCGGCGTCGTCCAGGCCCAGGACCGCCGCCATGGTGCCGACCGGGTCCTCGACGGCCAACTGCATGGCCTCGCCCCGTTCCACGACCAGTTCCACGGCGTCGTGGAAGTCGAGTGCACCGGCGGCGGTGAGGGCGCTGTACTCGCCGAGGCTGTGTCCTGCGTGGCCGGCCGCATCGATGCCCAGCCGGGCCACTGCATCAAGGATGACCATGCTCGTCACGAAGGTCGCCAACTGGGCGTTGTGGGTGGCGCGCAGCTCGTCGGCATCAGCGTCCAGCAGCAGGTGTGCGACATCGCGCCCTGCGGCCTCCGAAGCCTCGGCGACCAGCTCCCAGGAGGGGTGATCGGACCACGGGGCGCCCATGCCGGGCTGCTGGGAGCCCTGGCCTGAGTACGTGAAGGCGATCATCGTGGGTCTCCCGGAGGGTCGTGCTGCGGCCCGGCCGTGTCGAGGCCTGGGGGCGGAATTGCGGTCCATAGTGTGGCCCATGGGCGACACCAATGGGAGGGTCCGCGGATCAGGCCGTGGGGGCCGGGCAGCCCGGGAGGTGGGGAACCGCCCACCGGTAGGCTTGGGACGTCGCCCGGGTGGCGGAATTGGCAGACGCGGAGGACTCAAAATCCTCTGACCGAAAGGTCGTGCGGGTTCAAGTCCCGCCCCGGGCACGAGACGATGGAAAGCCGGTCCGATGCGCCCCCGAAGCGTCGTCGGGGGAGGCGATCCGGCTCCCGTACACTTGTGCGTCCCATGGCACGACCGGTAGTGGAACGACGGCTCACGGCACTCGGCAGCCGCCTGGTGCGTCTCCGCGAGGACCTGGCGGTGGCCGAGGAGCAGTTGGCCCACTTCGCCGCCGATGCCGACGACGCACGGGTCAGGTCGCTGGTCTCCGAGACGGCCATCTCGGAGCGGGAGCACCGTGGTGCCGAACGCCACGTCACGACCATGGCGCTCCACAGGGACCAGTTGGTAGCGGAGATCCAACGGTTGGAGGCCGCCCAGGATGACCTCCTGGACCGTCTCACAGGCGATGGCTGACCCGCTCGGACCCATGGGTGGGGACACCGGACCCGAGTTGGCGAACGGCAGGGTGAGGGTGGTCCTGGCCGAGGACGAGGCCATCATCCGACTGGACCTGAAGGAGACCCTCGAGGACGAGGGCTACGAGGTGGTCGGCGACACGGGTCGCGGCGACCACGCCGTTCAACTCGTCGGCGAGCTGAATCCCGATGTGGTCATCCTGGACGTGAAGATGCCGGGACTTGACGGAATCGAGGCCGCCCGACGCATCGCAGCCTCCCACGACACCGCTGTCGTGATCCTGACCGCCTTCAGCCAGCGGGAGCTCATCGATCGCGCCATCGAGGCCGGGGCGTTGGCCTACCTCGTCAAGCCCTTCAGCCGCTCCGAGCTGGTGCCGGCCCTGGAGATCGCCAGGACCCGCCACCGTGAGATGCGGGCCCTGACCGACCAGGCCCGGACCATGGCCGAGCGCCTCGAGGCCCGGAAGCTGCTGGACCGCGCCAAGGGGATCCTCATCGACGAGGCGGGGCTCACGGAGGGCGACGCCTTCCGCTTCATCCAGACAACGGCCATGTCGGGTCGCCAGACCATGGCCGACGTGGCCCGGGCGGTCCTCTCCGACGGCCTCCGCCCCTGAGCTTCGGAGCCTGACCGCAGGCGGCCCGGCAGCGCTGCCGATCACAGGGCCCGCGGTATGGTCCGGCCGATGTCCGGCCTCCTGATCCTCGACGGCAACTCCCTCACCTACCGGGCGTTCTTCGCCATCCCGCGCGACATGGTGACCCGATCCGGGCAGGAGACGAACGCCGTATTCGGCTTCACCCAGATGCTCATCACCCTCCTGCGCGAGCACCAGCCCGATGGGGTGGTGGTGGCATTCGACCGGCCGGGGGGCACGTTCCGCCATGAGCGGTTGCCCTCCTACAAGGCCAACCGGGAGCGACAGGAGGACAGCCTCTACCAGCAGCTGGACCTGGTCGAGGAGCTGGTGGACGCCCTCGGGTTCCTGGCAGTGGGAGCGGACGGCTTCGAGGCCGACGATGTGATCGCCACCCTCGCCACGGTGGCCGCCGATTCAGGCCGGGACGTCACCATCGTGACCGGCGACCGCGACAGCTACCAGCTGGTGGAGGACCCCCATGTCCGGGTTCTCTACAACAAGCGTGGCGTGTCCGACTACGCCCTCTACGACGAGGCCGGCATCCTGGAGCGAACCGGCGTGCGTCCCGTGGACTACGTCGCCTATGCCGCCCTCCGGGGTGACCCCTCCGACAACCTTCCCGGTGTTCCGGGTGTGGGGGAGAAGACGGCGGCAAAGCTCATCAACGCCTATGGCGGGCTGGACGGGGTGTTCGCAGGAGCCTCGGAGCAGACGCCCAAGCTCAGCCAGAACCTTCGGGAGAACGAGGCCCTGGCCCGCCTGAACGAGGAGATGATGGTCCTGGTGCGCGACGTGCCGCTGGGTCTCGGGGTGGACGACATGACACGGCGTCCGGTCGACATGGAGCGCTCAGGGGGCCTCCTGGAGGTGCTTGAGTTGAGCCGTGCCAGGGAGAACCTGGGTCCACTCCTGGGCGTGGACTACGGCGGTACGGCGGATGCCGGCGGGGCACCCTCCGAGGACCTTGAGGTCGTGGTGGAGCGGTGCGTCGACCCGGATGGGGTGCTGTCGGCCATACGGGTGCTCTCCGGATCGACGTTCGGAATGGCCACGGTGGAGAGTCCCCCGAAGGGCGGGACCGGCCCCTGTCTGGGCGGGGGCATCGCATTCTCGGATGGCGGGCGGGCCTGGTGGATCGACGAGGACCTGCTCGCCGACACCGTTGATTCGATCAGCGTCCTGCTGGGGCCGGACGGACCCGGGGTCGTCGCCCACGACGCCAAGCCCACGCTGCGGGCCCTCGCACGCCTGGGCCTTGACGAGGTGGCACTCGTCATGGACACCGCCGTGGCTGCGTACCTCCTGGACCCGGCCGAGGCCGGCTACGACCTGGGGGCGCTGCTGGAGAGGCACGTCGGTCGTCGGTTGGGTGACCTGGGGCCACCGGACGGGCAGCTGGACCTCTCCGGGGAGGCATCGGATCCGGCTACCGAGGCGGGCGCCCGGGCGGCGGCGGCATGCAACCTCCTTGCACCGCTTGAGGCGGGCCTGGAAGCCCAGGGCCTGCAGGACCTCAACGCCACCCTCGAGGTGCCCCTCGTCGCCGTGCTGGCCAGGATGGAGGAGCTGGGCATCGGCGTGGACCGGCTCGAGTTGGAACGCCTGCGCGACAGCCTGACGTCGGACTGCGAGCGGCTGCGTGGACAGGTGCACGAGGCCGCCGGAGAGGAGTTCAACGTGAACTCCACACCGCAACTTCGTGAGGTGCTCTTCGAGAAGCTGGGCCTCACCCCGGGCAAGAAGACGAAGACCGGCTACTCCACCGACGCAGCGACGCTGGAACGACTCAGGGAGGACCATCCGATCGTCGGGCACCTGTTGGCATACCGGGAGGTCGAGAAGCTCCGCTCCACCTACGGGGAGGGCCTGCTGGCGGCGGTTGGCCCCGGCGATCGCATCCGGGCCACCTTCAACCAGATGGTGGCCAGGACGGGGCGTCTCAGCTCCGACGCCCCGAACCTCCACAACATCCCGGTTCGGACAGAGGCAGGGCGCGCCTTCCGGCGGGCATTCGTCCCCGCCGACGGCAGGTCCCTGCTGGTGGCCGACTACAACCAGATCGAGTTGCGCTGCATAGCCCACCTCGCCGACGACCCCGGTCTCATCGCGGCTTTCGAGGCCGGGGACGACGTCCACACCGCCGTGGCGTCCCGGACATGGGGCATCGACCCATCGGAGGTGACCACGGAGTTGCGGAACAGGGCGAAGATGGTCGCCTACGGACTGGCGTACGGCATGGAGGCCTACGGGCTGGCGCAGCGCCTCGGTTCGCCGGTGGAGGAGGCGACCGAGATCCTGGAGTCCTACTTCGCCGCCTTCCCGGCAATACGGGACTACATGGACCGGACGGTGGCAGAGGCCCGCCAGAAGGGGTACACGGAGACCCTGTTCGGTCGTCGCCGACGAATACCCGAGCTCTCCTCGTCCAACTACAACGTCAGGCTGGCTGCGGAACGCCAGGCCATGAACGCCGGCATCCAGGGACTGGCGGCCGACGTGTTCAAGGTGGCGCTGGTCCGCATCGACCGCTGGCTGCGTGACGCCGGGTGCGCTTCGACCCTGGTCCTGCAGGTCCACGACGAGGTGATCCTGGATGTGCCGCCGGAGGAACTCTCCGAGGTGGAGGAGATGGTCCGGACGGTCATGACCGGTGCCTACGAGCTTCGGGTGGAGTTGGCCGTGGAGGTGGCGGTGGGAGCCACCTGGGCCGATGCCAAGGGATGAGTGGGGCCGCCATGCCCGGGGGAGACGGGGGCCACTGGTTCGAGGAGGTGGCGGACCACCTGGGTGCCGCCTACCTGCGCTATTCGTTCACCTACGGCACCGTCTCCGAGGTGGACGCCATAGTGGAGGCGCTGGACCTGAGGCCCGGACAGCGGATCCTGGACGTCGGCTGCGGTCCGGGCCGTCACGCCCTGGAGTTGGCCGGTCGGGGATTCCAGGTGGTGGGCATCGACATCTCGTCCACCTTCATCGACCTGGCCCGGGACGGTGCCCCTCCGGGAGCGACCTTCCTCGTCGGCGATGCGCTCCGGATGGAGTTCGACTCCGAGTTCGACGCTGTCATCTCGCTGTGCCAGGGCGCCTTCGGCCTTGCTGGCGGCCCGGGGTCCGACCAAACGGTGATGGATCCTGACGGAGCGATCCTGGAGCGGATCGTGGCGGCGGCACGGCCCGGCGGGGGAGTGGTCCTGAGTGCCTTCTCCGCCTACTTCCAGGTTCGCTTCCTCGAGGATGGGGACACGTTCGATGCCGGTACGGGTGTGAACCTGGAGAGGACGGTGCTGCGGGACCTCGAGGGCGTCGAGGTCGAAACGGACCTC
>DUAC01000042.1 GCA_012961035.1 Acidimicrobiia bacterium
AAAATATCTGAAACATCTTTTTCGACTTCCACCTTGTACCCCCTAGAAATTAAATTTGTTGCACAAATCAATTCTAAAATAGAATGATTAATTTTTACTAGATTTTTTTTATACATTTCAATTAATTGTTGACGAACATAACCTAATTTTGCCACGTCATTTTCTTTGAGATGTTTAGATAATTTGGCACACATTTCATAAACATCATTACGAAATTTCTCTAAATTCATGATTCACGAATAAATGAGTTTAGGGGTTTAAGAAGTATCTGTGATTATAAATTTGACACAGTAAAAATCAAATTACTCATAAAATTAAAAAATTATGTGTTATTATACATATTATACATATTTTATCATAATAGCACAAATCAAAATAGTATACAAAAATAAAAATTTTATATCATAGATTTTAATTTTTTGGAATATTTTGATGCAACTAAACAATTTTTAAACCAAATCAGGCATAAAAAAGAGTTGAAGATATACCACAAAACATCATGCATTACATGTAAAAAAACAATCACAGGAATTGAAAGAATGAATGCAGATGTTGAAAAAAGGGATTTTTTTAAAGACCCATTTTCAGAAGTTGAATTTAAAAAAATTATTAAAATGACAGGAAAAAAACCTTCAGAACTTTTAAGAAAAAGAGATAAAATGTATAAAGAATTAGATTTAGAAAATAATAAAAAAACAGATGAACAATTAATTAAATTAATGGTGAAATTTCCAGGATTGATACTACGACCAATCATCATTGTAAAAAATAAAGCACATGTTGGAAAAGTTGATGTTAAAAATCTGAAATAATTTAAGAATTATTTTCTTTTTTGAATATTCTAATTGCTTCTAAATGAGTGCAATTTGCTTTTAGACCTTTTCCATGATGAAACTTGTAGAAATTTTTGAATCCAAGACATTCACATGTATCAGAAGTGACAAAATAGGATTCGTTAGGATTAGATGAAGATTTTATTTGAAACAAGTCATTCTCGATTTTTACCACACCACCAGTTTCAACTAGTTTTTTTGCTTTTCTAATTGTATTTGCACTCATGTCTTGACAGTGATTTTATTATTTTTTATTCTTTAATTCTTTCGGAGTAATCAACTTTTAATTAATTTCATTAAAAAAGAAAGCAGGTTTTTAGAAATTATTGTG
>DUAC01000043.1 GCA_012961035.1 Acidimicrobiia bacterium
GTGACACCGCAGGTCAACGACCTGCGGTGTTTCCGTTTTCAGGAGTCGGCGTCGAATCCGAGTGCGGCTATGCACCCCGGGTAGGTGGGCTGGTCGATCAGGACCTGGTTCACGACCGTTTGCCGGAGGTGTTCGACGAGTCCCTCTGCATCCACTGCGATGGTCCCGTCCCGCAGCCCTTCTGCCAGCAGGAGCCTGAGTTCTCCTAGCGGCAGGTCCACGCCGAGGAGGTTTCGCAGCCGCTCCACCTCCAGGCGTCGGGCCTCGGCCCCGTGCTCCATCTCACGTCCCACGATGTCCAGGGAGTTGGCTGCCACACGGGCCAGGAACCCGGCCCGCCCGTCCATGGCCGGAACCACCTCGGACCGCAGGAACTCCCTGACGCTCCCCACCAGCTCGTCGACCCGCGGCAGGTCCGGGCCATCATCGCCACCTGCCTGGACGACCCCGGCGGCCGGACCGGGAATGACGAGGTTCACGCAGTCCACCTGGCACTCCGACGAACGCCGCCCGATCGCCGCCCGCTCCACGCTGCGGTCCGGACCGGACCGGTACTGGTCGGCCATCCCCAGGCAGCCGACCGACCACCAGAACGACCCGAACACCTCCCAGAACCTGACGTGGGCCGGGACTCCGCTTCGTAGCCGGCGAAGAGGTCCTCGTAGGAGCCGAAGCCGCCGACCGGCTTCTCCGGATGGCCGAATCGCCAACTGGCGGTGCAGAGCCAGCCCAGGTCGCGCATCGGGTCCCCGATGTGGGCTATCTCCCAGTCCAGTACGGCTGCCATGCCGGTCGGGGCGACGAGGAGGTTGCCGTTGCGGAAGTCGCCGTGGACGAGGGCCGGTTCACCCTCGGGCGGCAGGTGGTCCAGGAG
Source organism: Acidimicrobiia bacterium (assembly GCA_012961035.1). Lineage (GTDB taxonomy): Bacteria > Actinomycetota > Acidimicrobiia > Acidimicrobiales > MedAcidi-G1 > UBA9410. Next base: position 875 of record DUAC01000043.1, read on the forward strand.
CCACCGGGCCGTGAAGTCGATCATGGGCTGGGGGCTGTGGAATCCCTTGTAGCGCTCCCAGGTCTGCCTCACCTCCTCAGCGGGGTCGACCTCGTGCAGGGCGTCGTTCAGCCCCGTGGAGTCCAGGTCGATGGCATGGATGCGGGCCAGCGCCCGCCCACACTCGCCTGCCAGCCCGGCCCGGGCGGAGGCCAGCTCGTCGGACCGGTTGATCCTGGAGCCGATGCTCTCGCCCTCTACCCACTCCATGACGAAGCCTTCTCCCAGGCCGTCCTCCGGCCGGAGGGCCATGTGGACCTCCGGCCCGGGCACCCCGGCCCGACGAGCCAGGCCCATGAGGCGTGCCTCGACGGCCAGGCCGGGTCCGCCGAAGCCCCGTTCACCTGCAGGGCCCACGCTCCTTCGCAACGCCAGGCTGCGCTCGCCGTCGACCATGGCGACGCGCAGGCGGTAGGTCGCCTGGCTGGCTCCCCCGGACAACCGCTCCAGCGAGTGGAGAGCCACGAACCCGTCGAGGCTCTCAAGGGCGTCGGCCAGGAGGCTCTGGATCTCGTCGGTGTCAGGCATCGGCGGCACTCAGTCCTGGACGACGCCCTTGGGGGCCCGCTGGGACATGAAGCCGAACATGTAGCCGGCGATGCGGCGGATCTGGATCTCCTCTGCGCCCTCGGTGATCCGGTAGCGCCGGTGGTGGCGGTAGATGTGCTCGAACGGCCGGTGGCGTGAGTAGCCCAGCCCACCATGGACCTGCATGGCCCGGTCGGCCGCATCGCAGCACAGGCGGTTGGCCCTGTAGTTGCACATGGAGACCTTGTCCGAGACCGAGAAGGCGCCGTAGGTGTCCATCTGCCAGGCGGTCTTGTGCACCAGCGCCCGGAGCATCTCGCACTCCGTCTGCAGCTCGACGAGCGGGAACTGGATCCCCTGGTTGATCGAGAGTGGTTTGCCGAACGGCCTGCGCTCCTTCGCGTAGGCGACCGACTCGGTAATGCAGTACTGGGCAGCCCCGAGGCTGGAAGCCGCCTGCCGGATCCGGTTCTCGTTGAAGAAGTGCTGGGCGATCTGCAGGCCCCTCCCCTCCTCGCCGAGGATGGCGCTGTCGGGCAGGCGCACGTCGGTCAACGACACCCGGCCATGGTCGGTGGGCATGTTGAAGGTCCAGAGGTACTCCTCGATGACCAGCCCGTCGGCGTCCATCGGGGTCAGGAATGCCGTGATGCCATGGCCGTCACCCGGCCCACCGGAGGTCCTCGCCAGGATCATGTCGCTGTGCGCCCGGTGGATTCCCGTGTTCCACGTCTTCTCGCCGTTGATGACCCAGCCGTCGCCGTCGCGCACGGCACTCGTCTCCATGTGGGTGGCGTCCGATCCGTGTTCGGGCTCGGTGATACCGAAGGCGAACCCACGCGTTCCCTCCAGCAGGTGGGGAACCCACTCGGCCTTCTGCTCCTCGCTCCCGTACTCCAGCATCAGCAGCAGGCCGACGTTGTTGCCCACGATGGAGTGCTCGTTCTGGAGGTCGTTGTGCAGCCCCAGGCCCCGGGCGGCAAGGTGCTCCCGGATGACGGCCATGCCCAGGTTGGTGCCGTTCCTGCCACCCAGTTCCGCCGACAGCGGGTACCGGTAGTGACCGGCTGCATCGGCCCGGCGTCGCGCCTCGGCCAGCAGGTCCTCCCATTCCCGGTTGGGAAGCCCGTCGCGGTCCCAGTCGGTGCGGGCGTCCTCACGCCGGTGGTCGAAGAACCTGACGTTGTCGTCGGCTTCCTCCAGCGGTCTGATCTCGCTCTCTATGAAGTCATCCAGCTCGACCAGGTAGTCGGCGAGGTCAGGGGGAATGTCGTGGTCCATGGACCCTCCTCAATCGATGCGCCCACCCTGACCGATACACGGCGGCGCCGCCACATGCAGGCCGATTTCTCCCCGACGGGGGATCAGTTCCCGAGTGCAGCGACGACCCTCTTCTGGCGGTACTCGAAGACCAGCGAGGTCCGTTCGTCGACCACGCCCTCGATGCTGGAGATGCCCTCCAGGACCAGCTGCCTGAGGCTGTCGGTGTCCGCCACGCTGAGGTGCACGATGACATCGTCGATGCCGGTGATGAGGAACACGCCCAGCGTCTCAGGCAGCGCCCAGAGTCGTTCCACCGCCCGATCCACCACCGGGCCGGTCTTCGGGCGGAGGCGCAGCGCCACGATCGCCTGGATGGGACGACCCAGGGCCTTCAGGTCCACGGCGGCGTGGTAGCCGGTGATGACCTCGTTGAGCTCCAGCGACCTGATGCGGTCCAGGGTCGTGGAGGGCGCCAGGCCCACCTCGGCCGCCACGGCCCGATTCGTCTGCCGTGCATCCGACTGGAGTACGGCAAGAATTCGGATGTCGGACCGGTCGAGTTGTGCCATTTGCCCTACTTTTCCGTTGTTCATTCGGATTCATTGAGTCTTTATCGTACATCTGTCACCGTATGGCCTGAAAGACCGATGCCCGACACCGACGGCATGGGCAACAGGGGGCAACCGTGTCACTACTGGACGACTACAAACTCGAGGACCGCTACCGCGCCGACCACGGCCGGGCCTTCCTCACCGGGATCCAGGCACTGGCCCGGATCCCCATCCAGCAGCTACGGGTGGACCGCACCAAGGGGCTGAACACGGCGGCCTTCGTATCCGGCTACCAGGGCTCCCCCCTCGGAGGCTTCGACGGCGAGGTCGCCCGGGCAGCCGCCCTCGTCCCGGACCTGGCCATCGTGAACCAGCCGGCTGTCAACGAGGAGTTGGCCGCAACCGCCGTCATGGGCTCACAGTTGGCGGCCGAGCAGCCCGACTGCCGCTACGACGGCGTGCTCGGAATCTGGTACGGCAAGGCACCCGGCCTGGACCGGGCCGGCGATGCACTGCGCCACGCGGTCTTCGCCGGCACGTCGCGCCACGGAGGCGCCATCGCCATCGTGGGGGACGACCCCGCCGCCAAGAGCTCCACGCTGCCGTCCAGCTCCGACGCCGCGCTGGTCGACCTCCACATGCCGATCCTGTATCCGGGAGACGTGCAGGAGGTCCTGGACCTCGGCATGCACGCCGTCGCACTGTCTCGGATCACGGGCCTCTGGACGGCGCTGAAGATCGTGGCCGCTGTCGCAGACGGGAACGGCACCGTCGACCTGGATCCGGAGCACGTCGTACCGGTCGTCCCCGACCTGACCATCGACGGGAGGCCCTACGAGCACCATCCCGACGGCCAGCTCCTGACGCCCCACACGCTCGAGCTGGAGCGCGACTTCCGGGAGGCCCGCTCCGAGCTGGTGCGCCGCTACACGATCGCCAACCGCCTCAACCACACGACCATCGACCCCCCGGACGCCTGGATCGGCCTGGTCGCCAGTGGCTTCACCTACCACGAGCTGCTCCACGCCCTGGGCCGCCTCGGCCTCACGACACACGCCGAGATCGCCGCTGTGGGCATCCGGCTACTCCACATGAGGGTCCCGGTGCCGTTCGATCCCTCGACCATCCGCACCTTCGCCCGCGGCCTGGACGAGATCCTCATCGTCGAGGAGAAGAACCCGACGCTCGAATGGCTGGTGAAGGACGCCCTCTACGGCGGCCCCGACCAGCCCCGCGTCGTCGGCAAGACCCACCCGGACGGACGCACCCTCATGCCCAACCACGGGATCCTGGACGCCGACACGATCCTCGTCGGCCTCCGGGAGCGCCTCTCGGCCCGGCTGGCGGACAGGCTCACGCCCGAGCCCACGGTCCGCGAGCACGCCCTGCTCCCGCTCTCGATCGAGCGGACCCCCTACTTCTGCTCCGGTTGCCCCCACAACTGGGGAACCAAGGTCCCCGAGGATGCCCTCGTCGGCGCCGGTATCGGTTGCCACGGGATGGTCCTCCTCATGGAGGAGGACAAGGTCGGGAGGAGCGCCGGGATCACGGCCATGGGCAGTGAAGGCAGCCAGTGGATCGGGATGTCCCCATTCGTCGAGAGGGAGCACTTCACCCAGAACATCGGCGACGGGACCTTCTTCCATTCCGGACAGCTGGCCATCCAGGCGGCCGTCGCCGCCGACGTGCGGATGACCTACAAGCTGCTCTACAACGGCACCGTCGCCATGACCGGTGGCCAGGATGCCACCAACGGGGTCGGCGTGCCCCAGATCGCCTCGATCCTGCTGTCCCACGGCGTGTCCCGGGTCCTGATCACGACGGAGGACACCGCCCGTTACAAGGGGGTCCGTCTACCGGGCGACATCCAGGTCTGGGACCGGACCCGGATCATTGAGGCCCAGGAGATCCTTGCTGCGGTCGACGGTGTCACCGTGCTGATCCACGACCAGGCCTGTGCCGCCCAGACGCGACGGCTCCGCAAGCGCGGCAAGGCCGAGACCCCGGGGTTCCGTGTCGTCATCAACCACCGCCTCTGCGAGGCGTGCGGCGACTGCGGCGATGTCTCCAACTGCCTCTCCGTGCAGCCCGTGGAGACCGATCTGGGCGTCAAGACCACCATCGACCAGTCCTCCTGCAACCTCGATGCATCCTGCCTGGAGGGCGACTGCCCCAGCTTCATGACGGTGGCGGTGGATCCCGACGACCCGGCCACCGCCAAGGCCCCAGGCAGCTACGGGAGCGGTGACCTGGTCGCACCCGTGGCCATCGTGGACACCGGGCAGGTCGACATTCGTCTGGCCGGTATCGGTGGCACGGGCGTCGTGACGGTTGCCCAGATCCTGGCCATCGCAGCGATGATCGACGGCTACGACGTTCGCGGGCTGGACCAGACCGGCCTCTCCCAGAAGGCCGGCCCCGTCATCAGCGACCTGCGCCTGTCGCGGAACGGCCCACGGGCCTCGAACCTGGTCGGCGAGGCCGGCGCCGACGTGATCCTGGCCTTCGACCTCCTCGTCGGCGCCAGTGCGAAGACCATGCACGCCGCCGGCGTCGAGCAGACCGTCATGGTGGCCTCCACCTCCGAGACCCCGACCGGTTCGATGGTCGGCCACCCGGAGAAGGACCTGCCCACCGTCGAGGAGCTCGTAGGGCGAGCGGACTCCAGGACCCACAGCGGGCTGAACCGGTTCGTCGACGCATCGGCGATCAGTCACTCCCTATTCGGCGACGCCGCCCCGGCCAACGTCCTGCTCCTGGGCGTGGCGGTCCAGGCCGGAGCCATCCCCGTGGATCCGGCCTCGGTGGAGCGTGCCATCGGCCTCAACGGGGTGGCAGTCGACCGCAACCGTGCGGCCTTCCGTGCGGGTCGCCGCTGGGCCATGGATCCGTCGGCCTTCGACTCCGCCGACGATCCCGACGGTCGGATGTCGTCGACCACCATGGATGTCCCGGAACTCCCCGCCGACCTACGGACCCGCGTGGAGGTGCTGGACGGGCGCACGGGGCTGGGGCCGCTGATCGGCCTGCTGGCCGCCGATCTCGTCGGATACCAGGACGCCCGCTGCGCGTCCGGTTACCTCGACCTGGTCGAGGCCGCCTCGACGGCTGAACAGGGCGCGTCGGCCGGTTCGGTGCGACTCACAGAGGCCGTGGCACGCGGGTTGCACAAGCTGACCGCCTACAAGGACGAGTACGAGGTCGCCCGGCTTCTGATCGGACCGGAAGGTCGCTCGGCGGCGGCGTCCATCGGTGGCCCGGGAGCCGCCGTGACATGGCGGCTCCACCCGCCGTTCCTCCGGGCGCTCGGCATGACGAAGAAGCTGGCCATCCCCGCAACCATCGGACGCCCGGCAATGTGGCTGCTCTCGAAGGGCAGGCGAC
>DUAC01000044.1 GCA_012961035.1 Acidimicrobiia bacterium
GCTGTGGCGATAACCGCCCAACGGGAACCAGAAACAAACCGGAGGGGTTTACCTATGAACAAGAGCAAGCTTCTGAAGCTTCTCGCCATGTTCCTCACAATCGGTGTCGTCGCCGCAGCATGCGGTAGCGACAGCGACGGGGACGATGCAGCTCCTGCCACCACGGCAGCCGCTGTTGCAGAGACCACCGCCGCACCGGCCACGACAGCTGAGGTCGAGGTCGTAGCAGCCGGCAGCCTCCTGGACACCGTCCAGGCACGAGGCACCCTGAACTGTGGAGTCAGCGGTTCCGCCGTGGCCTTCTCGGAGACGCAGGCTGATGGCTCGGTCGTCGGCTTTGACGCCGACTACTGCCGTGCAGTGGCCGCCGCCGTCCTCGGTGACGCCAACGCGGTCAACTTCGTGGCCCTCACAGCCTCTGAGCGCTTCACCGCCGTCCAGACGGGCGACGTGGACGTGCTGATCCGCAACACCACGTGGACCCAGAGCCGTGACTCGGACGTCGGCATGGACTTCGGTCCGACCACCTACTACGACGGCCAGCAGCTGATGGCCCGTGCCAGCGATGGCTTCACGGGTTCCAGCCAGGTCAGCGACATCGATGGCGCCATCGTGTGCACCAACGCCGGTACGACCACGGAGAAGAACATCGCCGAGGCCGCCGAGATGGCCGGTGCCGACATCACCCTGCTCGCCTTCGAGACGAGCGACGAGGTGTGGGAGACCTTCATCGCAGGTGGCTGTGACATCACCACCACCGATGGTTCGGCCCTCGTTGGCCGCAAGGTCAAGAATCAGCCCGCCGATCAGGAGTGGGTCATCTTCCCGGCCACGCCGATCTCCAAGGAGCCGCTCGGCCCGACCTACGGCCAGAACGACTCGGCCTGGGCCGACGCCGTCAACTGGACCGTCTACGCCATGATCATCATGGACGAGTACGGCATCACGTCGGCCACGGTCGACAGCCACGTCGGCGATGCCGGCGAGGTCGGTCGTCTCCTCGGTGGCGACGGCGAGCTCCAGACCGTCATGGGCCTGAGCGCTGACGCCTTCTACCAGGTGATCAAGCAGGTCGGTAACTACGGTGAGGTCTACGACTCGAACCTGAACCCGGTGGGCCTGTACCGCGAGGGCAGCTCCAACGCCGGTTGGCTCGATGGTGGTCTCATCTACTCGCCGCCGGCCCGCTAGGACCCGGTTGCAGAACTGACCAGAAGCCGATCCTGAAGCAGTTGATCGGCTGACATGCGATGGTCCCGCTGCCGGGGGTGCGACCCACCTCCGGCAGCGGGTCCTTCCGCGTGACAGGCTGACCTAAAACACATGACCGACACCTCCACCTCCTCGAGCCCGCGCATCGCTGCGTCGGCCCGCACCCCGCTGTGGCGCGACGTCGTCATCCTGAAGTGGGTCGCCCAGGTGTCCCTCCTAATCGTGGTGCTCAGCACCATGTGGTTCCTGGCCAACCAGGCCGGTGACAACCTCCGGGCCCGGAACATCAGCACCGGCTTCGACTTCCTGAACCGTCCCCCGGACATCCAGCTCAGCGAGGGCATCGACACGAAGCCGGCCACCGGCGGCCGGGCCCTCTGGGTCGGCATGGTCAACACCATGCGCATGGCTGTCGCCGGCATCTTCTTCGCCACCATCCTCGGCGTGATCGTGGGCCTGGCCCGCCTCTCAGACAACTGGCTGGTACGTCGCCTCGGCTCCATCTGGGTGGAGACGCTGCGAAACGTCCCGTTGCTGGTGCAGATGATCTTCTACTTCTCCGTGCTGACGTCGCTCCCCAGGCTGGGCCTGGTCGCAGGCCCCATCAACGGCTGGCTCCACATCTCCAACAAGGGCATCTCGATGCCCAGGGTGTTCATCTCCGACGGCTTCTACCAGTGGCTGATCGTCGTGCTCATAGGAGCGGTAGCCGCCCACTACATCCGCCGACACCGCACACGCCTGCACGACGAAACCGGCGCCCAGACGGCACCTACGCTCTGGGCCCTGGGCACCATTGCCCTGTTCGCCCTGGTCGGCCTGTTCATCCACCCGGTGTTCTCATGGGTGGGCGGCATCTTCGGCGCCATTGCCGACCTGCTCGACTCGCTACCCATCATCGTTCCGCAGGTGCTGCTCTGCGCAGTCGCCCTGGGCGCCGGCACCAGGTGGATCCTCCGTTTCCTCAGCGCCCACCGCAGCGTCCGCGGTCACCTGTCGCTCTCCGATGATGACTGGTTCCGGATCATCTTCATCGCGCTGGCATCGCTGGTGGTCGTGTTCGTCGTGGTCCGCTGGACCGGCCTCTCGTCGTGGATCCTGAACAGCGGCCGTGACCTGTTCGGCGTCATGGAGGCCAAGTTCAACGTCGACGGTGCTGCCCGTCCATTCGACGCCATGCTTCCCGACATCGTCCAGAAGGGCAAGTTCCCCAACTACGGCAAGAACGGCCTGACCATGTCGATCGGCTTCGCCGCCGTGTTCTTCGGCGTCGTGTTCTACACGTCGGCCTTCATCGGCGAGAACGTCCGGGGTGGCATCCTGGCGGTGCCCAAGGGACAGACCGAGGCTGCCCTCGCCGTCGGGCTGACCCGTGGACAGACGCTGCGCCGGGTGGTCCTGCCGCAGGCCTTCCGGGTGATCCTGCCGCCTACCGGCAACCAGTTCCTGAACCTCACCAAGAACACGTCGCTGGCCATCGCCGTCGGATACAGCGACATGGTCCAGGTCGGAACGACGGTGTTCAACCAGACGGGCAAGACCCTGCCGGTGGTGGCCATCTGGATGCTCTTCTACCTGAGTTGTTCCCTGACCCTCTCGGTCATCGTGAACTGGTTCAACGTCCGCACGCAGCTGGTGGAGCGGTAGATGAGCGAGCTCTCAAGCGTGACCGGCAACATCACCATCCCATACACCCCGCCGCCCGAGACCCCGAAGCTGCCGCCCCGCGAGTGGGTGAAGGAGAACCTCTTCTCCTCGAAGTTCAACTCGATCCTGACCGTGGTGTCCAGCATCCTCCTGCTGGCGATAGCCAGGGGCCTGCTGAGCTTCATCTTCAACCCGGAACGCCAGTGGAACGCCACGGCGACGAACCTTCGACTGCTCATGACCCAGGCCTACCCGGAGTCGCAGTACGTACGGATCTGGGTGTGCGCGGCGATCCTCCTCATCCTGACCAGCGTGTCCATGGCCATCTGGCGGACAGCGAGGGTGGTTGCGCTGCCGGACCTCGGGCGCCGCCTCCTCTCCCGCGGCGCCATCCTGGCCCTGCTCACGCTGCTGGCACCGTTCAGCGGGCGGGCCACGCTCATCTGGCTGCTGACGGCGGCCGTGGTCGCGGGCGTCGGCGAGGGCCTGCGCCGCTTCACCAACGACGACCAGGCCACCACCACACTGACCCTGCTCCTGGTGACGCTCTCCGGGCTGGTGGGTTCCCTCTGGGTGGTCCCCTACGGCCACCACAGTTTCCTCATGGACCGCACCCCGAGGGTGCTGGCGGAGCCTGGCACGGTGGCGATGACCACCAAGTTGCCGTGGACGATCATGCTTCTCATCGCCGTGGCGGCCTACTTCCTGGGTGGCTTCCTCAGGGAGCGCCTGCCGGTCAACGCCACGCGCATCACGGTCCTGCTGCTCTGGCTGATGGCACCGCCCTTCCTGTTGTACCTGGTGCTGAGGGACCCCTCCTTCGAGATGGGGCATGTCTTCGGTACGGACATTCCGATATTCGGGGTGTACGCCGTGCTGGGAAGCGCCCTGCTGCTCTGGCTGAGCCGACCCTCCACCGGCGAGGCCGGCCGGATAGTCGCAGCGCTGGTGCTGATTGTCGGCTGCGCCACCTTCCTCACCCCGATGCGGATGATCGTGCGCCTGGACATGCTGCTGCTCGCAGCGTTCGCTCTTGCCGCCCACACGTTCTCCGGCGGTCCCAGGGCCCAGAAGCGATACATCTTCGGCTGGCTGGGTGTCCTCGTCGTCATGTCGTGGATGGTCACGGCGATCAACACCCCATCGACGGTCAAGGTGCCGGGCGGCTTCTTCATCGGCGGGCTCTCCCTGACGCTCATGGTCGCCATCTTCACGATCGTGATCTCCTTCCCCCTGGGCCTCGCCCTGGCCCTGGCCCGTACCTCGACCATGCCGATCTTCCGGCTGCTCTCCACCTGGTTCATCGAGTTCGTCCGTGGCATCCCGCTGATCACCATCCTCATCTTCTTCAGCATCATGGTGCCGCTGTTCCTACCCAAGGGCATGCACCTGTCGGAGGTGACCGCGGTCGTCATCGGTTACGCCCTGTTCTCCTCCGCCTATCTGGCCGAAAACGTCAGGGGCGGTCTCCAGTCGGTGGACCGCGGACAACACGAGGCCGCCGCTGCAGTGGGCATGACAACGGCCCAGAAGACGATCTTCATCGTGCTCCCCCAGGCCCTGCGGGCCGCCATCCCGCCGCTGGTCGGGCACTGCATCGGGGTATTCAAGGAGACGTCGCTGCTGGCCATCATCGGCCTGTTCGACATTCTCTACATCGCCCGGTATGTGATGCCCAACCAGACGGAGTTCATGGGCAGCACCAAGGAGAACGTCCTGTTCGTCTCCGCGATCTACTGGATCTTCACCTACCAGATGTCCAAGGCCAGCCAGCGCCTCGAACAGCGCACAGGGCTGGGCGAACGATGAAGCCCACGCCTACGCGTCCGACCGGACGACCTGCCCGATCGAACGGGTCACCCGTTCGCCACGATGGCCGGATTTCCGGAAGCGCTCGACACAACCCAGTTTCCGGAAGAACTCGAGACCACAAGGTGAACCGATGACCGAGAATCCTGCAGACACTGCCCCTACAGGCACCACCGGCGCGACCAGCGAGCCGGCAGCGGGTCAGACGCGTGACCTGTCCGGCGCCCGCGACATGATCGTGTGCGAGGACGTGTCGAAGTGGTACGGCGACTTCCGGGCCCTCGACAAGATCTCGGCGACCATCAAGGAGCAGGAGGTGGTGGTCGTTCTGGGCCCTTCAGGCTCCGGCAAGTCGACGTGGATCCGCTGCATCAACCGCCTGGAACAGCACCAGGAGGGTCGCATAGTCGTCGACGGCGTGGAGCTCACCAACGACCTGCGGAACATCGAGAAGGTGCGTTCAGAGGTCGGGATCGTCTTCCAGCAGTTCAACCTGTTCCCCCACCTGACGGTGAGGGACAACATCACCCTGGCTCCCATCTGGGTCCGCAAGAGGCCGCGGGCCGAGGCCGATGCCCAGGCCATGGCCCTGCTGGAGCGCGTGGGCATCCCCGAGCAGGCCGACAAGTACCCGGGGCAGCTCTCGGGCGGCCAGCAGCAGCGTGTGGCCATCGCCCGGGCCCTGGCCATGGAACCCAAGATCATGCTCTTCGACGAGGTGACGTCTGCGCTAGACCCGGAAATGGTGAAGGAGGTGCTGGACATCATGAAGACGCTGGCGCTGTCCGGCATGACGATGATGGTGGTCACCCACGAGATGGGCTTCGCCAAGGAGGTGGCCGACCGGGTCATCTTCATGGAGGAAGGCCAGATCGTGGAGCAGAACACGCCGGAGTTGTTCTTCTCGAACCCGACCGAGGACCGTACGAAGCTGTTCCTGTCGCAGATTCTCTAACGCCGGTTCGACGGCTACTACGGGCTGACCACGCCCGCCGTCTGAGGCACAGGAGGGCGGGCCCTGCTGCCTACAGGTACGCGTGCCAGTCGGCCAGCGCCGCTCCTATCTCATCGGCGGAGTCCTCCTGGATGAAGTGGTTTCCGGCGACTGTGACCTCCGTCTGGTTGGGCCAGGTACGGCAGAACTGGCGCTGGGTGCCGGTCAGGATGGCGCCGGGTTCTGCGTTCACGAACAACTTCGGGAACGGGGCCGACGCCATGAAGTCCGCGTATGCCGAGGCGATTGACACCACGTCGGCCGGCTCGCCCGCTACGGGGATCTCACGGGGCCAGGTGAGGGTGGGGCGCCGCCCTTCGCCCGGTTCGGCGAACGGTCGCCGGTACTCGTCGTGGTCCTCGGGTGCCAGGTCGCAGATCATCGCTCCGGGGAGGACCGCCTCCACGAACAGGTTCTTCTCCAACACCATGTCCTCACCCGCCGGCGACCGGAAGGCCTGGAAGATGCCCCGTGCGGCCTCGGGCCACTCGTCCCACGTGGCTATGGGCCGGACGATGGCCTCCATGTAGCAGACCCCGGCCACCGCCTCGGGGTGGTTGGCGGCCCAGTCGAACCCGAGAGCCGAGCCCCAGTCGTGCACGACCAGGGTCACGCGCCCCGTCACGCCGATCTGTTCCAACAGTTCCCACAGGTAGGTGCGGTGTTCCACGAACCGGTACGAGCCGGGGCCGGAGTCGCCCAACTTCTCCGAATCGCCCTGGCCGATCAGGTCGGGGGCGATACAGCGCCCGAGGTCGGCCACGTGCGGGATGACGTTGCGCCAGAGGTACGACGACGTGGGGTTGCCGTGCAGGAACACGATGGGGTCACCCTCACCGACCTCCACGTAGGCCATCCGCTTTCCGTTGACGGTGGCGAATCGCTTGTCAATCGGGTGCTTTCCTGTGGTCGGGGTCATACCGGCGGACCGTAGTCCCACCGTGCGTACACAGCCGACGCCGGGAAATCCGCGAT
>DUAC01000045.1 GCA_012961035.1 Acidimicrobiia bacterium
CACTGGAAGTCCGAGCACTCCCGTCCCTCCACGTCGATGACCTGGATGAACTCGCCGGCCTTCACCTCGTAGGCCCGCGCCGTGGAGGCCCGGATGCGGAGGTCCTGGTTCTGGTCGGCCAGCGGGGTGGGGAGGATCTGGAGGCCGGGTGCCGGGGGAGCGGTCCGGTGGATGAAGGCAATGACATCGGTCGGGGTGTTCTGGTCCTCCGGGGACATGTCGCCGCCCGGCACGCCGATCACGCACACCACGTCGGCCGAGGCGGTCAGCCAGACGGTCTCGGCCGCCGCCGAGTCCTGTGAGAAGCAGTGGATGGCGGTGGTGGCGCCCAGGTCGATGCCCTTGGCGGCGAGGGCATCAGCCACCCGCCGGGCGTCGTGCTGGTCGCCGGCCAGGATCGCGGCGATGCCGGTAGCCGGAGCTCCCGACGAGTGGCCGAGTAGGCCCGGGTCGGACTTTCCGTCCCGATCGAAGGCCGCCACCTCCACCGGCTGGCAGCCCTCGGGATCGATGATCTCGAGCCTGTCGCCGGCCCCCATGAGAACGGCGGTGACGGCGCCTCCGGTGACCCGGTAGCGCTCCACGCCGGGTTCGAAGTTGGCCATGCCGGGCATGAGTAGGCGGGAACGTTCTGTCACCGTGATCGTCATATGTTCCCCCTGGCAACCCGTCTCCGGGCCTGTCGGCGCCACGCCCTCCCGGGACGCTGCGTCGCAACATCTTGCTGGCCAGCGTAACCCAACCCGATCGCCACTGTGTGTGGAGAGACTTTCCTGCGGTGGAAGGTTTCACTGGCAGTACGTGTACTTGATTGCTATGGTACCCCGGTCCGACAGACCTGACCGTGGGCACATTTCAGTGGGAACCGATGGTCAGGTGGAAAACGCCCCAGGGCGTGAGGGGGAGAACATGACCGACATCCAGGAGTTCATCGAGGCACCGGGGCGGGCCGAGCAGGTCGCCGAGATCCAGAGGCGGATCGAGGTCGAGGAGATCCAGTACCTCTACTGCCAGTTCGTCTCCGTCACCGGGCGGATCATGGGCAAGGGGATACCGGCCAAGCATTTCGCCACCATTGCCAACAAGGGCTTCCAGTTGGTCTACGGCTCCACGGCCAACCTGTTCGTCGACCGGCACGGCCAGTACATCGGCTACGG
>DUAC01000046.1:0-1517 GCA_012961035.1 Acidimicrobiia bacterium
GGTGGTGAGCCGGAGGTCAGGCGCGACATCGGCGGCAGTCGATTCGGAGCCACAGCCCGTGAGGAGGAACCCTCCGAGGACGAGGATGGCCGCCGCGGCTATGAGCACATGACCGGAGCGCGTGGTCCGTCGTGCCTTCCGCCGCCGCTCCCCATGGAGGGCACGTCCACAATGCATCGGTCCGGTCATTGGATCCTCCCGGGGCGACAGTAGGGGTCGTTTACCGTCCATGCCATCGTCGACCGTCAGGAGCCCTGTGCGATCTCGTATCCAGCCAGCTGGATGGCGGCGATGACGGCGTCATCCGAAGCGACACCGGCGACCTCGACCACCCGTCGGTCCACCGTTACGACGACGGAGTCCACCTCCGGAATCGCCGCGACAGCTTCCTCGATCGCCCTCTTGCAGTGGTCGCAGGAGATGTCCGGAACGTTGAACACCCGGTTCGTCATGGGGTAACTCTTTCGTGGTCTGTCGTCGAAGTCGTGCCATGGGTCGGGGAAGGTCGGCGGTAGCCGTTGAACCGGCGCAGCCGTAGCGAGTTGGTGACCACGAACACCGAGGAGAATCCCATCGCCCCGGCGGCGATCATCGGGTTCAGGATGCCGAGGGCGGCCAGCGGGATGGCCGCGGTGTTGTAGGCGAAGGCCCAGAAGAGGTTCCCCTTGATGGTCGAGAGGGTCCGTCGTGAGAGCGCTATCGCATCGGCCACGGCCCTCAGGTCGCCCGAGACGATCGTGAGGTCCGAGGTCTCGATGGCCACGTCGGTGCCGGTGCCCACGGCGATGCCCAGGTCGGCGCGTGCCAGGGCCGGTGCGTCGTTGATGCCGTCACCGACCATTGCCACGACGTGGCCCTGGGCCTGGAGGCGCTGGATCTCGGCGTCCTTGTCCTCCGGCATGACCTCGGCGAGAACCCGGTGGATTCCGACCGCCGCCGCCACGGTCCGGGCGGTGCGGGCGTTGTCGCCGGTCAGCAGCGTCACCTCCAGGCCGAGGTCCCGGAATGCGGTGACCGCCTCGGCGCTCGTCGGCCTGATCCTGTCCGCTACCACGAGGACTCCACGGGCGGTGCCGTTCCAGCCGGCGAGGACCGCCGTGCCGCCGGCATCCTCAGCTTCGGTCATGGCCGACGCGAGGTCCTCCGGGACCTCGTCGAACATCTGCCTGCGTCCGACGACCACCTCGACACCATCGACCGTGGCGCTTACCCCCAGTCCCGGGAGGTTCTGGAAGCCGGAGACCGGCAGGAGGTCTGGTGCGGCGGCGGCGATCGCCTCTCCAACCGGGTGCTCCGAGCGTGACTCGACGGAGGCTGCCCGTTGCAGCACCTCGCTGCGGTCCGTCCCGGGTGTCGCCGTGACCGACACCAGCTCCATCCGGCCCTCGGTGATGGTGCCGGTCTTGTCGACGACGACGTGGTCGATCTGGCGGGTCGCCTCGAGGACCTCGCCTCCCTTGATGATCACCCCGAGGGATGCGCCACGACCTGTGCCGACCATGATGGCGGTCGGGGTG
>DUAC01000046.1:1541-6468 GCA_012961035.1 Acidimicrobiia bacterium
CACGGGCAGGCGATGATCAGCACGGCCACCGCCGCGGTGAAGGCCTCGGTCGCCGGCTGTCCGGCCACCAGCCAGCCGATCAGGGTCACGGCGGCGATTCCGAGCGCCGTGGGTACGAAGACAGCCGAGACGCGGTCGGCGAGTCGCTGCACCGGGGCGGTGGATGCCTGCGCCTCGTCCACTAGGCGCATGATCTGGGCCAACTTCGTCTCGTTGCCGACCCGGACGGCCTCGACGGTGATCGAACCGTTGCCGTTGATGGTCGCTCCGATCACCTCGTCGCCGATGCCGACAGGGACGGGTACGGGTTCGCCGGTGATCATGGAGGCGTCCACGCTGCTGGATCCGTCAACCACCAGGCCATCCACGGGGATCTTCTCGCCGGGTCGCACGATGAGACGCATGCCGACCCGCAGTTCCTCGACGGGGATAGCGGAGCCGTCCTCCAGCCGGGCGGTGCTGGCGCCCAGGCCGGCGAGCGCCCTGATGGCATCGCCGGACCGGCGCTTGGCCCGGGCCTCGAACCATCGGCCCAGGAGGATCAACGTGACGATGACCGCGGCCGTCTCGAAGTAGACGTGCCCGTCATCCACGGCCAGGAGGGCGACGGCGGACCAGGTCCATGCTGCTCCAGTTCCCATCGACACGAGGGTGTCCATGGTGGTGGCGCCGTGGCGGAGGTTTCGCAGCGCCACCCGGTGGAACGGCCAGCCGACCCACCAGACCACCGGGGTGGTGAGGGCTGCCACCACCCACTCCCATCCTCCGAAGCGCAGCGTCGGCACCATCGAGACCAACATGGCCGGGACCGAGAGGACGAAGGCGGCGACGAGGCGACGGCCCAGCTCCGCCAGGTCCTCCTCGGCGGCGCTCTCGTCTGCACCATCAGCGGCGACCGCGTAGCCGAGCTTCTGGATGGTCGTGTCGAACGTGGCCGGATCCACGGAGTCTGGGTCGTATGAGACGACGGCCCGGGCCGTGGCGTAGTTGACGTTGGCCTCGGCCACGCCCTCCAGGCCGTTCAGGCCTCGACCGATGCGGGCGGCGCACGCCGCACAGGTCATGCCATCGATCGGGAGCTCAACCGTCCGGGTCATCGGCGTGCCTCTTCGGGTTCCATGTATGGTAGGGTACCCCCTATCCCTACCTACGGCTACTCCCTCTCCAAGGACGACTACCTCACCCGGCTGCGCCGGATCGAGGGCCAGGTCCGTGGCCTCCAGCGCCTCATAGACGAGGACACCTACTGCATCGACGTGCTGACCCAGATCTCGTCGGTCACCAAGGCCCTGCAGGGGGTCGGGGTGGGCCTTCTGGACGAGCACATCCGGCACTGCGTCCGGGGAGCAGTCCAGGAGGGTGGAGTCGCGGGCGACGCCAAGATCGAAGAGGCCGTCACCGCCATCGAGCGCCTGCTGCGGTCCTGAACCGCCGACTCTCCTACCCTCTCCCCATGTTCGACGTGGTGGTCATCGGTGGGGGCATGATCGGGGCGTCAGCAGCACGCCATCTGGCCCAGAGCGGCCTGGACGTCGGCGTTGTCGCACCGCCCGAACCGGTGGATGCCGCAGTCCACACGGGCCCGTTCGGTGCCCACTACGACGAGACGAGGCTGTCGCGGACCATCTGGGCAGATCCGTTGGAGGCCGAACTGATGCGGCGGGCGGAGTTGGCGAAGCCAGACATCGAAGAGTTCTCCGACCGCCCCGTGTACTCCGGGCCGGGCTACCTGTACGCCGCCGTGCCGGACGAGGACGAGGGCCTGGGCGACCTGGTGGCGGGCATGCCGGAGGGCCATGGGATCGAAGTGCTGGGCCCCGCAGCGCTGGCCGAGCGGTACCCGGAGATCCACTTCCAGGAGGAGGTGGTCGGGTACCTCGAACCCGGTGGCGGGTGCCTGAACCCCCGTGCGCTCGTGGCGTCCCAACTCCGGGCAGCCACGGAGGCGGGAGCCCACATCTTCACCGTGGGCGCGTCCGGCATGACCATGGATCCCACCCCGACCGTCTCGCTGGTGGACGGCACCAGGATCGGGTGCCGGAAGGTGCTGGTGGCGACCGGTGCCTTCACGAACGGGATCGGCCTGCTGGAACGTCCCCTGGCGTTGAGGATGAAGACGGAGACGGTCCTTCTGGCCGAGATCGGCGAGCACGAGGCGGAACGCCTGGCCGGCCTTCCGCCGATGCACTACGGCATCCACGACCCAGTGGTGGCCGACATCTACGCAGCGCCGCCAACCACCTACCCGGACGGCTCGGTGCTGCTCAAGTGGGGCGCGAACACCATTCGCGACCGATGGGTTGAGCGGCCCGACGAGATCGCTGCCTGGTACCGGCACGGCGACGGCGATGACATCGTGGAGTTGATGCGACCCTCGATGGAGGCGACCTACCCGGGCATCGAGGTGACGGGTTGGCGGACACACCGCTGCGTCGTGACGTACACAGGCCATGGCCACACCTACATAGACGCAGTGGAACCGGGCCGCCTGTACCTGGCGGTGGGCGGACACGGCCGGTCAGCCAAGTGCGCCGATCCGCTGGGCGCCCTGGCCGCCTCACTGGTCGCAAACGACGCCTGGGTGGACCCCCTGCCCGCTGACCGGTTCCGGGCCATGTACCAGGGCGAGGTGGAGGATTGGCCCTGCCGCGACCTCATGGCCGACCGACCGACCTGAACCAGGGACCGAGGAACCGTCCCCCTCAGGTTTCGATCCGGGTCGTGAACCCGACTGCCGCAGCTGCCAGGAGCAGCAGGGCGGACAGGACGTAGACGAACCGGACGTCGACCAGCTCGGCCAGCACCCCGCCCACGGCGAGGGACACCAGCCGGGCACCGTTCCACACCACGCCGGATCGTTCCGGTGGTCCGGCCAGATGGCCTGCCGGTGGGCCAGCCGCCCACCTAGCCGAGTCCCGGCGCTCCGGCGTACGCGGGTAGTGCGGGTTGTCCGCCGAGGTGCGCGTACAGGACCTTCGAGCCGGGTGGGATCGAGCCGCTCCGGACCAGGTCGATGAGGCCGGCCATCGACTTCCCCTCGTAGACCGGATCCGTGATCATCCCCTCGGTCCGGGCCGCAAGGTGGATCGCCTCGATGGTCTGCTCGTCCGGAACGCCGTAGGCGGGCCCCTCGTAGCCCGCCAGCACGGTGATCTCGTCGGCCTCCAGATCCCTGTCCACCCCGATCCGCTCTGCCGTGGCGTTCGCGATCCGGGTGACCTGGTCGACCGTCTGGTCCAGGGTGCCGGAGGCGTCAATGCCCAGGATCCGCCGGTCGTGGTGGCCCTCAAGCGCGAAGCCGGCGATCATCCCGGCGTGTGTGGACCCGGTGACCGTGCAGACGATGACGTGGTCGAAGCACACGTCGTGCTGGGCCTCCTGGACGGCGACCTCCCGGGCCCAGTTGGCGAAGCCCATGCCACCCAACGGGTGGTCCGATGCTCCGGCCGGGATCGCGTAGGGCTTCCCCCCGGCCGCCTCGACCGATGCCAGCGCCCGTTGCCAGCTGTCCCTGATCCCGATGTCGAACCCGGCCGGGTCCATGCGGATGTCGCCACCCAGGATCCGGGTCAACTGGATGTTGCCGACCTTCTCGTAGGACGACTCCGGCCAGTCCACCCAGCCCTCCTGCACCGTGACGGCACCCAGCCCCAGGTGCCGGGCCACCCCGGTCACCTGACGGGTGTGGTTGGACTGCACGCCGCCGACGGAGACGAGCGTGTCGCAACCCTGTTCCAGGGCCTCGGCCACCAGGTACTCCAGCTTGCGGACCTTGTTGCCGCCGAAGGCGATCCCCGAGTTGCAGTCCTCCCGCTTCGCCCAGACCTCCACCCCACCACCCAGGGCCTCGCTGAGGCGCGGCAACGGGTGGATCGGCGACGGGCCGAACAACAGGGGGATGCGTGGGAAGTCGTCGAGGCTCACTGGCACTCCGATTCTGCTGGACGCTGAGGCTCTCACCTTGGCACGTCGGCCCGGATGCAGCCGCTGTGTGGGTCGGCGGGTCAGCCTTCCGCCAGGCGGTGGCCGAGGTGGTCGACCTGGCCGTCGTCGTTGACGAGCAGGGCGTCGTTGTAGTGCCGACCGCCCAGGTGGTGGCCGGCGGTCTCCGGGGCGAACCCGAGCAGCACCGAGATGCGGTGCGGGCCGAGGGCCGACGTGGGTGGCAGCGAGGCGTGCATCAGGTCCGAGTAGTGGAGGGTCACGTCGCCGACGCCGATGGGCAGGCCCACCCCGTCGGGGGCCGCCACGTCGGTCCCGTCCACGAACGGGAACCCGCCCCGGTGCGAGCCGGGCAGGAACCGCAGCTCGCCGGCCTCAGGCGTGCCTGTGGTGAGGCAGATCGTGAGCACTACGGACGGGCAGTTGAGGGCATGGCCGCCCATGCCGCAGTCACGGTGCCACGGTAGGTCGGCGAGCCCTTCGGCCATGTCGGGACGCTTCCACAGGACAGTCACCAGGTCGACGGCCTCAGGGTCATCGGGCACCTTCGGAACCAACACCTCGTCGGCCGTGTCGACGACCCGACGGATCCGTGCGTCGTCGACCAGCAGCCGCAGGTCCGGCCTGCTGGCAGCACGGAGCACCCGGGTGAGCACCTCGTCGCCTGCTGCGTTACGCCCCCACCACGACGCCATGTCCCCGGGCCGGGCCTCGCCGGCCAGGACGTCGGCATCGGAGAGCATGGCCGCCACCTCGCCGGAGTCGAAGACGCCCGGGACGTGGAGGTATCCGGCCGTACGGAGGAAGTGTCGGGCCGCCGCCCCGTCCCGACCCGTGTCCCCGGTCTCTTCCAGGGCGAAGGCGCGTGTGGTATCCAACGGCCCACCGCCCAGGTCCCGGAGGTCGACGCTGTCGGGGTCGAATACCGGGAGGCCGTGGAACAGGGCCCGTAGCCCCGGTTCCCAGCGCATGAACCGCAGCGGGT
>DUAC01000047.1 GCA_012961035.1 Acidimicrobiia bacterium
CGGCTGGCCCGTCGCGACCCGGCGCTAGCGTTGGCACCATGACCAGCCCCAGCACCGCCGACCTTCGCGTCGTGCACGTCCTGAGGGTTCGGGGGTTCGTCGACACGCCGCTGGTGGCCGAGGTGGCCGGCATGGCCGTCGACGAGGCATCAGTCCTGCTCACGGGCCTGGAGGAGGCCGGCCACGCCCGTCACCGCGAGGGCCGGATGTCTGGCTGGATGCTCACCTCGGATGGCCGGGCCCACGGCGAGGTACTGCTGGCCGAGGAGCTGGCCGGACTGGGCTGCCGTGCCGAGGTGGAAGGGGCCTACAGCCGATTCCTCGAGGGCAACCAGGGCTTCCTGGGGCTCTGCACCGACTGGCAGCTCCGACCCGATCCGGGTGATCCGTCCGGCGAGCCGGTCATGAACGACCATGCGGACCCGGCCTACGACGAAGCGGTCATCGGCCGTCTGGCCGAAACCGACTCTGCAATCCAGCCGGTCTGTGCTGCTCTGGCGGCGCTCCTGGAGCGTTTCGGCGGCTACGGCGAGAGGTTCGCCACGGCGCTGGATCGGGTCACGGGTGGCGACCTGGACTGGTTCACCAAGCCGATTATCGAGTCGTACCACACGGTCTGGTTCGAACTGCACGAGAACCTGCTGGCTACGTTGGGCATCCAGCGGTCGAAGGAACACGCCAGCGGCTGAGCCGCAGCGAAGGGGCAAGCCGGTTCAATCCGGGGCAGGTCAATCCGGACCCGGCCAGCCAGGTCAGCACAAGTCAGCACAGGTCAAGCCAGTTCAGGTCAGCGAAAGTCAAACAGGAGGTAATCCAGCATGGAGCCGAGGTTCGGGCGGGTGATCACCGCCATGATCACGCCGTTCACCGCCGACGGGTCGCTGGACCTGGACGGCGCGGTGGAACTGGCTGATTGGCTCGTGGAACAGGGCAACGACGGCCTGGTGCTGGCTGGCACCACCGGCGAGTCGCCGACGCTCACCCACGACGAGCAGATCGACCTGGTGGAAGCGGTGTCCGGGGCCGTCGACTGCCATGTGATCGCCGGCGCCGGAAGCAACGACACGGCTGCTGCGATGGAACTCACCCGGCGCTGCAGCGAGGCCGGGGCTGACGCCATCCTCACGGTCACGCCCTACTACAACCGGCCGTCCCAACTGGGCCTGTTCAACCACTTCCGGGCGGTTGCCGAGGCGACGGACCTTCCGGTGATGCTCTACGACATTCCGCCACGGTCCGGGCGCAAGATCCACACCGACACCATCCTGCGACTCGCCGACGAGGTCCAGAACATCGTGGCGGTCAAAGACGCCGCCGGCGACGTGGCCGAGACGGCCCGCCTGGTGGCGGCCACACCGGCTGGGTTCGAGATCTACAGCGGGGAGGACTCCCTCACCCTGGCGCTCCTGGCGATCGGCGCGGTCGGCGTGGTGAGCGTGGCATCGCACTGGGCCACGCCGGAGACCGTCGTCATGATGGACGCCTTCTTCTCCGGTGACGTGGCTGCGGCGACCGAGGCCAACCGGCGCCTCATCCCGTCGTGGGACTTCGAATCGGGCGACCTCACGCCGAACCCCATTCCATCCAAGGCCATGATGAAGGTCCTGGGCCTACCCGGCGGCGACTGCCGTCCCCCGATGGGACCCGAGCCGGCCGACCTGGCCGACCGGGCCCGTCTCGTCCTGGCCGGTCTCGGCCGCGCCTGAGTGCAGAGGTTCTGATTCGATGGCCCATCCCGTACACATCACGTTCCTAGGCGGACTCGGCGAGATCGGACGAAACTGTGCCGCCCTCGAGGTCGAGGGACGCATAGTCATGCTGGACTGCGGCCAGCTCTTCCCGGACGACCTACCGGGCGTCGACGCGGTCCTGCCGGACTTCACCTGGCTGCTGGAACGGGCCGACCGCATCGAGGGGTGCGTGGTCACCCACGCCCACGAGGACCACATCGGTGGGCTGCCCTACCTGCTGAAGGACCTGGCGGCCGAAGGCGTCTCGATACCCATCTACGGGGCGCCGTTCACCCTCGGCATGGTGCGCGGCAAGCTGAAGGGCGAAGGGGTGCCGATCCCCGAGCTGATCGAGCTGGGTGATCACGCCAAGCTCCGCATCGGTCCGTTCGACTGCGAGTTCCTGCCGGTCACCCATTCGACGCCCAGCGGCCTGATGACCATCTTCGGTACGCCGCAGGGGCGCATCCTGCACTCCAGCGACTTCAAGTTGGATCCGACGCCCGTGGACGGCCGGGTCACCGACCTGCCGAGGCTCCGGGAGCTGGCAGGGTCGTCCGGGATCAGGCTGTTGCTGGCTGACTCCACGAATGCCGGCATCGCCGGATCTTCGACCTCGGAGACCACCGTCGGCCCGGTGCTCAGGCAGGTATTCGAAGCCAACGAGGGCAGACGGATCATCGTGGGAGCGTTCTCCAGCCACGTGCACCGGATCCAGCAGGTGGTCGATGCCGCGGCGGCGACCGGTCGGACGATGGTGGTCATGGGACCGTCGATGGTCCGCAACGTGACCCTGGCGAGGGAGCTCGGCCTGCTCAGGATCTCCGACAAGATGCTGGCGCCCGACACCGAGCTGGATGACATGGATCCGGCGCGCACCTGTGTGGTCTGCACCGGTTCACAGGGCGAGCCGCGGGCGGCCCTGAAGCGCATGGCGGACGGCAGCCACCGTTTCCTGAAGATCGGCGATCGGGACACCGTGGTGTTCTCGTCGCACCCGATTCCCGGCAACGAGGCATCCATCTCGCGCCTGCACAATGCCCTGGCACGGCGTGGTGTACATCTCGTACACAGCGGTCAGTTGGGAGTCCACACGACCGGGCACGGCAAGGCCGATGAGCTGCTGGAGCTGCACAACGCGGCCGACCCGGAGCTGTTCATACCGGTCCACGGTGAGTACGCGCACCTCGTCGCCCACCACGACCTGGCGCTGGGGCGCGGAATGTCACCAGATCGGATCCTGCGCTGTACTGACGGAGACAGCGTGTCGCTCACCGATGACGGCCTCGTGCCCGCCAGCCGGGTCTCCGACGAGTACGTGATGGTCGACGAGTCGGGTCGTCGGGTGTCCGAGGACCTGGTCGAGGAGCGCCGCGCCATGTCGGGTGAGGGGTTCGTCTTCATCCGCGTCGTCGTGGACGGGCGGAAGGGGCGGCTCATCGGGGAACCGGTGGTCGAGAGCCGTGGCTGGGTCGAGCCCGCCGATCGGCAGGACTGGCATGACCAGGTTGCATCTGCGGTGGCCGACTCCGTTAGGAGCGCCGTTGATGATGGACAGAGGGATCCGAAGGAACTGGCCCGCATGGCCCGCCGGGCCACCGGACGCCTCGTGTCGCGTCGTACCGGTCGGCGGCCGGCCCTGGTTCCCACCGTCGAGGTGCGCTGACCGAACCGTGCCGGCCCGGGTTCAGCCCCGGCCGGCCTCAGGTGCCGCCATCCGGGAGTGCCCGGCGTCAGGTCGCTCCATCCGGCATAGGTGGCTGGGTTCTCTCGTGAGGCGTTGCCGGGCGTCGAAGCCCCGGTCCTGCCCCGAGCCTGTCACCCCCCGGTGGTACCGTCGGCCCTGATGGCCACAAGATCCGCGCGTCCCGGTTCGGGCGACAAATCCGCTGCTGGCGAGGTGAAAAGCACCACCTCCGACGGTTCTGGTGGTGCCGTTGGTTCTGCTGGGAGCAGTCGCGGTCGGGAATCCGCCCGGGGAGCATCCGGGGGTTCATCGCGAGGATCATCACGTGCCGGATCACGTGCCGGGTCACGTGTCGGATCGAAGGTCGATGCTGATGACGGTCGCATCGACCGTCAGGTATCGCTTCTGCGTCGCATGGCCAGAGCCACCTTCGGGGGGCGGGGCGACGAGATCCTCGGGCTGATGCTGGTGATCGGTGGGCTCCTGACCGGGCTGTCCGTCTACCTGGACAAGGCCGGCGTCGTCGGCCGCCTCCTGGCTGACGGCCTCGGCTGGTCCGTGGGTGCAACCAGGGTGGTCCTGCCGGTGGCGATGGTGGGCACGGGCCTGGCGATGTTCCGGGAGCGCAGCGAGTTGGGGGAGATAACAAGGCGCCTCCCGATCGGCCTCCTCATGGCGGTCCTGAGCGTGACCGGCCTGCTCCACATGGGCCGGGGCCGCCCCGGCTTCGAGGATGGAGCAGATGGCCTGGGCGAGGCCGGTGGCCTGATCGGCCTCGGGGTGGGCGGAGGCCTAGAGGCTGCCGTCGCCACCTGGGGTGCCGCCATCATCCTGGCCGGTGTGGGCCTGGTGTCCGCAGCGGTGATCACGCGGACCACGGTCCGTCAGGCCGCACGTGGAGCGGCCAGGGGGGCCGCGTTCACCGCCCGTCATGCGGCCCGGGGAGCGGTCGGCGGCCTGCGTCCAGCGGTCCGCGGGATCCGAAACTGGATCCAGGGCCTCCTGACGGCGCCCGGCGGGGAACCTCCGGTGGTCAACGTGCCCCAGGCGCCACCCATAGCCGTCCCGGCCCCTCCGTCGCAGCCGGCGGCGGATCCTGCCGGTGCCGCCCCGCCGAACCTCCGCAAGCGCAAGGCCAGGCCCAGGTCCGCCGCCGCCGGTGAACAGCTCACCATCCAGCTCGGTCCTGCGGTGGCTGACTCGCGCTGGCGCCTGCCGTCCATCGGGTACCTGTCCCGGAGCGAGACGCACGACGTCGACGCCAAGGCTGTAGAGGAGCGGGGCCTCCGACTCCAGGAGGCGCTGGCCGCCCATGGCGTCGAGACACGCCTGGTTGAGATGACCGTCGGGCCCACCGTCACCCGGTTCGCCCTCCAACTCGGCGAGGGGGTGAAGGTCGCCCGGGTCACGAGCCTCCACAAGGACATCGCCTATGCCCTTGCAGCCGCCGACGTCAGGATCCTGGCCCCCATTCCGGGCCAGCAGGCCATAGGAATCGAGGTGCCGAACGAGGACCGTGAGGTCGTGGTCCTGGGTGACATCCTCTCCTCGCCGGAGGCACTGAAGGCCCGCCATCCGCTGGAGGTGGGGATCGGACGGGACATCAGCGGCCGATCCGTCATGCTGAACCTGGCCACCATGCCGCACCTCCTGATCGCGGGAGCGACCGGGGCCGGGAAGTCCTCCTGCCTGAACTCCCTGATCACGTCGATCCTGATGCGTTCCACTCCGGAGCAGGTGAGGATGATCCTGATCGATCCGAAGCGGGTGGAGATGGGGCAGTACGAGGGCGTGCCCCACCTGCTGACAGCGCCCGTGACCGACCCCAAGAAGGCGGCGAACGCCCTCCACTGGGCCGTCCGCGAGATGGAACGCCGCTACGACCTCCTCTCGACGTGTGGCTTCCGGGACATCAGCGGGTACAACGCGGCGTTCGACAGGGGAGACCTGAAGGCACCCCTGGGGGTGGTCGACGATGACGGCGATCCGGTCACCTGCGAGCGCCTGTCCTTCATACTCCTCGTCGTCGACGAGTTGGCCGACCTCATGATGGTTGCAGCCCGTGACGTAGAGGATTCCATCTGCCGTCTGGCCCAGATGGCCAGGGCGGTCGGGATCCACCTGGTCGTGGCGACCCAGAGGCCCTCGGTCAACGTGATCACCGGTGTCATCAAGGCGAACATTCCGGCGCGCCTCGCGTTTGCCGTGTCCAGCCTTGCCGACAGCCGGGTGATCCTCGACCAGCAGGGGGCCGAACGCCTGGTCGGCAAGGGCGACATGCTCCTCCTGGGGCCCAGTTCCAGCGTGTCCCAGAGGATCCAGGGTGCCTGGGTCGACGAGACTGAGGTCCGACAGGTCGTGGAGTCGTGGGTGGCGCAGGTGCGGGCACTGGAGGACGCTGCCGAGGCTGACGAGGGTTCGCATGACCTGACCGGACCGATTGAGGTGATCCCTGTCGGGTTGCCGTCCGACGTGATCACCGAAAACACCACCCGGCCGGTGATCGGGGGAGGATCGAATGATGACGAGCTGTTCGAGCAGGCCAGACAGTTGGTGGTGTCCAGCCAGCTCGGATCGACGTCGATGCTGCAGCGCAAGTTGCGGGTGGGCTTCGCCCGGGCCGGTCGGCTGATGGACCTGATGGAGGAGGCCGGCGTGGTGGGCCCGTCGACCGGTTCGAAGGCCCGCGTGGTCCTGATCTCGTCAGAGCAGCTGGACGACCTCCAGGGGTAGGGCTACTAGCTGCTTCCACAGGAAGCAGGACCAAGCCCGTGGGGGCCTGCCGGGCATGGGCCCGGGTGCAGGTTGCCGCAGCCGACGACGGGCAGTGCCTCGAACGTCGCCAGATCGGTCATGGACCAATCATGGAGAAGGGGTGTGACGGTCGGTCCCGAAGGGTCAGCGGGCGGGGCTGGACCGGCCGTGTCGAGCCGCCGACAGTCGGGCCCGACCTCCCGCCGGGCGTCGGTACCCTCGGGTCGTGGCCCAGAACCTCATCCTCCTCGTGGTCGGCCTGGTCGGCCTGACCTTCGCCGCCGACCGGTT
>DUAC01000048.1 GCA_012961035.1 Acidimicrobiia bacterium
CCGGGCGCCTCCCACTCGTCGCTCCAGGCCGAGCGGAGCATCCGGAGCGTCTTTCCGCTGTCGGAACGGCTGATAACCGTGTCGCCGGGACCGGCTGCCAGCAACTTGTCCAATACCGATCGGCTGGGTCGTGCCTCCACGGCGGCCAGGAAGGCCGTGCCGATCCACACCCCTTCGGCACCGAGTGCCAGGGCGGCGACGAGGTGGCGGCCGGTCGCCACGCCCCCAGCGGCAAGCACAGGTCGTCCACCGGCGACCTCGACCACCTGCGGTACCAGGGAGAACGTACCGATCGGTCCCGTATGGCCACCGGCGTCGGTTCCCTGGGCCACCAGCAGGTCGGCACCTGCCCGGATCGCCGATTCGGCGTGCGTAGGAGCGCCTACCAGGCTCACGATCAGGGAGCCCTGCTCGTGGGCCGCCTCCACGGCCCAGGCCGGAGATCCGATCCCAAGTGCCAGGACCGGTATCCGGTGGTCCATGACCACCGACAGTTGCTCGCGGGCGGTCTGCTCGCTCCTGACGAAGCGCGAGCGGAAACCCGGCAGGCCGTCGTCCGGCACGTCGTACTTCTCCCGTAGGTACTCGACGAACGCCACGTGTTCCTCCGGAAGCGTGGCTTCGATGGCCGAACGGTCATCGGAATCGGGCATGCCGGCCGGGATGACCAGGTCCACGCCCCACGGGAGGTCCCCCAGCTCGGCCTTCATGCGGCTGATGCCGGATTCGATCTCCTCAGGCGTCCGCCGGGTGCAGCCCCATATCCCCAGGCCGCCGGCCCGGGAGACGGCTATGGCCACATCGGGTTCCCACCAGCTGAACCCGAATACCGGGTTGGCACATCCCAGCTGCTCGCAGACCCTCGTCGTCACCACCGCAGTCCTCCCCGGTCGATGCTTCTCACAGGATCGCCCCCAGGGCCGTGGCGAGTCCACCCAGACCACAGACGCAGAGCACCGCCGGACGGAACCAGTTGGTGTCGACATGACGGCGGACCGGCGGAGCCAGCAGGAGCCCGATGAACGCCGATCCCACCACGAGGGCGCTCCGACCCATGTCCGCCGCTCCCACCTCGCCGCCGACCAGCAACCTGATGAAGATGGTGCTGCTCAGGACCAGGATCAAGGACGAGATGTTCGGACGCAGCACCTCCGGCGGATCGTCGTGGTGGAGGATGGCGTAGGGCGGGCCCGGAAGGGCGGCTACCCGCAGGGAGAGCGCCACCAGCACCCCTGCCAGCACCGATGTCCAGGATCGTCGGCGTGGATGCCATCCCGACGCCACTGCAACCACCGACACCACCACCAGCAGGCCGATGGCCGTGGTCAGCCCCCGTTCGGACAGGTTGGCCAGAGCCAACTCGCCGAGCAGCAGCCCGGCCGGGGCACCCAGCAGGCATCGCCGCCACCTGCGGGCATCGAAGCCTGCGAACTCCATGGTCACGTTCCGGATACCGACCACGGCTCCGCCCAGGATCAGGGGCAACGGAACGAATGCCGGGTCGATGGCCAGCAGAACGGGTGCGGCCACCAGCGTGATTCCGATGCCGGCGGAGGCCTGGACCACGGCACCGGCGACGACGGCCGCCACGACGAGGAGGATCTCGAGCGGGCTCACCGGATCGACCCTAGCCGGGCCTGACGCCCTCTTAGCCAGTCGGCTAACCTAGGCGGGAGACGCTCGACCAGAAGCCCAGGGGAAAACCATGCGCGCCGCAGTCCTCCACGAAGCACCCGGGGACCTCGTAATCGAGGACCTCGACATCGCCTCGCCAATCGGCCATGAGGTGCTCATAGAAACGAAGGCCTCAGGCCTCTGCCACAGCGACCTCCACGTGATCGAGGGACTCCTCCCCCTCCCCTCGCTGCCTGCCGCGCTGGGCCACGAGGCCTCCGGAATCGTCGAAGCGGTCGGCCCCGACGTGACCGCCTTCAGCCCGGGCGACCACGTCATCACCTGCCTGACCCAGTTCTGCGGCCTCTGCAGCGAGTGCCTGGCCGGTCGGATCTGGATCTGCCCCAACCGCCACAGCCTCGTCCGGGGGCCTGACGAGGCGCCCCGCCTGGCCCTCGACGGCAGACCCGTTCTGCAGATGGCCGGCCTGGGTGCCTTCGCCGAAAAGATGCTGGTCCACGAGAACGGGGTGGTGGCCGTGGACCCGGACGTGCCGTTCGATGTGGCCGCCCTCATCGGTTGCGCGGTGATGACCGGTGTGGGTTCGGCCACCAACGGCGCCCGGATCCGTCCCGGCGAAACCGTCGCCGTGATCGGCTGCGGCGGCATAGGCCTGAACATCGTGCAGGGCTGCCGCCTGGCCGGCGCCGGTCGGATAATCGCCGTCGACCTGAACGCCGACAAGCTCGAGATGGCCCGCGGGTTCGGCGCCACCGAGGTCGTCGACGCATCGAAGGAAGACCCGGTGGAGGTGGTCCTACGACTCACCGACGGTGGGGTGGACGCCGCCTTCGAAGCCATCGGGCTGACGGCAACCGCCGACCAGGCACTGGCCATGATCCGACCGGGTCGCACCGCCTACCTGGTCGGGGTTCCACCGGTCGCCAGCACCATGGAGATCTCCGGCGCGGCCATGGTCCTCCAGGCCAAGGGTGTCCGCGGGCTGTTCATGGGCAACAGCAACTTCAAGGTGGAAATGCCCCTGCTGGTACGGCACTACCTGGAAGGACGCCTGGAGCTGGACCGCCTGGTCTCGGCGCACATCACCCTCGACGAGGTGAACGACGGCTACGCCGAACTCCGCGCCGGCGCCACCATACGATCCGTGATCACCTTCGACTGAGCACCGGGAACGCGACCGTCTCGGCCCTGACCAGCACCGAGGTGGGAGCCGCCAACCTCGCCTGAGTCAGGCCAGGCCCAGCACCACCGAGAGGTCGGCCAGGCGGTCGATCACGTGGTCGGCCTCGGCACCGTCCTCCGGGTCGTCCACGACACCCCGGAATCGGACGGTCACCATGCCCATGGCCCGGGCGCCGGCCACATCGGTCCGCATCAGGTCGCCCACGTGGGCGACGGTCGTCGGATCATCGATGCCGAGACCGTCCAGGGCCACCCTGAAGATGGCCGGGTCGGGCTTGTAGACGCCGACCTCGTCGGAGAAGGCGGCAAAGGTGACGTGCTGGAGGATGCGGTGCTGATCCAGGTACGTCCTGAGGTGCCGTCCTACCGCCAGCGTCGTGTCCGAGATGATGCCCACGGCGACTCCGGTCGCCGCCACTGCGGACAAGACGTCCGCAGCGTCGGCCACCGGCGCCACCTTCAACTCGTAGGACGCTGCCTCGAAAGCTGCAGCCAGAGCATCCCGATCTTCCGAGGCCAAACGGTCGCCGAAGGCGGTGAAGCAGTCGGCGAGGGCCTCGGTAGGGCCGTACTGGCGTCCGGCCCTCCACTCCTCGTCGAACCGGGCGGGGAGCATCGACAGTGTCCCGTGGAGCAGATCGTCTCCGATGTCCAGGCCCCGCTCGACGATCACCTCGCGCCAGGAGCGGCTCCGGATCTCGACTGCACCCGGGGTGCTGGTGAGGAGGGTGTTCCAGAGGTCGAAGGTGACCGCACGGATCAGGGCCATCTGGAGCTACGTCCCGGCTCTACTGGGCTTCGGATCAGGCCCGGCAGACGCCGTCGGCCACCGCGGCAGCCGCCACGGCCTCGGCCACCCGGTACGGCACCAGCTTGTCGAACACCGACGGCACCACGAAGGTAGAGGCCAGGTCCTCATCGGAAACCGAGTCGGCGATGGCCCTGGCCGCTGCCAACTTCATGTTCTCGGTGATGTCCATGGCGCCGACGTCCAGGGCCCCCCGGAAGATCCCGGGGAAGGCGAGCACGTTGTTGATCTGGTTCGGGTAGTCACTCCGGCCGGTGGCCATGACGGCAGCCAGGCCATCGGCCTCCTCCGGGCGGATCTCCGGTTCCGGGTTCGCCATGGCGAACACGAACGGTTCCGGGTTCATGGTCCGCAGGTTGGCAGCGTCGATCAGGCCCGGACCGCTGAGGCCGATGAACACGTCGGTCCCGACGAGGACCTCCGCCAGCGTGCCCATCTTCCGATCCGGGTTGGTGTGGTCCGCGAACCAGGCCTTGGCGGAGTTCAGGTTGTCGCGACCCGAGTAGACGGCTCCGGACCGGTCCACCCCGACGATCGAGCCCACACCGGCACCCAGGAGGATCCTGCCGACGGCGACGCCGGCTGCTCCCATCCCGGCGATGACCACTGACAGGTCCCCGATCCGGCGCCCGGTCAGCCGGCAGGAGTTCCAGAGGGCGGCGAGCACCACGACGGCCGTGCCGTGCTGGTCATCGTGGAAGACCGGGATGTCCAGGGCCTCGCGGAGGGCCTCCTCGACCTCGAAGGCGGCCGGAGCGGCGATGTCCTCCAGGTTGATGCCACCGAAGGTCGGCGCGATCCGGATCACCGTGTCGATGATCTCCTGCGGATCGCTCACGTCCAGGCAGATCGGGAACGCATCCACCCCTGCGAACTCCTTGAACAGCAGGGCCTTGCCCTCCATCACCGGCATCGCAGCAGCCGGACCGATGTCGCCCAGTCCCAGCACCGCGGTCCCGTCGGTCACCACGGCAACCGTGTTCTTCCTGATGGTCAGCTCGTGGGAAAGGGCCGGGTTCTCGTGGATCGCCATGCAGACCCGCGCCACGCCGGGCGTATAGGCCATCGACAGGTCGTGGCGGTCGTTCACCTCAGCGAGGGAGACCACCTCGATCTTGCCGCCCTCGTGCATGTTGAAGGTGCGGTCGTGCCAGTGGAGGAGCTGGACGCCGGAGAGTCCCTCCACCGCTGCCACCACGGCCGCAGCGTGATCCTCATCCCGACAGTTGACGACCACGTCGTTGACCAGGAGATCGCCACGGACGTCGAACCCTCCCATTGACATGATGTTGGCGCCGGCCTCACCGATCGCCGTGGCGAGGCGGCCGAGGGTGTTCGGAATGTTGTCCAGCGCCACCTCGAGATGGATGGAGTAGGCGGCCGTGGGGAGAAATGGCATCAGCCGAGCCTAGGAGTGGTTCACGAAGGCCGTGCCTACGGGAACGGCGCTCCCCGAACGGGCCGGATCAGGGCCCTTCGTATGGAAAGCCGAGGTCCGGGGCGGTCACCAGCGGGAGGAAGGCCATGCCCACCTCAGCCGCGGCAGCGGCACAGGTTCCCCCCCTGTCCACGATCGCCATCACCGCCACCGGAACGGCACCCAGGTCACGGACCACCGCAGCGGCCTCCAGCGGCGACACGCCGCGGGTGACGGTGTCCTCGCATACCACGACCCGGTCGCCGGGAAGCAGGGCGCCGGCCAGCCGGCCCTGTACGCCATGGCCCTTGGATTCCTTGCGGATGCTGAACGACCGCAGGTGGCGGCCCCGGGCGGCGGCCACCGCTGCGATCCCGAACGCCACGGGGTCGGCTCCCGCCGTCAGGCCCCCGATGGCGGTGATCGGATCACCGTCGGCCTCCAGGGCCGCGATGGCCTCCAGCGCCGCCTCGGCCACCAGCAGGATGCCGTCAGGACGACAGGCCGTCTGCTTGGCATCACAGAACCACGTGCTGGTCCGACCGGACTTGAGGGTGAAGTCCCCGGTCCGGATGGAGTGCTCCATCAGGTGGGCGACCAGCGCTTCTCGGATCTTCGTCAACTTCCCGTTCCTCCTGCACCGCTGTAGGACACGGTGCCGGTACCGGGCACCAGCTCACCGATCACCCGGGCCGGGCGGGCCCCTGCCGCCAGCGTGGCCACTACGCCATCGGCCTCGGCCGGAGGCACCACCAGCACCATGCCCACGCCCAGGTTGAACACCCTGGCCATCTCACCGTCGCTCACACCACCCAGGTCCTGAAGTTCCCGGAAGATCCGGGGAACCTCCCAGGCCGTGGAATCCACGACCGCATCGACACCATCGCCGAGCACCCGGGGAAGGTTGCCGGGCAGCCCACCACCGGTCACGTGTGCGACGGCGTGGACCTCGTGCGCGGCCAGAGCGGCCACCACCGACGACGCATATATGACGCTGGGGGCCAGCAGTTCGTCCGCCAGCGTGCCCTCGGACCCTTCCCATGCCGGGTCGTCCAACGACCGTCCCGCCACCTCGAACACGATGTGGCGGGCCAGCGAGAAGCCGTTGGACCGCAGGTTCGGGCTGTCGATGGCCACCAACAGGTCGCCGGGTAAAGCCGCCGAACCATCCATGACGGCCTCGCGCTCCACGGCACCCACGGCGAACCCCACCAGGTCGAACTGGTCGGCAGCCATCACGCCGGGATGCTCGGCCATCTCGCCGCCGATCAGGGCACAACCCGCCTCCGAACAGCCGGCGGCGATTCCGCTCACCAGTTGCT
>DUAC01000049.1 GCA_012961035.1 Acidimicrobiia bacterium
GGGAGGACGAGCTGGCCCGCAAGGTGCTCATGAAGCACCTCATCTCCGGCAACTCCTACGGCATCCAGTTGAAGGAGAAGCACTGCAAGTTCCGCCAGGTGGAGCTCGGGCCGTGGGTCCCCAACTCGAAGTCGGTGGGCGACAACTACCAGCGTCCGATCCTGGAGGGCTGGGACCCGCCGGCCCACTAGCCGACGGACAGCTAGAACCCCCAGGTTCGAGTCCGTTGACACCATGTCGGCGGGCTCGACCATGCAACCGTGGGAACCCACGTACAAGACGATGAACGCCGGTCCGACCACCGGGCCACTTTGAGACAGGAGTGCCCAATGAGCACGTCCGGCAAGCTTCCCGAGTCCATCAGGTACTGCATCATCGGAGCCGGCATCCACGGCCTCTCGACGGCATGGCACCTGGCCCGCGAGCTGAAGGCCCGCGGCACCGGCAGCGGTGACGACATCGTCATCATCGAGAAGTCCCAGGCTGGCGCCGGCCCCTCGGGGATCGCCTGTGGCGTCGTGCGCAACAACTACTTCCAGCCCGCCATGCGCGAGCTGATGGCCCATTCGGTCGAGGTCTGGGACGCCAATGCCGAGGCGTTCGAGTACCACCCGGTCGGCTACCTCCAGATCTCGTACGACGAGATGGGCGAGGACGTGGCCACGATCCACGAGCAGCAGAAGGCCATCGGTTACGAGTCGGAGTTCATCGACGGCGTGGCTGCCACCCGGGAACACATGAAGGGCATCTTCAGCGACTGGCGGGCGACCGGCGTCAGCAGCGTGCTGCACGAGAAGAAGGGCGGCTACGCCCACAACATGGCCACGGTGAACGGCCTGCTGGCAAAGGTGCAGGCCGAGGGCGTGAACGTGGTCTCCGACACGCTGGTCACCGAACTGGCCGTCAACGGCGGTGCGGTCACCCACGTGGTCACCAACCGCGGGATGGTGGAGGTCGACCACGTGATCGCTGCCGCCGGTCCGTGGGTACCCAAGCTCTGGGAGATGCTGGACCTGCCCGACACCACCGACATCGTGTCGGGGGGTACCACCCACAATGTTCCCACCTGGAAGTTCTGGGCCCTCCAGGAGGGCACGCTGGACGTGGACCCCGGCTACCTCATGAACAACGACGGCTCGATGCCACCGGTCGTGCACGTGGACGCCGATGCTCCGCTCTACGACGAGGACGGCAAGCTGCTGGTCGAGGGCAAGTGGGGCGTCTACTACAAGCCCGACTTCAACTTCGGAGGGGTCCAGGGCGGGTACATGCCCTACCCGGTCGAGAAGCCCTGGCGTGACGTGGCCATCGACCCATACGGTCCCGCCAGCCCCGATTTCGTGGTGGGCGAGGACTTCCGGGCCGTCTGGGCTGCCGCTCTCTCCCACTGCCAGGAGCGTTTCGAGGGCAAGGCCCACCTGATGAGCAAGGTGCCGTCCGGTGGCATCGGGGCGTTCACCCCGGACAGCTTCCCGGTCCTGGACACCTTCTGCGAGAACGTCTATGTGATCGCCGACTCCAACCACGGCTTCAAGATGATCGGGCTGGGTGCCCTGGTAGCCAAGGAACTCTGCGGTGACACGCAGGCCCTCCTGGAGCCGTTCCGGTACAGCCGCTACGCCCTGGGCAAACTGCATCCGGTGAGCAACTCGCCCTATCCCTGGAGCTAGGCGCGGTCCCTGGAGTTGGGCGTGACCTCCCGCCACGGGGTCACCTGCATCTAGTCTCCGGCCGGTGAACGGTCGCCTCTTGGAGGACCTCCCACGGGAGGGCTTCCCCCGACAGCACGCCCGGACCCGCCGGTTCACGTGCGGTGCACCGCGGGACGTGACGGTGGCCGACGACGGGTCGCGGGTGCTGTTCCTGCGATCGGGTTCCGGAGACGACCCGGTCAATGCCCTCTGGCTGCTGTGCCCTGAGACGGGCGACGAGACCCTGGTGGCGGACCCGGCGAACCTTCCGGGTGTCGTCGATGAAGGTGGCCTGCCGGCAGCGGAGCTGGCACGGCGCGAGAGGGTCCGCGAGTCGGCGTCGGGCATCGTCGCCTACGACGCCCTGGCCGACCTCTCCCGGGCGTGCTTCGCCGTTGACGGTCGGGTGTTCCTGGTCGAGGTACCCGTACCGGGTGCTGTTGCTGCTGGAACCGCAGGAGCTGGAGATGTCCCCGGGGCTGACTCCGGGCTCTGGCAGGCGAGGATCGTGGAGCTTCCCTCCTCGGGGGATGCCTTCGATCCCCGGCTCAGCCCTGACGGATCATCGGTGGCGTACGTGTCCGGCTCTTCGCTTCGCATCACCGGTGCCGGGGGAGACCGCCACCTGATCGGCGGGTCCACGCCCACCGTGTCGTGGGGCTCGGCGGAGTTCATCGCAGCCGAGGAGATGGGCCGCTCCCGTGGTCACTGGTGGTCGCCGGACGGTGGCCGGATCCTGGTCACCCGGGTGGACACGGCGGACGTGTCGGAGTGGTGGATTTCGTCACCGGTGGACCCGGCGGCGGCGCCCAGGGCGATCAGGTACCCGGCAGCAGGTTCCACCAACGCAACGGTCGGCCTGGCGGTGGTGGCGTTGGACGGGACCACGACCGACGTGGACTGGCACGTCGACGGAACGTTCGAGTACCTGGCCGGCGTGGCCTGGCCGGTCGGAGGGAGGCCCACCGTGGTGGCCCAGACCCGTGACCAGCGGATCCTGGTCGTGTTGGAGGTGGACCCAGCCACCGGAGCCACCACCGAGCGGGCCCGTACCGTGGACGACCACTGGGTGGACCTCGTTCCGGGCGCCCCCCGGCTGGCAGGCGGCGCCGTCTTCACGGTGGAATCCAGGGACGGCACGAACCGGCTGGTGGTCTACAGCCCCGACAGGGCCGACGGGGTCGCCGTCTCCCCGGACGGTATGCAGGTCCGCTACGTGGCGGGCATCGCCGGGGACGGCTCCGTCGTCGTGCTGGCGTCCAGCGACCCGCTGGACGTCGAGGTGGTGCGGATCGCCCTGGACGGGACCATCGAGGTGCTGGCCGGCGGCGAGGGCGTGCGTTCGGCGGCGATAGGGGGTGGGGTGGTGGTGGTTTCGACGGCCACCCTGGAGGGCTCCTCGATGGTGGTCCTGCCGGGCGGCCATGTGATCGCCAGCCACGCCGAGGAACCTGTGGTCAGCCCCCGACCCACCTTCCACGTGGTCGGGGACCGTGATCTGCGGGCTGCCGTGCTGGTGCCGGACGGACACGATGGATCTCTCCTCCCGGTGCTGCTGGACCCCTACGGCGGACCCCATGCACAGCGGGTCCAGAGGGCACGTGGACAGTTCCTGACCTCGCAGTGGTTCGCCGACCAGGGGTTCGCGGTGGTCGTGGCCGATGGCCGGGGCACGCCCGGGCGTGGACCCGAATGGGATCGGGCGGTGCACGGCGACCTGGCGGCTCCGGCTCTGGACGACCAGGTGGATGCCCTCCACGGGCTGGCGGCGCTGGACGACAGGTTGGACCTGGGTCGTGTGGCGATCCGTGGCTGGTCCTTCGGTGGCTACCTGGCTGCCCTGGCGGTGCTACGTCGGCCCGACGTGTTCCACGCTGCGATCGCAGGCGCTCCGGTGACCGACTGGCGCCTCTACGACACCCACTACACGGAGCGGTACCTAGGTGATCCGGCGTCGGAGCCGGGCAACTACGCCCGTACCGACCTCTGCGCCGAGGCGGCTCTGCTGGAGCGCCCGCTGCTCCTCATCCACGGCATGGCCGACGACAACGTCGTGGCGGCCCACACCCTGCAACTCTCCCGGGCCCTGCTGGAGGCCGGTCGGCCCCACCGGGTGCTGCCGCTCTCCGGGGTGACCCACATGACCCCGCAACCCGAGGTGGCGGAGAACCTCCTCCTGGTGCAGTTGGAGTTCCTACGCGAGGCCCTGGGCACGACCGGCTGATCCCGTGCACCTGACGGGACCTGGCTGGTACCGGGCACCGGACAGGAACCGGCTGGTCCCGGGTGCCTGGCAGGCGCTACCGGCTCATAGGTACTTCGCCGAGGTGGGTGCCCAGCGTCCGGCCCATGGCCTGGCCTCCTCGAGCTGGAAGGCCAGGGCGTAGAGCAACTCGTCCCGCCCGGGGCCGGCAGAGAAGTGGGATCCCACCGGAAGGCCGGTGGCGTCGTCCCACCAGAGGGGTACCGACATGCCCGGGCCGCCGATGGCGTTGGCGATCGGCAGCGAACCCATCGACAGTTGCGAGCGATCCTGGTCGAACGGGTCTGAGGAGGCCCACGATGCCGGTGCCATCGGCATGCCCGGCGTTACCGGGGTGAGCCAGACGTCGTGGTTGGCGAAGAACCCGGCCATATGGGCCTCGAGGGCCACCCGGGCGGCCTCGGCTGTGGCGGCGGTTCCTTCGGGGAGCAGGTCACCGCTGCGGACGAAGTCGATGGTGCACCGGGTGAGCAGGCCCGAATCCTCGATGGGGAGGCCGCTGGCCTCCTCCAGCATCTTGATCATGCCTACGGTCCTGCTGAGGAAGATCCCGCTGTACATGGCGTAGAACTCCTCGCCGTCCACCGGGTGGTCGACGGGTACGACCTCGTGGCCGAGTGCTTCGCAGAGACGGGCCGTGTCCTCCACGGCTGCCTGGATCGCAGGGTCGGGCACGTCGCCGAACGGGCCTTCCAGCGTCAGGGCGATTCGCAGGCGGCCCTGAAGACCTGGGATCGTGTCGATGTGCGGGTACGGGTTGCCGAGCGGGCCACGAACGGTGTTCTGGGTGGCCAGGAACACGGCTGCGTTGTCGCGCACCGAGCGGCTGAGGGCCAGGTGGGTCTTGAACACCGGGTGGGTGCCGTCCAGGTCACCGGAGGCCAGGCGGCCACGGCTGGGCTTCATTCCGAACACGCCACACCATGACGCCGGTATGCGGTTGGAACCACCACCGTCGGTGCCATGGGCCACCGGGGTA
The DNA here is from genome assembly GCA_012961035.1 of Acidimicrobiia bacterium. GTDB lineage: Bacteria > Actinomycetota > Acidimicrobiia > Acidimicrobiales > MedAcidi-G1 > UBA9410. The sequence continues at coordinate 4,934 of DUAC01000049.1, forward strand.
TAGCCGGCAGCCACGGCCGCGGCCGCGCCACCGCTGGATCCACCGGCGTGGAGCTCCGGGTCCCAGGGGTTGAGGGTGACGCCGAAGACGGCATTGTCGGTGACGGTCATGGAGGCGAATTCCGGCGTGTTGGTCTTGCCGGCCATTACCAGGCCTGCCGCCTCGGCGGCGGTGACCCATGCCGGTGAGGCAGGGCTGATGTTGCCCAGCATGGACCGTGATCCGTCAGTCCTACGAATCCCCGCCAGGTCCACGAGGTCCTTCAGGAAGGTCGGCACACCAGCGAACGGTGTCGACGGATCCACCCTTGCGGCGTGGTCCCGGGCCCGGTCGGCGCAGTCGACGATGACCGAGTTCAGGATCTCGTCAAGGCGCCCCACGCGCGACATGGCCGCGTCCAGCAGGTCCCCGGGCGTGACCTCGCCATTTCGTACGAGGGCGGCCAGGCCGAGGCCATCGTGGTCCAGGAGAGGGTCGTCGGGTACTTCGGTCATTCGGTCATCCTGTTAGGCCAGTTAGCCATTCGGCCTGGCTAGACGGCGGTCCAGCCGCCGTCCACGTACAGGACGTGGCCGGTCAGGTAGGAGCCGGCATCCGATGCGAGCAGCAGCAGGGCGCCGTCCAGCTCGTGGGCCAGGCCGCCACGGCCCATCGGGGTTCCGGCCGAGACGTAGGCACGGCCGGCATTGGTGTGGAACATGTCGTCCGAGTTCATCTCGGTCTCGAACCAGGCCGGGGCCAGGGCGTTCACCCGGATGCCCCTGCGTGCCCATTCCACGGCCAGTTCCCGGGTCAGGTTGTGCAGTCCGCCCTTGGCTGCCGCATAGCCGGGGACCCGCAGCTTGCCGCCGGCTCCGGCGCCCAGGACCGAGCCGAGGTTGACGACCACGCCCGGATGCTCCTCGGCGATCCACCATCGTGCGGCCCTGCGGGCCAGCTCGTAGGGGGCGACGAGGTCGACGGCCAGCTCGTGTAGGAAGCCAGCCAGGTCGTCATCCACGGCTGGGACCACCCGGGATATACCGGCGTTGTTGACCAGGACGTCGATTCGCCCGTAGTGGGCGATGGTTGCGTCGATCAGGTCCTGGGGGCCGGTCTCGTCGGTGACGTCGACGGTGACGGCCAGGGCATCTGGCAGCTCGTCGGCCAGGGCGGCGATGCGCTCGGTCCTCCGGGCGGCCAGCACGACCCGTGCCCCCACGCCGGACAGGACCCGGGCGAAGCGCTCACCCAACCCGGAACTGGCGCCGGTCACCACGACGACCCGGTCGTCCAGCCGGAAACTGTCGAGGGCGGAGGCTGGGGGAGGGCTGGGGTTGCTGTCAGCTGAGGTCACGGCGGCGAGCCTAAGGGGCGCTGGCGGTGACGATCCGACCGGCGTCCAGCTGGATGACCCGATCAGCTACCCCGGCCGCCTCCTCCGGG
>DUAC01000050.1:0-17241 GCA_012961035.1 Acidimicrobiia bacterium
CAACCAGTTACGTCGTCTACGTGAACCTCATAGGCCACGAGTCGGTCATCCCCTTCCTGAACGATCCGCTGAACCGGGTCGGGCTGAACATCAAGGAACTGTCCATCGCCTCGTCCGAGAAGGTCGTCTGGTTCGAGGTTTCCGACCTGGCCGACCTGTTCACCACCGTCCAGGTGAACGACGTGTTCGGTGCCATCCTGCTGGGCATCTTCGCCGGCCTGGGCGGCCGCTCGATGGCATGGATGGTCCGGTGGGCCAAGACGCAGTCCAGGACCGACCATTTCGTCCGACGCGTCCTGCTGGGTGGCGCCGCCCTGGCCGGCCTGGCCTTCGCCTCCGACCTCCTCTTCGACGCTCCCCTCACGATCGGCCCCGGCTTCCAGGCGATGGACTGGGTCGTCAACCCGTCCAACGGGCTCGGGCTGATAGCGCTCCTGTTCGGGCTACGGATGGCGGCCACCATCGTCACCCTGGCTGCCGGAGGAGTCGGAGGACTGTTCATCCCCCTGGCCGTGCAGGGCGTCGTCCTCGGCCAGTTCACCGGGCAGCTCCTGGGATCGGACAGGCCCGGCCTGTATCCCACCCTGGGCCTGGCGGCCTTCCTGGGTGCCGGCTACCGCGCACCCATCTCGGCCGTGATGTTCGTGGCCGAGTCGACGGGCGGGTCCTTCGTGGTCCCGGCGCTCGTGGCCGCCGCTGTCAGCCAGTTGGTCGCGGGAAAGTCGTCGGTGGCGGAACACCAACACAGCGTCCGTCTCGGGCACCTGGAACGGAGGTTCACCCTGCCGGTGACCTCCGCACTGGACACCGATGTCATGACGGTGCCCCCTGACGCCACCGTGGCCGAGTTCATGTACCTGCACGTGCTGGGCCGGCGTGAGCGGTCCGTGGCGGTGGTCGACGGAAGCCTCTACCTCGGAATGATCAGCCTCACCGAGGTCTCCACCATCGAACGCTCGGCGTGGGACGACACCACAGTTGGGTCTCTCCTGTCCGAGGAGCAACCCTCGGCGCGACCCGGGTGGTCGCTGCGGGACACGGTCGTGGCCATGGAGAAGGCCGACGTGGACGTCCTGGCGGTGACCGATGCGGAGGGCGCCTTCATAGGCATGATCTCGGCCGATGACATCCTGAAACTGGACGAGATCCTGGACGAGACGGGCGGCTGAGCCCCCGTCGGTCAGGCGGTCTCGGTGGATTCCTCCAGCGACTCCCCGAGTTCCTCGCCGCTCTCGTCTCCCGAGGCGTCACTGGCCGGGGGATCCCACTGGTCCTCCCGGTCCTCGATCTGGAGGCTGTCGAAGATCGAGTCCAGGTCCAGGTCCTGGTTCTGCTTCAACGCCCTTGCTTCCTCGTAACGGCGGTGCCGGCCCTTTTTCACCGTGGACCCTCCAGGTCGATTCTCGTCAACGATCGATCGCCCATACTACCGACGACGGAACACGAAGGTAGGGCGCGGGCCCCGCCGGAGGAGGCTGCCTTCTTCAGGTCCCCCGAGACTCCAGCAGCAGCCCACCGCGCCCGTCGAAGGCCAGGGACGCCCGGCCGCTGAGAAGGTCGTCGACGGGCCCACCGACGACCTCGTGGCGCCACCCACTGGTCATGCGGCAATCCTCGTCGCCCCGGACCAGGGCCTCGATGTCACTGCGGGTTCCGACCAGCGTCGGATCCAGGTCCAGGTTGCGTGAGAGCTGTGCCACCCACGCCGAGACCAGGGTCACGCCGGCGCGGATGTCACGCCCACCACCTGACCGGTGGGGATCCAGTCGTACCGGTGGCAGGTCGCCGGCGACCGCCACCGCTGCGACTATCCCCTCCGCCACCGCACCCTTGTGGTGTCGCCCGTCCAGGCCGCGCACCCCCTTCAGGTCCGCTACGGATGCCGGGGCCCTCTGCGAAACAGCCACCACCCCCAGGTCCGGCAGGACGTGACGGACCGGAATGTCCACCTCGGCAGCCCGTCGTTCACGCCAGGCGGCAACCGAACGGGCGACGTCCCTCGCCTGGCCCCTGAGCTGCCGTGCCTCCTTGATCCGCTGCCAGGCATCCTCCGGAACCCGCCGCCCACGCTCGCGTTCGAGCATCTCCCGGCACTCCTGTTCCGCCCACGCCAGTCGGCCGTCAGCTGTCAGCCTTGCGACCTGGAGGTCGTGGATCTCCAGCAGGTTGGCCACGTCGGAGGCCGCGTAGTCCATCTGCGATCGGGTCAGGGGCCGGGCCAACCAGTCGGTGAGGCGATCCCCCTTGGGTAGTCGAAGCCCGAGCAGTCGCTCGTGGAGCGAAGCCAGGGACGGCGAGGACATGCCCATGAAGCCGGCCGCCAACTGTGTGTCGAACAGGTTCAACGGCACGGCCCCGCAGACCCGGTCGAACACCTCGAGGTCCTGACCAGCGGCATGCATCACCACCAGGAGGTCCGACCGGACGAGGCCCGCCAGGGCCGCCAGGTCCAATTCCAGGGGGTCCACCAGGACCAGGCCACCCTCCCATGCGATCTGGATCAGGGCGACCCTCGGGAAATAGGTCTTCTCGCGGTGGAACTCGGTGTCAACCGCTATGCGCTGCTGTCCTGCGAGGGTTCCGATCAGATCATCGAACTCCGCCTGGTCCACGACCAGGCGGTACGTCGGACCGGGCCGCCCGTTCAGGCCGGGCTCCCGGACTCGGTGGGCAGGCCGGCATCCACCCACGCCGTCGTTCCCCCGGCCACGTTCACGGCGTCGCGCCCCTCGCCCCGTAGGAACTCGGCCGCCGCCATGCTCCGGCCGCCCTTGGCGCAGATCACATAGAAGGTCCCGTCAGCGGGCACCTCGTCGAGGCGATCCGGCACGCTCTGGAGGGGCACGAGGATTCCGCCCGGAACCCTCACCTCGTCGTACTCGTCAGGCTCCCTGACGTCCACGAGCGTGGCCCCGGCAGCCAGCCGGCCCTCCAACTCATCCACATCGATCTCCGGCACGTCCACATTCCACTCCCGGATCAGGTTCCACATCCCAGCCGTGGCGCACCCTACAGGCCGGCCCGTCCCGACTCGTCCAGGTCCTCGGGGCTGTCAACGTCGCGCAGGGAGAGTGGGTCCAGACCGACCACCTCGACCACCGGCAGGTCACCCAGGGCCCGTCGAGGCGCACGCTCCCCCGCAGCGAAGGCACCCTCCAGAAGGCCCAGGGCCGAAACCGGCCAGCAGGCGTGCATCCACTGCCTCCGACCCTCCAGAACCGCCACGATGACCGCCGGCACCTCGTCGACCACGTCCAGCAGGGCACCCACGCTCGCCTCCGAGGCCTTTGGCAGGTCACATGAGAGGACCACCACGTGGTCACAATGCCCACCGAAATGGCGGAGGGCCGTGAGGATGCCCCCCAGGGGACCGTGGCCCGGGTGTAGGTCCGGGACGTTCCTCAGCCCGAGATTCCGAATGCCGTCGACGTCTCCGCCCACCACGACGACCCCGGCATCCACCACCGCATCCAGGACCCCGGCCACGGAAGACACCAACGGAGTTCCATCCACCTTCAGGAAGGCCTTGTCACGGCCCATCCGCCGGCTGGAACCGCCCGCCAGGACCGCCCCACCCACGCTGCCATGCAGCGGCCCCGCCACCTGGTCGGCTCAGGCCGGTCCGGCGGAGGGAGCATCCGCTGGGGGCCAGGCGGGGTCCAGCTGACGGAGGAACAACTCACAGCGCTCCTCCTCGTCGGTCTCCCCGATCTCCCCGGCTGTGCGGGCCAGGCCTGCAACGGCACTCAGGAACCCACGGTTGGTCGGATGCTCCCACCTGACGTAGCCGGATCCCCGCCATCCGCTCTGCCGCAGGGTGTCCAGGCCGCGGTGGTAGGCGACGCGATATGAGGCGTAGGACTCGATCGTGTCGCGGCCGAGGTCGCCCAGCATGACCCAGGCCCGCAGGTGGCGCGGCCACCTGGTGACGACCTTCGCCACGGCCGAGCGCCGTTCATCCAGCGGTAGCCGGGTGGCGATACCCAGGAGGTCCTCAGCCTCGACAGGCTCGGGGCCCAGGATCGTCTCCGGTGGGCCGCTGCCCGAAAGGTTGACTGGTCTGTCCATCGTCATGGCGGCTGAGGCTACCCGGCCCTGTGGCCGGCGACCGTAGCGCTAGCCTCGGCCGGTGACCACCGAGTTCCTGGACCGCATCGAGTTGCCGGAGCTCGTCCGACTACCGGCCTGGGCGGATCCCGAGGTGGTCAGGTCCGCCTCCGGCATAGCGATCGTCGTGGCCCTGATCGCACTGTTCCTGGCCCTCCGGATCATCCGACGGCTGCTCGTGAGGGTGGTTGTGGTGGTGCTCCTGGCGGCCCTCTCCGTCGGCCTCTGGGAACAGCGGACCGACCTTGTGGACTGCGCCGTGGACTGTTCCTGCGCCGTATTCGGGCAACCCCTGGTGATTCCCGCCGAACTGAACCCCAACTGCACCGCCGCCTGATCGGGCGGCCAACCTCAGGCCTCGGGCACCCGCTCGATCCTCAGGACGTTCGTGGACCGGGACCGGATGTTGGTGCCGGCCAGGACCCCCACCAACTGGCCCGGGGCGACGTCGCCCCGGTCACGGGCCGCGACCAGGGCTGCCGCCACACGAAGGGCGATGTCGCCCTGCTCCGGAAGGTGGAGCGGCTCGGTCCCCCAGCTGAGCGTCAGTTGGCGGACCGTCCTCTCATTGGCACTCAGGCCGAGGATGCGTGCCGAAGGTCGGAATCGGGCCATCGAACGGACGGTGAAGCCACTACCCGAGATGCACAGAATGGTCTGGATGCCCAGTTCGTCGATGGCACGCGCCGTGGCCTGGGTCATCGCATCGGTGATGGAGGTGTCCGAATCGTCCGTGTCCGTCATTCGCAGGTCGGACAACTCGGACATCCACGCCCGATGGTCGAACGCACGGTCGGCCCTCTCGGCTATGCGTGCCATCGTCGCGACCACGTTCACGGGATCCACGCCTATGGCCGTCTCCCCCGACAACATCACGGCACTGGATCCGTCCCACACGGCGTTGGCCACATCGGATACCTCGGCCCTGGTCGGCTCGGGGTTCGTCACCATCGTCTCGAGCATCTGGGTGGCGGTGATCGCAGGACGACCCAGGGCGATGCACCGCTTGATGATCTCCTTCTGGAGGACCGGCAACTCCTCGATGTTGCACTCGCTCCCGAGGTCGCCGCGGGCGACCATCACCGCTCCCGAGGCCGCGATGATCGCAGGCAGGTCGTCGATGGCCGCCCTCGTCTCGATCTTGGCGACCACGAGCGGTCCCTCCGGGTGCGGCGCCACCGGCAATCGGGCCAGGTCCTCGGCGGACCGGACGAATGAGAGGGCGATCATGTCCACGTCGAGTTCCACGAACCGCTCCACGGCCCGCAGGTCCTCCTCTGTCGGAGCCGTCATGGACAGGCGGTCCGACGGAATGTGCAGGCCCGGGCTTCCGTTCAGGACGCCCCCATGTGCCACGCGGGCTTTCAGGCGATCACCGTCGGCATCCAGGATCTCAAGGATCACCCGCCCGTCGCCCATGCTGAGGCGGTCACCGGGTTCCACGTCGGAGAGAAGGCCTTCGTAGTCCACCTCGATATCGGACGCATTGCTCCGGGTGCTCCCGATACGCAGCTTCACCTGCGTGTCCTCGACGAGGGCCACCGGTTCGGCCCCGAACGGAGCCGCCCTGACCTTGGGCCCGGGCAGGTCCACGAGTATGCCCACGTAGCGTCCCTCGAGGGCGGCTATGCGTCGGATGTCGGCCATCCGGGCTGCCGCCTCGTCGATCGTGTTGTGGGCCAGGCCGAGTCTCGCCACGTCCATTCCGGCACGTATCAATCCGCGGATGGTCGCCTCGTCCTCGGAGGCGGGTCCGATGGTGGCGATGATCTTGGTGCGACGGGCCATCGGGCCACGATACCGATCAGGTTGCGGTACACCCCGGGCGGATCCGCCGGTGCCGGCTGGATCGGGCGCCGCCACGCCCCCGGGGCACTACCGTCTCGGCGATGCCCCGACCGGCGCTCCACCCCTACCTGGACCATCCGGGAACCCTCGCCTTCGCCCACCGCGGCGGCACCGAGGCATACCCGGAGAACAGCCTGGCCGCATTCCGCCACGCTGTGGATCTCGGCTTCGCGTACCTGGAGACCGATGTACACGCCACCGCCGACGGGAGGGTCCTCGCCTTCCACGACGTCGCCCTGGACCGGGTAACCGACCGGGCCGGTCGCATCTCCGAGCTGTCCTGGGCCCAGGTATCCGAGGCCCGTATCGACGGCACCGAACAGATCCCCCTCCTGGAGGATCTGTTCACCGCCTTCCCCGGCGTGAAGATCAACATCGATCCGAAGGACGACAACGTGGTCGACCCGCTGGTCGAGGTCCTGAGGGAGCATGACGCCCTGGACCGCGTCTGCCTCGGTTCCTTCTCGGATCGCCGCCTCCGTCGTTGCCGGGAGCTGCTGGGACCGGGGCTCTGCACGTCGGCCGGGCCCCTGGCCGTCTCCCTGGTTCGCCTCTCCAGCTTCGGCCTGCCCACGGGTCGACCGTCAGCCCAGTGCCTCCAGGTTCCGGTACGGCAGGGACGCATCCCGATCGTGGACCGCCGATTCGTGGGCCACGCCCATGATCGGGGCCTACAGGTGCACGTCTGGACCATCGACGACCCCACCGAGATGCACCGGCTCCTGGACCTCGGGGTTGACGGGATCATGACCGACCAGCCCAGCCTGCTGAGGTCCGTCCTGATTGAGCGGGAGGACTGGGTGGCCTGACCGGGGTGATGGATCAGCCGACGGGCAGACTCTCCGCATGATCCACATCGACACCATCCGCGTCTTCCTCCACCTGCTGGGCGTGGCCGGCTGGATCGGCGGCCAGATGGTTCTGGTGGGCCTCCTGCCACTGCTCCGAACGCTGGGACCGGACGTTCCCCGGCTGGCTGCCGCCCGCTTCGCGAGGGTGGCGTGGCCCTGCTTCGGCCTGGCGATCGCCACCGGCATCTGGAGCCTCTTCGCCATCGACCTGGGCGACCGCGACACCGGCTACCTCACGGCCCTCCTGGTGAAGCTCCTACTGGTCGGGTTCTCCGGAGCGGCAGCCGCGATCCACTCCACGACGCGCAGTGCCGCGCTGCGGGGAGCCACTGGCGCCCTCGGTGGCCTGGCCGCCCTCGGCGCACTCTTCGCCGGCGCCGTCCTGGTCACCTGAGGCCACCTCCTGCTCGAATTTCGGGCCAGCCTGTGGACCGGGCTGTGGAATTAGGTCGGTCTGCTGGGGATATCTGCTCCGGAACTGGGGAATACCCCGAATCCGGTTGATTCCGGACCGGCATCCGTGCACCATGCATCCACGCCGAACACGGCGAGGGGATCCTGAACCGGAGAACCGATCAGCCAACCGGAACTGGAGCTCAGGCTCCGGTCGAGGGCGGAGGGTCGAGAACCTGGGAAAGCCCCCAGAGTGTGTTCGGGGAGGACCGCAATCACGCTGGACCCGCGAGGGACCAGCTGTTCGGCCACCGGCACACGGGTGTCGAGGCCGGGCGGGACGACGGAATGCCTTCGGGTAGGCCGTCGGACCATCCGGACGAAGCCCCGACCGGGACCGGGCTACTGCCGGTTACTCCGCCGCCGACGGGCGACGGGGTGGATCGATGGTGGAACCGGACTCGGAGTGCCAGGTTGATCGGGTCGCTCCGGTGCCGTCGGGCATCGGGGAGGCACGGTGGACCAGGGTTCCCTCGGGAACCAGTGGCCGAGTCGGGTTCGGAGACGGAGCGTTGACGGATGCTCCGACTTACGGATCAGGGCCTGACCCTTCGGGGTGGGGCTCCGGATCGTCTGACGGGACGATCCGATGGGTGCGAGTGGAACGACGAGGTGGCTCCGAGGAGTTGACCGGTTCGCCGGGAGGCTACTCGGGGTCACTTTCGCGTTTTCGGACATGCCGCTCCCCCGCCTCGTGGGCCGGGTCGCACATGTCGACCCTGGCTATCAGGGCACGTAGGAGCCCCACCAGGCCATTGCGGCCAGGAGCGGCATTCCCACTGCCGAGAACGCCATCACCGCAGGACCCAGCCGACGCCTCGAGGCCAGGGTGGCCACCGCCAGCACGAACGGCACCCCGTTCAGTGCGTAGCGCTCCAGGCTGTTGAGGTTGTCGGCGGCGAGGGCCACCAGCAGGCAGGCCGCAGCGAAGGCGCCGTAGCGGGCCGGCCAGTTCCTGAAGAGCACCACCAGGAGGACCAGCAGGCCGGCCACGGCCACGATGTGGAGGCCGTCTCCCAGGGCCTCGCCTCCGAACAATTCCCGGACGCCGTCCACCAGTCGGCGGACCGGGTTCACCGGGTCACCCCTGAGGCTTCGTTGCACGTTCATCGGTATGAACGCCTCGTCGAAGTGCACCGAAGCCCACCAGACGAAGATCCCGACGCCGACGGGACCAGCCACAACGGCGGCGATCCGTCCAGGCAGCCGCACCGATCCGACCCCCGGTCGCCATGCTGCCGCCAGGACCGGTACCGCCAGGAGGGCCCCCGTGGGACGGACCAGACCGGCGGACAGCGCCAACAGGGCGACCGTCCACCACTGCTCGCGACGGGCACACAGCAGCACGCCGATGGCGAGGGCGAGGAACAGGCCCTCCCCGTATGCCCAGACCAGGACGAAGGCCGGTGGGAAGAGCGAGAGGGCCCACACCGCCCGACGGGCCACGGCCCGGTTCCCGGTCTCCAGGAGCACCAGCCGGTGCAGTAGCACCGCGGCCACCAGGGCCGAGACGTTGGCCAGGGACACGAGGGCCACCCCGGGCCCACCCGGCAGGATGGCGTCGGCCAGGCGACCAACCAGCACGAAGCCCGGGAAGAATCGGACGCCTTCGACCGACACACCGTCGTAGCCGTGCACGAGGAGCGACTGGTACCAGTCGCCGTCCCACGCCATGAGGCCACGTTCCACCGGCCGGGGCACACCGCCACCCCCCGGCCCAGCCAGTCGGACGACCAACCAGGCCGCCGCCACCAGCAGGCGCGCGGTGATCCATGCCGGCAGGACGACCTGGAGGTCGCTACGGACCGGGCCGGGTCGGCCCGCGGTCATGGCCTGCCCGGGAATCGGGAGAGGTTGGCCGCATCGTCGAAGGCATCGCCGTCGGCGCGCACCACCTTGGTCGGACGACCCAGCCGATCCGCCAACTCCAGACGGAGTTCACCGCACTGTGCGTCGAAGGTCTCGTACCCGTCCATCCAGACCAGCCAGACCACGGAACCGGCATCGGCCTGCTGAAGGATCCCGTCGGCCACGGCGGCGACGTCGATGGCTGCGTTGCGCTGGGCGTAGTTCGCCCAGTCGACCCGTCGACCATCGTCCAGCATCGGGTACGAGAGGGTCGTGAGACGACCCGCCAGTAGTCGGTGGCCCGCTGGCGCCAACTGGTCCGGGCAGAAGACGGCGAGGTCGCCTGTGGCAGCGTCGTCCAGGATCGCCGCGACCACCACCCCCACCTGGGTCCGGTCCCGGCTCAACTCACGGACGACCGAGACACCGGAGAGGAGGACGAGGAGGGCCAACGCCACCACCGCCCCTCCACCGGGGAGACGCCGTAGCCCCATGCCGGCGGCCAGGACCACGGGCACCAGGGCGAACATCCCGTACCTGCCCTGGAAGGCGGTGTCGGTGGCCAGGCTCACCGCCGCTCCCAGCAGCATGGTCGCCAGCCCGATACCTGCCGACACCCGCAGCCAGCCCAGGTCCGTACAGCCCAGCACCGCTCCTGAACCGGATGTCCGGGTTCCCACACCCAGGACCACGAGCACGGAGAGCACCACCGCCACCAGGAGGGCTTCCGATCCACGGCCACCTCCGTACGCCTCGAGGGTGAGGGCGGCCACGACCGTGGGTCGTGGTGCCGGTGACCACGGCGTCCCCGTATGCGCAAGCTGGTCGAGGAACACGGGCAGCCATGGAATGAAGGCCATGCATCCGGCGGCAACGGCTCCGGCCAACCTGAAGGCACGTTCCCCGCCCCCACGACGGCCACCCCCGAGGAGCCCGATCCCGACGACGGCCACGATGAAGAACGACCAGTAGTGCGTGAGCAGGAGGGCGGCGACCACCGCAGAGACCGCGGCCAGCCGTCCAAGGGAAGGTGAGTCCCATGCCCGCACGACGGCGAGGTGGCCGAGCAGGAGGAGCACCAGGATCAGCAGGTACATCCGTGCCTCGGTGGAGTAGCGGATGGCGAACGGGCTGGATGCCATGACCCCCAGGACCAGCCACGCTCCCGTCCGGTCGAGGTGGCGTCGTGCCACCAGCCACACGAGGGGCAGGGATACGACGCCCAGCACCCCGGAGAAGGCCCTGACAGCGACGTCGCCCTCGCCCAGCAGGCTCGTCCAGAGGGCCAGCAGGACGTAGTAGAGGGGCGGGTGTCCATCGTGGCGGAGGGCCTCCACCAGTTGCGACCAGCCCAGCCCGGCCTCCTCCGCCAGGGATGCGGAGATGGCCTCGTCCAGCCACATGGGAGATGCCGGGAGGAATCGCAGCAGGATGCCGCCGACCACCGACACCACCACCACGGCGGTGATCAGGTGCTTATGGCGGGCCTCCTCCACGGCGGATGAGCGTACCTTCGGGCTCCGGAACAGTCCGGTACGCTCGGTCCGCACCCGGTCCCCGTGAGGCCGGAGGCCGACCACGCCCCTCACTGATGAGCACCTCCCCGCACCCCCCCGCCGACCCCGCCGACCCCGCAGCAGACCGACTCCGACCGGTCATCATCGGCGCCGGGCCGGCCGGCCTGACCGCCGCCTACCAGTTGGGCAAGGCCGGTGTCCGGTCCACGGTGCTGGAAGCCGACGAGGTCGTGGGCGGGATAAGCCGGACCGCGGTACGCGACGGTTGGCGGTTCGACATCGGTGGCCACCGGTTCTTCACCAAGGTCCGCGCCGTGTCGGACCTCTGGCACGAGATCCTGGAACCGGAGGACTTCCTGCTGCGCCCCCGCATGAGCCGGATCTTCTACCGCGGCAAGTTCTACGACTACCCACTACGGGCCATGAACGCCCTCCGGAACCTGGGGGTCCTGGAGGCCATCCGCTGTGTGCTCTCCTACGTCTGGGTCCGGATCCATCCGCCCCGGGACCTCACCTCCTTCGAGGGGTGGACCGCCAGCCGGTTCGGGTGGCGGCTCTACAGGACCTTCTTCAAGACCTACACCGAGAAGGTCTGGGGAATTCCGGCCGACGAGCTCCAGGCCGACTGGGCAGCCCAGCGGATCAAGAACCTTTCCCTCTTCAGCGCGATCCTGAACTCGTTGATGCCACGACGCAACCAGAAGGACATCACCAGCCTCATCGAGGAGTTCGAGTACCCACGGTACGGGCCGGGAATGATGTGGGAGCGGTGCCACGAGCTGGTCACCGAGCAGGGGTCCGAGGTCCTGCTGGAGCATCCGGTCCGACGGATCCGCCACGCCGACGGCCTGGCCCACGAGGTGGAGGCCGACGGACCGGACGGGCCGGCAGTGTTCCCCGCCAGCCACGTCATCTCGTCGATGCCCCTCCCCCACCTGCTGCTGGCGATGGACCCTCCGATTCCGGAAGATGTACGACAGGCGGCCAGGGGCATCGGGTATCGCGACTTCCTCACCGTGGCACTGGTGGTAGCGGCCGAGGATGGATTCGAGGACAACTGGATCTACATCCACTCCCCCGAGGTCCGGGTGGGGCGGGTACAGAACTTCGGACAGTGGTCACCGCATCTCGTCAAGGAGGGCCGGACCTGCCTGGGGCTGGAGTACTTCGTCAACGAGGGAGACGACCTCTGGAGCTCCACGGACGAGGCCCTTGTCGAGCGCGGCAAGGCCGAGATGAAGCACCTCGGCCTTCTGGACCCCGACCGGGTCGAGGTCGGCTACGTCGTCCGGATGCCGAAGGCTTACCCGATGTACGACGCCGACTACCAGGCCAACGTCGAGGTCCTCCGGGGCTGGCTGGAGGCCAACGCCCGGAACGTCCACCCGGTGGGTCGCAACGGCATGCACCGGTACAACAACCAGGACCACTCCATGTACACCGCCATGCTCACCGTGGAGAACCTCCTGGATGACGGCAGCGGACCCTGGCACGACGTCTGGCAGGTGAACGTGGAAGAGGACTACCACGAGGAGCTCCGAACGGCCGAGGCTGACGGGGCCTGACGGTGTCGCCCCGCGCTCCGCGGCCCGACGAGGAGGCGACGACGCGGGGCGATACCGACTTCCGGCGCCGCCTCGCCCTGATCTTCCTCCTGGGACTCGCCCTGAGGGTGGCCTACGTCCTGCTGGTGGAGCGGGGAGACCCACTCTCGGGTGACGGGGTCTACTACCACGAGGCGGCGAACCTGCTGGCCGACGGCCTGGGCTTCACCGAGCCCTACCGGTACCTGCACGGTGGTGCCCAGGAGCTGCTGTTCGTCGCCGACCCTTCGAGCATCACGGACAGTGCCAACACGGCACTGTCCGTCGGGCACGTGGAGCCCACCGCCGGCCATCCCCCGCTCTGGGTGCTGGTTCTGGGCTTCTCCTCGATGCTGGGCTTCACCAGCGTGGCAGCCCACCAGATGCTCGGAGCCCTCGTCGGTGCACTGGGGGTGGCCGCAGTCGGCTGGGCCGGCCGGACCCTCGACGGGCCCAGGACCGGCCTCATCGCCGCCGGCCTCGCCGCGGTCCATGCCTGCCTCTGGCTGAGCGACGGCCTGGTCATGTCCGAGAGCCTGGTCGTCACCGGAACGGCCCTGCTGGTGGGGTGTGCCGTCCGGGCGCAGAGGTCGGCCGACAACCGGTGGATCCTGCTGCTTGGCCTGGTGGGCGGCCTGACCGCCCTGGTTCGAGCCGAGATGCTGCTGGTCCTGCCCCTCGTGGCGTGGCCCGTCCTGTGGACGCCCGGGGTCGACATCCGCCGCCGGCTGATGCGCTACGTAGCGGTTGGCCTCGTGGCCGGTGCGGTGCTGGCGCCATGGGCGGTCCGGAACCTGCGTGCCTTCGAGGAGCCGGTCCTGCTCTCCAACGGGCTTGGAATCCTCCTCGCCCAGACCAACTGTGACGCCACCTACTACGGGGACAAACAGGGTTCGTGGGAGTTCCAGTGCGGCCTCCCACAACCGCTCCGGAGCGACGGTACGCCGGGAGACGAATCGGAGCGGGACCTTGTTTACCGGCAGCGGGGCCTGGAATACGTGGCCGACCATCCGGGCCGCCTGGTAAGCCACGTCGTTCCCAAGCGTGTCGGACGGCTCTGGGGGGTCTACGCCCCGATCCAGCAGCTGCGTGCCGACATCCTCGTGGAGGGCCGGGAGTTCAGGCTGTCGGTCCTGGGCCTGGTCCAGTTCTACGCCTCGGTTCCACTGGCGGTGGTCGGTGCAGCCTGGCTGCGACGACGTGGCCAGCCGCTCCTGCCGCTCCTGGCCGTGCCGCTGGTCGGGACCCTCGTGGCTGCCCTAACCCTGGGCGCCACCCGCTACCGGGTCCCCACCGACGTGGTCCTCGTGCTCCTCGCCGCGGTCGCCGTTGCCCGCCTCCGTGACCGACGAGGGTCCCTGGACCCGGGACTTAGGCTCCCCTGATGGCTCCCGCCGTCACCGTCACCCTCGACGTCGAGGACCTCCGTCCTGCCCACGACCTTCCGGAACGGGTGGTGGCCATGACAGACCTGGTGCTGGACATGCTGGCCGACGCCGGGGTGCGGGCATCCATCTTCGTGGTCGGCGAGCTGGCCGAACGACGACCCGGGCTGGTGCGTCGCGCCGCGAAGGACGGCCACGAGATCGGCCTCCACTCCTGGGCCCACGTCCCTATCCCGACACAGGGCCCAGATGGCTTCCTAGCCGACATCAGTCGTGGGCGGGCACTCCTGCAGGACCTGTCCGGACAGGAGGTCACCGGCTACCGGGCTCCGATGATGTCCCTGGTACCGGCATCGGCGTGGGCGGTCCCCCTCATTGCCGAGGCCGGCTTCACGTACTCCTCCAGCGTCCTTCCGGGCCCCAGCCCCCTCTACGGGTGGCCCGGGCTGCCACGCCGGCCCTTCCGGTGGAGCGGCGGCCCGATCGAGTTCCCGTGTCCGATGGTGCGCCTCGGCCTGATCGACCTCCCCTACCTGGGCGGCACCTACCTCCGGCTGCTACCGGCCGCCGTCAGACGAATCGGGCTGCGTCGTGCCGCCCGGGACGAAGCCCTGTGGGCCTACTGCCATCCGTGGGAGTTCGACACGGAGGAGGCCTTCCACCAACACGACCACATCGGCACCCTCGCCAGCCGCATCGCCTGGTTGGGACGCTCCCGTATGGGACGGCAGTTGGGTCGACTCCTCCGGGAGTCGGTGGCTCCGCCGCTTGGCGAGGTGGCGGACGATCTTGCCGGAGACGACCTTCCGGTGGTGGACCCGAACCGACCGCCGGAGCTGGGCTGGGTGGCACGTTGGGCCAACGGTCGGCTCCGCCAGCGGTGAACACCGTAGGGACCAGGATCCGGCTCCCAGAGACATTCAAGGGGCGGTTGGCGGCGATCACCTGTCTTGGCCTGCTGGTTCGCCTCGCCCACCTGGTCCTCATCGCAGCCGACAACCCCCTGAGTGGCGACGCTGCCGCCTACCACCTGGCGGCCAACCTATTCGCCGATGGCCTGGGCTTCCCGGAGCCCTTCCGCTACTACTTCGGAGCCATCGACGTCATCCCCATGGGAACCGGTGACCTGGTCGTGGAGACATCCATCGGCCATCTCGAACCCTCAGCGGGACACCCACCGGTGTGGACCACGCTGCTCGGTGCCTTCGCCTTCCTGGGCTTCACCAGCGTCCTCCAACAACAGGTGGTGTCCGTGGTGCTGGGAGCGCCCGCAATCATCCTGATGGGGATCCTCGGCCGGGAGGTCCGATCTGAACGGGTGGGCCTGCTGGCCGCCATCGCCACGGCCGTCTATGCCTTCATCTGGGTGAACGACGGCCTCATGATGGCCGAGACCGCTGCCATCGCCATGGCCACCGCGACCATGCTGGTGGGCGTCCGCTTCTGGAAGGATCCCAGCCGTGGAGCCGCCGTGGTCCTCGGCCTCGTGGGCGGGCTGGCGGCGCTCACCAGGGCCGAGCTGGGCCTCTTCCTACCGGTGGTGGCCGCCGCCGTCCTGGTGCGGTCACCCCTCCCTTGGCGGGAGAAGGTCCTGCGCTACGCCTGCTGCGGGGTGGCGGCCATGGCGATCTGCATGCCGTGGTTCGCACGCAACATCGCGACCTACGACGCTCCGGTGTTCCTCTCCAACGGGATCGGCACCGTACTCGTCCAGGCCAACTGCGATGCGACCTACTACGGGTCCGACCTCGGCTACTGGCAGGTCTCCTGCGGCAACCCTCCCCCCTACGGCCCGGAGGGACAGATCCTGGGCGAGTACGAACGGGACCTGGTCGTCAGGCAGCGTGCCTCCGAGTACATCTCCGCCAACCGGTCCCGCCTCCTGAGCGTGGTCGTTCCAGCCCGGGTGGGTCGCATGTGGGGTGTATACGAGCCCATCGGACAACTCCGCCGGGACGTCCACGTGGATAGACGCTCGATGTCCGTCTCATTACTCGGCCTGGCCCAGTTCGCCCTCCTGGTGCCGCTGGCGGTAGCCGGAATGGAGGTCGTCCGTCGACGCCGTGGCCCGCTCCTGGTCCTGGCCGCCTGGATTCCGATCGCCACGTTCACGGCGGCCACCACGTTCGGCAATACCCGGTACAGGACGGCGGCCGAGACCTCCCTCGTCATCCTCGCCGCCGTGGCGGCCGACGCCATCCTGGAGCGGCGCCATCCGGGCGTGCCCGGAACGGGTCAACCGGTGGAGGCCTCGCAGCCCCCCGGCGGATCGTCGTAACGGGCATCGCCGGTCCAGTCACCCTCCCACCAACGCCCCGATGGCTCGCCTACGTCGTGAGTGGTCCGAAGGGCCGCCAGCACGAGGTCTCCCAGGAGGGCGGCTCCCCCGGGACAGAGATGGCCGTCGTCGCCTCCCCCGCGTACCTTCCGGACCTGGACCGGCACGCCATCCAGGCCGACCCGGAAGCGGGTAAAGCCCCACCCACCCCCAGCCGGGTCCCCGAGTGCCTCCCCGCTGTCCAGGTAGACGACCTGTCCATGGCGACCGGCCAGGGCCTCGAACTGCGCGTTGGCGGCACGACGGGCCGCCTCGAGGTGTTCCGAGGGCGGTGTCGGCGGCATTCCCAGCCAGATCACGATGGCTCCGCCGTCGACCATCCGGTCGACCACCTCGTCCAGGCGTCGGCCGTATGCCTCAGGATCGGCGAGGATTCCCACCT
The DNA here is from genome assembly GCA_012961035.1 of Acidimicrobiia bacterium. Lineage (GTDB taxonomy): Bacteria > Actinomycetota > Acidimicrobiia > Acidimicrobiales > MedAcidi-G1 > UBA9410. Next base: position 16,313 of record DUAC01000050.1, read on the forward strand.
GGTCCCAACCACCCAGCATCACCACCACGACGTCAGGTCCGGCCAGGAGCGCTTCGGCCAGGTATCCGTCGAAACCCGGCCGCAACACGCCGATGCCACCGTACGACCGGGACTCGACCCTGACGTCGCCGGTGGCCTCCAGAGCGGCGCGTATGCCCGGGTCGGCGTCAAACGCCACCGAATCCCCGATGGTCACCACAAGGAATCTGTCCCCACCGCCTGTCGCCGCCACGGCGATGGAGAACGCAGCCGCCAGCAGGAGAACCGCCATGACGAGCCACCCGACCAGGGCGTGGGCGTTCCCCGTGGACCCGTTCAGCAGGGCGTCGGAGTCGGGAACCGGGGGCATGGGAATCGAGGGTACAGGTGCAGCACGGGCCGCTCCGGAGGCCAGCTGTAGGCTCGGTCACCCATGGACCGGTCTCCCACCCGACAGAGGTCGCCACGACGCCGGTGGACCACCCTGACCATCGTGGTGCTGGGATTATGGATAACAGCAGCCCCGTTCTCCCGGCCGCTCCCCGGCGGAGCGCCGATCTCCCGGTCGCTCCCCGATGGAACGCCGGTCTCCTTCCACTCCACCCCGGAGGTGGGCTGTCGCACCCCGCTGGTCGGCGCCTTCGTCGGCGATGCTCCCAGCGCAGACGCCTACACCTCTCCCAGACCTGCGATCGGCGACCCGATGTCGCCCACCATCGTGGACTGCGGGAGCCGGGCCAGGTTCCGCCTGGTGCTCGGCTCCACCCTCCTGGTCGTGGCCGTCGGACTGATGGTCGTGGACCGACGTCGCGGAGGCTGAGGGGGTCGTGGAGGACCTCAGGCCGACCGTCACGCTGCTGAACGAGGTGTTCGGCTTCGAACCACCCATCGGCGTGGCCCACCTCGAGTGGTACTACCGCGGCAACCCAGAAGGGCCGGCGGCCGTGGGG
>DUAC01000050.1:17305-36316 GCA_012961035.1 Acidimicrobiia bacterium
GATCCCCCTCAGGTTCCGGGCAGCCGACGGGCGGACGATCCGCCTCGGCCTCGGCGTGGACCTCTGCGTCCACCCCGACGCCAGGGGAGGCGGCACCTACCGCCGGACGGTGGAGGCCAGCTACCTGGAGGGAGCCCTCGGTGGGCTGGACGGCATCCTCGGGGTGGCAAATGCCCAGTCCGTGCCACGGATGGTGGAGACGATGGGATGGTCGGCCCTGGAATCACTACCCGTCCGGCTGCTCCCGGCCCGAGCCGGAGGCGAACGGCTCACCTCCGTGGAGGTTGACGGCAGCCTCCTGGCCAGTGGCCTCCTGGACGAGCTCCTTCCGGAGCCCACGGGCACTCCGTCCAGCGGCCACGCCACTATCTGGAGCGCGGACCTCCTGCGTTGGCGCCTGGCGCGACCCGGAGCCCGCTACACGCTCCACGTCGGCAGCGACGTGGTGCTGGTGAGCTGCACGACAATGGCGGGACCGGTCCGGGTGGCCGTCCTCCTGAAGGCGATACTTCGCCGTCAGCTGGAGGGACTCCTGCCGTCAGGTCCCCTGGCGGCGGCCCTGGCCAGGCACCACCGGACCCCGTTCGTGATCCACTGGGGGGCCAATCCGGGCATCCGCTTCTCGGGCATCCGTGTGCCGAGGCGGCTCCAGCCCAGTCCGCTGGGAATCGTCCTCCACCGCCTCTCCCCCGCTGGCGGGTCCCGGATCGGCGACGACGGCATCTCCCTCACGTCCTTCGAGTTCCTGGACTTCGACGCCTACTGACCGAGGTCGGTCGCCAGCCGGATCAGGCGACCGGAGCGGGAGGTACCGTGGCGGTGTGCGCACCGCGGTGATCATCCCCGCCTTCAACGAGGCAGCTGCACTCCCCGGGGTGCTGGCCGACCTGGCCCGCCGGAATCCCGACCACGACATCGTGGTGGTGGACGACGGCTCGACGGACGGGACGGCCACAGTGGCCCGGGCGGCCGGAGCAACATGCCTCCGCCTTCCCTTCAACCTCGGCATAGGCGGAGCGCTCAGGCTGGGCTTCCGCTATGCCGTGGAGCAGGGCTATGACCGCGCCTACCAGTTCGACGCCGACGGGCAGCACGACGCCTCGCAGGTCGAGGCACTCCTGGCCGGGCTGGATGATGCCGACATGGTCATCGGGAGCCGGTTCATGGGAGCCCGGGAGTACCGGGTTGGGCGCAGCAGGGGCATTGCGATGGCCCTCCTGCGTCGCCTCGTCAGGCTGATCTGCGGCCAGGCCTTCACGGACACCTCGTCTGGCTTCCGAGCCTTCCGGCGGCCAGTCCTGGAGCTCTTCGCCGCCGAATACCCGGTCGAGTACATGGAGTCCGTGGAGGCCCTCGTGCTGGCGGTCCGGCGAGGCTTCACCGTGAGTGAGGTACCTGTGGTGATGCACGATCGGGTGGGCGGCAGGGCGTCGAACCGCAACCTCCGCCTCGCCTACCACTTCGTCCGGCTCCTGATAGTCCTGATCGCCGGCGGGACCAGCCGCGGTCGGAGGGTTGCATCGTGACGGGCCAGACCCATGCCCTGCTGGCCGGCCTCACCGTCGTCGCAGTTGCGGTCATCGTCCGCCTGGTCCGACGTCAGGTCCTGAAGGCCAAGTACACCGTCCTGTGGCTGACGGTCGGGCTGGTCCTGGCCGTCACCGCCTCGGTTCCCACCCTTCTGGACAGGGCGGCCGACCGACTCGGCATCTGGTACCAGCCCACCCTGTTCATGCTCCTGGCCATCGGCTTCCTCCTGCTCCTTGCGATGCACTTCTCCTACGAGCTCTCCCGCATGGAGAAGCGGATCCGGGCGCTCGCAGAGGAGGTGGCCCTGCTGACGGGGCCGGAGGACGACGACCGGCGGTCGTCGGGCTGAACCCCGGGTCAGCCCACGGGCCCCAACCAGCCGTCCGACACGAGCCGCTGTTCGAGTTGCCGGGCCAACAGGTCAGCTCCGACCTCCTCGAAATGCACCCCGTGCTCCTTCCGGAGCCGGACTGTTCCACCATCATCGTCTGGCATCCGGTCTCGGTATGCGCCGCTCCCATCGCCCAGGACCTCCATGGAATCCAGGTTCCAGGAACCTGACCCCCAGGCCGCAAGTACCGACGTCCAGATCTCGTTCAGTCCGTCGGTCAGGAAACGCTGGTCCCGCATCCGAGGTGTCGTCCACCAGTAGACGTGGGCACCGTCGGCCCTCCAGCGCGCCATGGCCTCGTCGGCCCGTTCGGCCAGCACCTCGACCCATCGCAGCGACCCGGGCACCAGGCTCTCGCCCTCCAGGACGTGGCCCTCGAACTCGTTGGCTCCGATCATCACGACTACCACGTCCGGACGGATCTCGGCGATCAGCCCTGCGTAGTCGGCGAGGACGTCATTATCCCAGTCCCAGTAGGGAACGGTGAATCCGAAGCCGAGTTTTCCACGCCCTTCGACCATCACGTCCGGGCGCCGGCCGAAGGTCCGGTCCATCCCCCGCTGGAGGTCCAGCATGAGCGAGTCACCAACTGCCAGGACCCGAAGGGGGTCGTCCGCCGATCCCATCCGCACCGCAGGCAACACCTCGGACACTGAGGTGGTGGGCTCCACCACCGACACAGAGGTAGTGGTTGCGGTGGTGGGCACCACCACCGACACAGAGGTAGTAGTTGCCACCGGAGCTTCGGGGTCGTCCGGCACGACGCTCGGGTCGGCGGCGTCCACCGTCGTGGAGACCCCTGTCGCTCCGGCCTCCCCCGTAGGTGGCGGTACCCGGGTCGGGGCGATGGTCGCCGGGCTCCGGACCGCCGGGGCGAAGGTCACCGGAGCTGGACCGGCATCCAGGAATTCGGTCACCTGCTCCAGCGGCTGGCCGAGGGAGAGCTTTCCTGACACACGGGCCAGTGGGTCGGTGAGGGCACCTGCGACATTCCGACGCCAGCCCTCCGGCTGGGTCCCTGCCCACCTGGCTGCGGCATCGGGTGCGAGCAGGTTGGCCAGCACCAGCACGGCGACCGCCAGGAGGAGGAGACGGGCAGCGTCACGACGGGGGCTTCTGGCCGAGCCGGTCATCGGTCGGGAAGAATAGTCCGATAACCCTTTCGCTGGGCGAAGGTTGCGAATATGTTACGGATTGCCGCGAAACGGCACCGCGCTTCATTTAGCGTTGTTCTCAACGGCCCGCTCCGACTTCCCGGAGGCAGGGTTCGTCTCTCAACCAAAGGGGTATACGAAAATGATGGCAACCGTTCTCACCCTGATCATCCTTGCGATGGTCTTCCAGGGCGTTCTGGCAGTGCTCAACAGCATCCTCGACACCGTCGGTGTCGGCTCGATGCTGAGCGGCCTTCCGGTCGTCGGGTCCAACCTGAACCTGATCTGGGCGTACCTGTTCGTCACGGTCAGCGGCGTGGGTGGCTTCGGCTACGCAGGCTCGACCGAGATCCTCGGCATGGGGACCTTCGGCACCGATGTCGGCACGGCCCTGGCGATCTGCGCCTTCATCCCGGTGAAGGACGCCGCACTCTCAGCCCTCGGCAAGGGTCTGTCGCGCGGCTGAACAAAGCCTCACAGGAAGCCCCGTCGCCTCTCGGCGGCGGGGCTTCCGTGGTTTTCGGACCAGCTTCGGCCCGACTATCCGCCCGAACGTCTGTTCGACCACGGCTATGATCGGGGGATGCTCCAGGGCACCCTGTTCGGCACGCTCCCCTTCGGCCTGGCCGACGTCTCCGAACGGGTCCGACGGACGATGCTGGACGAGGTGTGCTGGATCGACCACGTGGATGGTTGGGTGATCGGCGCAGATGACCTGTACCTGGAGCTTCGACGGACACTCGACTGGCGTAGCCACAGGCGCTGGATCCTGGATCGCGAGGTGGTGGAGCCGAGGCTCAGCACCGGGATCAGGCGACCCTCGCCGGAGCTGTGCCTGATGGCGGCCAGCCTCGGCCGGCACTACGACCTGGGGTTCACAGCCAGCTGGGCCAACCTCTACCGCGACGGATCCGACAGCGTCGCCTGGCACGGGGACCGCTTTCGCCCCGGTGCCGTGCATGAGACCGTGGCGCTCGTATCGCTCGGAGGTCCCAGGACGATCCGTATCCGTCCCCGCGGCGGCGGCCCCTCCCTCCCGTGGAACCTCGCTTCCGGCGACCTGTTCGTGATGGGTGGGCCGACCCAGCACCGTTTCGAGCACTGTGTTCCCAAGACGGGCCTCGGCGCAGCCAGGATCAGCGTGGCCTTCCGCTGTCCGCTGGGTCGGGAGTTCGACCCGCGGATCGTCGACGGGCCCAATGGCCGCAGACTCGAGACGTCCCGCCTCTGAGCGGCGCTGTCGATGCCACTACGGTCCCCGGCACCGCCGGGAGCGGAGAAGGACGAGGTGACGGTGACATGGGCCGATTCGACGGAAGGGTGGCACTGCTGACAGGGGCCGCCTCGGGCATCGGAAGGGCCACGGCGCTGCGTCTTGCATCCGACGGGGCCACCATTGCCGGCTTCGACCGTGACGGTGACGGCCTCGCCGCAGTCGTCCGGGAGGTGGCCGACGCCGGCGGGAGGATGACCACCACCGTGGGCGACGTCTCGATCCGTGAGTCCTGCGTGGCAGCGGTGGAGGAAGCTGTGGAGGCCCACGGTCGCCTCGACGTCCTGGCCAACATCGCCGGCGTCTGCTGGAGCGAACACGTGGCTGACACCACCGAGGAGTCCTGGGGCCGGATGCTGGGGATAAACCTCTCCGGCGTCTTCTGGTGCTGCCAGGCGGCCATCCCCCACCTCATCGCCACCAACGGCAACATCGTGAACATCGCCTCCAACGCCGGCCTCATGGGTCAGGCCTACACGGTCGCCTACTCCACGACCAAGGGTGCCGTCGTGAACATGACACGCGCCCTGGCAATGGAGTTCATCAAGGAGCCGATACGCATCAACGCCATCGCACCCGGCGGTGTGGACACCTCCTTGACGCGCAACTACTCCCTGCCGGACGACCTCGACTTCTCCCTCATGCAGCCCTACATCGGCTTCAGGGGCATGGCCGATGCGGAGGAGCTGGCCAACGTCATCGCCTTCGTGGCCTCGGACGAGGCCAGCCGCATCCACGGGGCGATCATCCCGGTGGACGGGGGCCTCACCGCCGGCTGACGGCGACCACCGGACGGCCATGGAAGTACCGTCTCAGCCCATGGACCGTCCCTACGTACTCGGCGTCGACCTGGATGGCGTCTGTGGCGACTACACAGCCGCCTTCCGTTCGGTGGTCGCCACCGAACTGGGGGTCGAGGAGTCCTCCCTGCCGCTGGAGCGGTCATGGGACTTCTCCGAGTGGGGCCTCTCATCCGACGAGTTTGAACGCCTCCACCACCTGGCTGTCTCCGAACACCGGATGCTGCGCTGGATGCCGGTGATCGCCGGAGCGGCCGAGGCCCTCTGGAGGCTCTCCGACGCCGGCGTCTGGATCCGTGTCATCACCCACCGTCTCTATGTCAACTGGGGCCACGCCACCGCCATTGCCGACACCGTCGAGTGGTTGGACCGGGTGCGCATCCCGTACCGCGACATCTGCTTCATGGGCGACAAGCCCGAGGTGGGAGCCGACCTCTACATCGACGACGCTCCGCACAACGTCACGGCGCTGCGCGAGAGCGGTAACCGGGTGGTGCTCTTCGACGCCCCCTACAACCAGGCGGTGACCGGACTCAGGGCACGGGACTGGACGGAATGCGAGCAGATGGTGCTGCGCGACGCCGCAACCGCCGGCTTCGAGTTCCAGACGGCCCTTCCAGGTCTGGAACGGGGTTCAGAACGCCTGGAGGATTGAGGACCGACGGGCGGTCATCGGCGTCGGAAGTCGGGGGCACGCTTCTCTGAGAAGGCCAGCGGGCCCTCCTTCGCATCCTCCGACGAGAACACCGACCGGATCAGCGGGGCCTCGAACCGGAATGCCTCCGCTTCGGTCATTCCCGAGGTCCCCCTGAGGGTCCGCAGGATCGCCTCGACCGCCAGCGGGCCGTTGGCGGCCACCGTCGCGGCCATCTCCAGGGCGCGCTCCAGCGCGGTTCCGTCGGGAACCACGTGCCCCACGAGCCCCAGCCGGAGAGCCTCGTCGGCACTCAGGTGCCTTCCGGTGAGGAGGATGTCGGCGGCCACGGTGAACGGCACCTGCCGTGCCAGGCGTACGGCCGAACCGCCTCCCGGGTAGAGGGACCAGCGGGCCTCGGACACCCCGAAGGTGGCGCCCTCGGCCGCCACCCTGATCTCGGTCCCCTGCAGGATCTCCGTACCACCGGCAATGGCATTGCCCTCCACTGCGGCGATCACGGGAACCCGGGGGTGCCGGGTCTTGAGCAATCCGTCGTAGATCCAGTCCGACCCCTCGCGTTCCATCCGACCCTTCACGTCGTAGTCGTCACCGTCGTCCACGTCGCCAGCCATCGCCCTGAGGTCCATGCCGGCCGAGAAGTGCTCCCCCGCCCCGGTCAGGATGCAGGCCCTGACGTCGGTGTCGGCGTCGATCTCGTCCCATGCGTCAGCCAGGCGGGCGAACATCGCCAGCGTCATGGCGTTCCGCCTGGCCGGCCGGTTCAGGGTCAGGACGACCACCGGTCCGTCCTTCTCCATCAACAGATCGGGCATGTCTCCTCCTCAGGTCAACCGGCCAGTGCCGGCATCACCTCGTTGGCAACGAGGTGCAGTGACTCCCAGCCGATCGCCGGGTCGATGCCGCCACACAGGGGGTGCAGTACGACCACCCCGTCGGCACGCACGAGCTCCACGCATTCCTCGGGCGTGACGATGAGGTGCTGGCCTCCGGCCCGGAGCTGGTCGATGTCGTCCGCCTCGACCATCCAACTGGTCCGCTGGTCCGGGTACTGCCAGGAGGCGTAGACGCTGGCGTCGTAGACGAGGTTGGGGCCGATCTGCTCCCAGAGCCGATCCGGATCCCGGGTCACGATGACCAGCCCCGGGCCACTCGGCATCGCGCAGAACGGCGCCTCGTGTCCGCAGGCCGCCGACTCCAGGAGGTAGGCGTCCAGGAGTGCCTGGTCGCCAATGGCGGGAATGAAGGGCAGGTGGAGGCGGGCGGCACGCCTGGCCGAGGCCTCCACCGATCCCCCCACGGCCAGCAGGGAATGGGGGTCCGAGGCAGGCTTCGGCGTTACCCAGACCGTGCGGCCGTCCACCTCGAAGGGCTCGCCCTCCCAGGCCCGGAGGATCGTGCGGATACCGGCCTCGGCCTCAGCCCCCCGCCGGCTCCTGTCCCTTCCGAACATCTCGAACTCCGACTCCCTGTAGCCGATGCCGATGACCACGTTCAGTCGACCTGGCGCCAGAAGGTCGAGGGCAGCTACGTCCTCGGCCACCCGGAGGGGGTCGTGCAGCGGCAGGAGGAGCGCAGAGACCGAGCAGAAGAGGTTCCGGGTGGCACCCAGGACCGCACCGGCGACGGCCAGCGGTGCATTCATGAAGCCGTCCTCACTGCCGTGGTGCTCGGACAGGACGACCCCGGCGAAGCCCTCCCCGTCAGCCCAACGGACCATCTCCAGCATCTCGCCGTACTGGACGGTCGGCGTCAGGGAGTCCACGAACGGCGGGATCCTCAGGTCGAAGCGGAGCAGGAACATGCATGGCCTCCGGGTTGCGGGGGAACGGGTCCGGTCATCTGGTGGCGAAGGCGGCACGCACCGCCTCGAGGTCCTCGCGGTTGGTCATGCCGATCCACTCCTCGGCGGCGAAGAGGACCCGGATCTCGAGGGAGCCCTCCCTCCGTTGGTTGTCCAGTGCCTCTGGCAGCAGGAACTCCACCGTCTGGTCCTGGGTATGGAAGCCGTGGAACTCCTCCCACTGCTCAACCAGGCGATCAACGGCATGGTGAGGCAGGCCCCAGATGTTCATGGAGACCGGTACCGCCGGGTCCAGTTCGCCCGGAGGATCAGAAGCGGTCACGGTGTCGCCACTCCACCCGATGCCATGCGTCTCGAGCAACCCGTCGAGCCGGCCGTCAGCACCCAGGCGGCACACACCGCGGGACACCAGGCCGGAGGACGGCAGGGTGCCACCCAGGGGGAAGCCGAGCATGACCGCCCGGGTCTCGTCGGCTGCCACCGCAACTGCGACGCTCTCCACGCCCGTAGGTCCGTAGTAGTCGTCGGCGTTCAGCACCAGGGCGGGGCCCTCCAGGAGCGTTGCGGCTGCGGCCACGGCATGTCCCGTGCCCCACGGCCTGGGGCGTGCCGGTCCGAAGGCATCCTGGTGGACCACCTCCAGGTCCAGGCCGCTGCCGTGGTGCCTCAGGAGGTGGCGCCGTAGGTCGTCGTCTATGTCGGAACGGGCGATCACCACGATGCGCTCCACCCCGGCCGACAGGGCGTCCCGGATCGTGAAGTCCAGGATCGCCTCGCCGGCAGGCCCCACCTCGGCCAGCTGCTTCACCCCTCCGAACCGGGTTCCGAGGCCGCCCGCCATGATCACCAGCGTCGTGTCGGACACGCTCACGCCAACTCAGTCGGCCGCGGCATTGGGGTCCCGGTCACCACGCAGGAACGCCTCGCGTGCCGCATCGCCGGATCCCATGAGGTTCAGCTCGAAGGTGAACCCCTGCTCGAAGCGGTAGCTGCGGCGCACGTCGACGGGGTCGATCCCGTTCAGGGACGCCTTGGCCGCACGCACCACGGCGGGATCCTTGGCCGCGATCACACCGGCGACCTCGAGGGCCACCTGGCGGAGCTCGCCCTCGGGCACCACCCGGAGCACCGATCCGTAGGCGTGGAGTTCTTCGGCGGTGGCCGGCTCGCAGCTGTAGAGCATCCAACGGGCGCGATGGGCTGGAACGAGGCGCATCAGGTGCGTGGCCGCTCCCAGGGCCCCGTTGTCGACCTCCGGAAGGCCGAAGCCTGCGCCCTCCACGGCCAGGACCACATCGGCGTTACCGGCCAGGCCGATGCCGGTACCCAGGCAGAAGCCATTCACCGCCACGACCACCGGCACCGCGCACTCGTACACGGCCCGGAAGGCCTCGAAGCAGGACCGGTTGGCCTCCAGGAGTCCCTCATGGCCGTCCATGGCCTGGATCTCCTTGATGTCCACACCGGCGCAGAAGCCCCGACCCTCGGCTGTCAGGACCACGGCCCTGACGTCATCGGCTCGCCTGTAGCCGTCCAGCATCTCGGCCAGCCCGTAGGTGTCGCCGATCCCCAGGGCGTTCACCGGCGGGTTGTCCATGACGATGGTGGCTACGCCTCCCTGAATCGTCTCATGCAGTGCCATGACTACCTCCGTCCCCGCAGCGCCGGACCAGGACCGACGAGCCGTGACCGAAGAGGCCCTGGTTGGCCGTCACGCCGACCCTCGCCCCCTCGACCTGGCGCCCGCCTGCCTGGCCCCGCAACTGCCATGTCAACTCACACACCTGGGCAATGGCCTGGGCCGGAACCGCCTCGCCGAACGCACCCAGCCCGCCGCTCGGGTTCACCGGAATCCGCCCACCGATGCTGGTGGCGCCGGATCGCAGCAGGGACTCCGCCCCACCAACCTCGCAGAGCCCGAGGTGCTCGTACCAGTCCAACTCCAGGGCCGAGGAGAGGTCGTACACCTCGGCCACATCCACGTCGGCAGGGCCCAGGCCGGCCTCTTCGTAGGCCCTGGCGCCGATTGATTCCTTGAAGCCCAGCTCCGGGGCGTCGGCTCCGGCAGCGGAGTCGGTTGCCAGGTACGGCAGGTCTATGACCGTGTCCGGATAGGTGGGGGTCACCGTCGAAAGCCCGGCCACCCGCACGGGATCCATGACCCCCATCGACCTGGCGTAGTCCATCGAGCTGACCACCAGCGCCGCTCCACCGTCACTGGTGGCGCAGATCTCCAACAGGCGCAGGGGGTCGGACACCACCGGGGAGTTGGCCACGTCCTGGATCCCGTACTCCTTGGGGTAGCGGGCGTTGGGATTGTGGACACCGTGCCGGCTGTTCTTGGCCTTCACCATGGCGAAGTCCTCGGGAGTAGCCCCGTGGAGGGCCATGCGCCGACGGGCATGGAGCGCGAAGTAGACGGGGTTGGTGGCGCCCACCATGTGGAACCTGAGCCAGTCCGTGTCGTCGGGACGGTCGCCCTCGGCGGGCGCCAGGAAGCCCTTCGGGGTGGTGTCGGCACCGACCACCAGCGCAACGTCGCACGCACCGGAGAGGATCTGTCCCCTGGCCACGGACAGGGCCGTCACACCCGAAGCGCAGGCCGCGTAGGAGCTGGCCACCTGTGCTCCAGTGAAGCCCAGGGCCCTGGCGAAGGTGGATCCGGAGACGTAGCCGGGATAGCCGCACCGGACGGTGATGGCACCGGACACGAAGCCCACGTCCCGCCAGTCCACGGCGGCATCGGCCAGGGCCTCACGGGCAGCGTGGACCCCGTACTCGGTGAAGTTGCGGCCCCACTTGCCCCAGGGATGCATCCCCACACCCAGGATCGCCACCTCATCCATCCGAGTCACCTCCGTCGGGGACCGGCCGTTCGCCGAGGGGTCGCCACTGCCAGGTCAGGTACTCGCGTTCATCGTCCTCGTAGAGCACGCCGGTGACCAGCTCCACCTCCATGCCCACCTCCAGGTCGTCGACGGCCCATCCCGGAGCCACCTGGCCCAGCACGACCATCTGCTCCAGCTCCAGCTCCACGGCGGCCACGACCACCGGCACGTACGGCTCGGTGATGATGAATGGCGGGGGCGGCGGATAGGCGCTGTTGGTGAAGGACCAGATCCGGCCGGTCCGGCTGAGCTCCACCTCCTCGACTCCCGCGGCGGGATTACGCGGATCCGAGCCGCCCAGGTGCAGCGGGAAGCAGTAGCCCCCCGAGCCGGCCAGGCGGCCGCCGATCAGGTGGGGCTCGTCATCGAGGGTGAAGAAGCCCTCCACGGCTGGCACCCGTTGTCTGGTGGTTCCGGTCATCGACGCTCCGCTGGCCATCGGGCGGTGCGGGACACTGCGTCCCGTCCTGTGGTCGGCGATCCTATGGTCGCACCGTGCGCCCGTCCCCAGCGGGGAAGGGATCCCGGCCCGTGGCCCGAGCGGCCCATGGATCCTGACCAGCGTGTGACGGGGGTCATGGAACCGACCACCGACCCGGGAGTATGGTTGCGGCAGCCGCATACAACCTGTGGAAGAGAGCCCGGATCCGTCCGGGCCGCCGAAGGAGCAACCGCCCCCGGAAACTCTCAGGCAAAAGGACTACAGGCTTAGGCGACTCTGGAGAGTGACCGGAATACCGGTCCACCGACGGGGCAAGCCGGACTTCGGTCCGGTCCATCTCTCAGGTTTCGGACAGAGGGGGGCACGGTGGCCAACCGTGTCTCCGTGTACCGACACCGAGAGGATCCTCCAGATGCTTCCGAACACCGGATCAGCCAGCAGCCCGGCACTACGGGAACTGCTCGACCGGGACGGCTTCATCCCCCGCCACATCGGCCCGGATGAGGACCAGGTCTCCCGGATGCTGGACGCCATCGGCGTCGAGTCCGTGGAGGCGCTGATCGCCGAGACCGTGCCGGCCTCCATCCGCATGGAAGGCGAGCTGGACCTCGAGGGCGCCGTCCCGGAGTCAGAGGTGCTGGACCGCCTCCGGGCACTGGCCGACCGCAACACCGTGGTCACCTCCTGCATCGGCACCGGCTGGTACGACACCCACCTACCGCCGGTCATCGGACGCAACGTCCTGGAGAACCCGGCCTGGTACACGGCCTACACCCCCTACCAGCCTGAGATCTCCCAGGGCCGCCTGGAAGTCCTGCTGGGATTCCAGACCATGGTCGCCGACCTGACCGGCATGGACATCGCCAACGCATCGCTCCTGGACGAGGCCACCGCTGCCGCCGAGGCCATGGCCCTCCTGCACCGTGCCTCCCGAGGGTCGGGCGACACCTTCCTGGTCGACCTCGACTGCCACCCCCAGGTCCTCGAGGTGGTGCGAACCCGGGCCCGACCCCTGGGCCTCACGGTCCATGTCGCCGACCCCTGGAGCGATGACATTCCCGACGGAACCTTCGGAGCCCTCCTCCAGTATCCGGGTTCATCGGGTCGGATCAGGGACCTCGGTCCCGCCGTCACACGCCTGCGGACGGCTGGCGTCGGCATTGCGGTCGCCACGGACCTCCTGGCCTGCTGCCTGATGACGCCTCCCGGGGATCACGACGTGGACGTCGTGATCGGCTCGGCCCAGCGCTTCGGGGTCCCGATGGGCTTCGGCGGACCACACGCCGGCTTCATGGCCGTTGCCGACAGGCACCGCAGGACCCTGCCGGGCCGCCTCGTGGGCACCTCGGTGGACAACGTCGGCAACCCGGCCCACCGGCTGGCACTCCAGACCCGGGAACAGCACATACGCCGGGAGAAGGCCACCTCGAACATCTGCACGGCCCAGGTGCTGCTAGCGGTCATCTCGGCCCTCTACGCCGCCTACCACGGCCCCGCCGGCCTGCGCAGGATCGCCGAACGCGTCCAGCGCCTCACCTCCATCCTCGCCGCCGGCCTCCGCTCGGGGGGCCACACCGTGGACCACGAAGCCTTCTTCGACACGATCACCGTGGTCGTACCGGGACGGGCCGACGAGGCCCTCGCCGATGCCCTGGCGGAGGGGTGCAACATCCGACGGGTGGACGAGGACAGGATCGGGATCAGCCTGGACGAGACCACGACACCGGCTGTGGTCGAAGCCCTCTGGCGTGCCTTCGGCGTCACGGACGCGGACGTCGAGCTGCTCGACGGCGTCGCCCCCGATGGCATCCCGGCCACCCTTCGCTCCAGGTCGGAGTTCTGTACCGCCGAGTTCTTCACGACCCACCACAGCGAGACCTCGATGCTGCGCTGGCTGCGTCGCCTGGCGGACCGGGACCTGGCCATGGACCGGACGATGATCCCGTTGGGTTCATGCACCATGAAGCTCAACGCCACGACGGAGATGGCGGCCATCTCATGGCCCGAGTTCGCCCGCATCCACCCCCTGGCACCCATCGACCAGGTCACCGGATACCACGACCTGATCACCGACCTGGAGCGGATGCTCGTCGAGGTCACCGGATACGACCGTGTCTCCTTCCAGCCCAACGCCGGATCCCAGGGAGAGCTGGCCGGCCTCCTGGCGATTCGTGCCTGGCACGACGCCAACGGTGACGGGCAGCGGACCTCCTGCCTGATCCCCGCCTCGGCCCACGGCACCAACGCCGCCAGCGCCGTGATGGCCGGCATGGACGTCGTCGTGATCGAGTGCGACAACGCCGGCAACGTGGACTTCGACCACCTGAAGCAGCGAATCAGCGACCTCCAGGACACCCTGGCGGCCCTCATGATCACGTACCCGTCCACCCACGGGGTGTTCGAGCCGCAGATCACCGAGATCTGCAGCCTCATCCACCAGTTCGGCGGGCAGGTCTACCTGGACGGAGCCAACCTGAACGCAATGGTGGGTCTGGCCCGGCCCGGGAAGTTCGGCGCCGACGTGTCGCACCTGAACCTGCACAAGACGTTCTGCATCCCCCACGGGGGCGGAGGCCCCGGCGTGGGACCGGTGGCCGTTCGGGAGCACCTCGCCCCGTACCTGCCCAACCACTCCATGGACCCGACGGCCGGGCCCACAACCGGCGTGGGGGCCATCTCCGCCGCTCCGTTCGGCTCCGCCGGGATTCTCCCGATCTCGTGGGCCTACATCACCCTCATGGGTGCGGAGGGGCTGCGGCGTGCCACCGAGGCGGCCATCGTCTCGGCCAACTACCTGGCGACCCGACTGGGCAGGCGCTTCCCGATCCTCTACGCCGGCGCCAGCGGCCGCGTAGCGCACGAGTGCATCCTGGACACCCGGGTCCTGAAGGCCTCGTACATCACCGCCGAGGACATCTGCAAGCGCCTCATCGACTACGGCTTCCACGCTCCCACCGTCTCGTTTCCGGTACCCGGCACCATCATGGTGGAACCGACCGAGTCCGAGAACCTCGCCGAGCTGGACCGGTTCTGCGAGGCGATGGAATCAATCGCCGACGAGGCCGCCCTGGTCGCCGATGGCCACTGGCCTGTCGACGACAACCCCCTCGTCAATGCCCCGCACACCGCCCGGGCCCTGGCCGCCGAGTGGACCCACCCCTACGACCGGGCCACCGCCGCCTATCCGATGGGTGCCACGGTCGACAAGTACTGGCCGCCGGTCGGTCGGATCGACGGTGCGCACGGCGACAAGAACCTGATCTGCTCCTGCCCGGATATAGACAACTACCGCTGAACCCGGACAGGCCTGGAATTCCCCGCCTGTCCGGATGACGAGCCCAGTAATGCCTACCGGTACGGTCGCCGTCGTGGCTGAGACCGAGATGACCCCGCAACCGGCAACCGACGATGGCTTCGCCGATGAGGTCGAATTCACGGCCCGGGTGGAGGGGTTCCTGGCAGACCACTGCTCCAGGATCAGCGACCCCGCCGACGACGAGAGCGAGGCCCACGGACTGGTACGCACCCGCGCCTTCCAGCGTGCCCTCGTGGATGCGGGCCTCGCCGGCCTGACGTATCCGACACAGCTCGGCGGAGCTGGTCTCACCCCACTGCACCAGGAGGTGTTCACCCGGGTGTCGGCCGGATGGCGCCTGCCCAACGGCCCGCTGGCCATCTCCCACGGGATGTGCCTGCCGATGCTCGCCCAGTTCGGGACCGAGGAACAGAAGGCCAGGTACCTACCCGACAGCATCAGCGCCGAGACGATCTGGTGCCAGATGTTCTCCGAGCCGGGGGCCGGTTCGGACGTGGCCGGTCTCTCCATGCGGGCGGTCCGGGACGGCGAGGAGTGGATCCTGGACGGCCAGAAGGTCTGGACGTCCGGGGCGCACTACTGCGACTTCGGGATCGTGGTGGCCAGGACCGACCCGACGCTGCCAAAGCACCAGGGCCTGTCCATGTTCATCGTGGACCTACGAGAGCCCGGTATAGAGGTCCGGCCGCTGGTGCAGATGTCCGGCGCACGCGGCTTCAACGAGGTTTTCTTCAGCGATGCCCGCATCCCGGCCGGGAACCTTCTCGGCGAGGTGAACCAGGGTTGGAACCTGGCGGTTTCGATGCTCATGTTCGAGCGGGTTTCCATCGGCGCCGGTGGTGGCGCCCTGAACGCCCGCCGCGGCCCGGAGCTGGCGGCCCTGGCACGGGACCTCGGCAGGGCGACCGACCCCGTGATCCGCCAGGGTCTGGCCGACCTGCACATCCGCGAGGAGATCAAGGGCTACATCGGCCAACGGATCAGGTCCAGCGTGGCTGCGGGGCGGGTGCCGGGACCGGAGGGCTCCATCGCCAAGCTGAACGGGGCCATCCTGGCCCGCCGCACACGGGACCTGGCAATGTCCATCATCGGCACCGCAGGCCAGGCATGGGACGACGGGGACCCATCCTCGGACGTGGCGGCACGGTGGTCGTCCTTCTGCATCAGTGCCGCCGGGATGAGCATCGCCGGCGGGACCGACGAGGTGCAGCGAAACATCATCGGCGAACGCGTCCTGGGCCTCCCGAGGGAACCCGACCCGTTCAAGGGTGCCCCCTGGCAGGACATTCCCCGGAACTGATACCCGACGGCGGCCGAAACCATGTTCATCGACCTCACCGGGGACCAGAAGGCCCTGCAACTGGAGCTGCGTTCCTACTTCGGCGACCTCATGACGCCCGAGGTGAAGGCCAGGGTCTCGAACGCCGAGTTCGCCGAGAACCCCGAGTACAAGGCCCTGATCAGGCAGGTCGGGGCCGACGGATGGCTGGGGGTCGGCTGGCCTCTCGAGTACGGGGGCAGGGGCTTCACCCCTGTCGAGCAGTACATCTTCTTCGACGAGTCGCAGGCAGCCGGTTGTCCCATCCCGTTCCTGAGCACCAACACGGTCGGACCGACCATCCGGAGCTTCGGCAGCGACGCCCAGAAGGACTTCTTCCTGCGTCGGATCCTGGCCGGGGAGATGCACTTCTCGATCGGCTACTCGGAGCCGGACGCCGGCACCGACCTGGCCTCCCTGCGGACCCGTGCGGTACGCGACGGCGACGACT
Organism: Acidimicrobiia bacterium; assembly: GCA_012961035.1. Classification (GTDB taxonomy): domain Bacteria; phylum Actinomycetota; class Acidimicrobiia; order Acidimicrobiales; family MedAcidi-G1; genus UBA9410. Next base: position 33,328 of record DUAC01000050.1, read on the forward strand.
GGGTGGTGAACGGGCAGAAGCAGTTCACCAGCCTCGCCTACAACGCCGACTACGTGTGGCTGGCGGCCCGGACCGACCCTGATGCACCGGCCCACAAGGGCATCACCATGTTCCTCGTGGACACGAACGATCCAGGCTTCTCGATCCAGCCATTCGAGACGTTCGGCAACACCCACACCACCTCGACGTTCTACGACGACGTCAGGGTCCCGGACTCGATGCGGGTCGGCGAGGTGAACGGCGGATGGGGCCTCATCACCAACCAACTCAACCACGAGAGGGTGTCGCTGTTCCCGGGAGCCCGCCTGGTCCGCATCACCGCAGATGCCGTTGCCTGGGCACGAGACACCATCGCCGCCGACGGGCTGCGGGTCATAGACCACGAGTGGGTCCGGGTGAAGTTGGCCGAGTGCCGCGCCCTGGCCCGCCACCTGGACCTCCTGAACTGGTACGTGGCATCGGAGAACACCAACGGTCGCATGAGCCCCGCCGACTCGTCGGCCGTGAAGGTCCACGGCTCCGAGTCGATGCACCGGGTCTACACCCTCATCACCGAGGTGATCGGGGCCACCGGCCATCTGAAGGAGGGCTCACCCGGAACCTCCATCCTGAATGCAGTGGAGGCCTCCTACCGCAGCGTCTGGGTGCTCACCTTCGGCGGCGGCACCAACGAGGTGCAGCGCGACATCATCGGAATGGCCGGGCTGGGCCTGCCGCGCCAGCAGCGCCGCCGGGCTGAGGCGAGGTAGGGAGAGTGGACTTCACCCCTTCGGAGGCCCAGCAGGCGGTGGTGGACCTGGCTGAACGCATCATGGGCGACCACCTGGACATGGGTCGCCACCTCGCCGTCGAGGACGCCGGTGGATGGTTCGACCGGGACCTCTGGGAGGACCTCGCCTCCGCAGGCCTCCTCGGCATCGCCCTCGGCGCCGACGTGGGCGGCAGCGGTCTGGACGCCGTTGCCCTGGCCCTTCTGCTGCGTGTCCAGGGATCCCATGTGGCCCCCCTGCCACTGCTCCCCTCCTCGGTCGCCGCCCTCATCGTGGATCGACACGGGTCCGACGAGCAGCGTCAGCGCCTGCTTCCCGACGTGGTCGCTGGCGGCTCCATCCTCACCGTGGCCGTCCAGGAGTTCCTGGACGATCGCCTCTCCGAGCCCTCCACGACATTCCGGGACGGTCTCCTGTACGGGACCAAGGTGGTGGTCGAACACCTCGACGCCGCATCGCTCCTCCTCGTCACCGTGCGGACACCGGACGGACCCCGTTGCGCCCTGGTCCACCCGACGGCCGCAGGCCTCACCCGGGTGGAGGGAACCTCGACCCGCAGGCAACCCGTCTGGGAGGTCACCTTCGACGCAACGCCGGCCGAACCCATCGGCGACGACACGACGGCGGGCGCCCTCATCGACCACCTCCGGCTGGGCATCTGCGCAACGCAGTTGGGGGTGACCGAACGGGCGCTCTCGATGACAGCCGAGTACACCTCCACCAGGGAGCAGTTCGGTCGTCCCATCGCCACCTTCCAGGCGGTCGGGCAACGCCTGGCCGACCAGTACGTGAACGTGGGCGGCATACGCCTCGTCACGCTCTCGGCGGCGTGGCGCCTCGCCAACGGCATGGACGCCACGGAGGACCTGCTGGTTTCCAAGTGGTGGGCCTCGGAGCGGGCCACCGACGTGGCCAACGCCACCCAGCACTGCCATGGCGGCATGGGGGTGGCCATCGACTATCCCCTCCACCGCTACACCCTCTGGAACAAGCACCTCACCGCCTCGCTGGGCGCCGGAACACAGAGCCTCCGGGCCCTCGGCGCCCACCTCGCCCGCTGACGACCCGGAAGACGTCAATGCCGCACCACGACCTCCTCATCATCGGCGCCGGATCCGGCAACTCGGTCATCGGTCCGGCTCATGACGACTGGGACGTGGCCATTGCCGAACCCTGGGCCTTCGGCGGGACCTGCCTGAACCGGGGGTGCATTCCCTCCAAGATGCTGGTCCACGTGGCCGACCTGGCGCTCTCGGCGCGTCGGGCACCGGACCTGGGGGTGCACACGTCCTTCAACGGGGTCGACTGGCCGGCCATCCGGGATCGGATCTTCGGCCGCATCGACCCCATCGCCTCCTCCGGTCTCGAATATCGCCGTTCGTTGGCGAACGTCACCGTCTACGAGCACAGCGCCCGGTTCACCGGCGAGCGGACGGTCGAACTGGATGGCCGGGAGGTCACTGCCGACCGGATCGTGGTCGCAGCCGGGGCCCGGACCGTCGTCCCGGACGTCCCGGGTCTGGCCGAGACCCCGTTCCGGACATCCGACGACGTGATGCGCCTCGACGAGCTACCGGAACGGCTGGTGATCCTCGGAGGCGGGTTCATCGCCGCCGAGATGGCCCACGTGTTCGATGGACTGGGAAGCCGGGTGACGATCGTCCACAGGGGCGACCTGATGCTCCGGGGTGCCGACGAGGACGTCCGTCGATGCATCACCGGCGTCTACCTCGACCGTATGGACGTCCACCTGGAGACCACGGTCTCGGACGTCTCCCACGACGGCACCTACGACATCCAACTCTCCGACGGGTCCAGTCTGCAGGCCGACCAGCTCCTGGTGGCCACCGGTAGACGGCCCAACGGAGACCTCCTCGAGGTCGAACGGGCCGGAATCACCCTGGACGACCGGGGCTACATCACCACCGACGAACACCTCCGCACCAGTGCCCACGGGATCTGGGCCCTCGGCGACGTCACCAACCCACGACAGCTGAAGCACACGGCTAATGCCGAGGCGCGGATCATCACCCACAACCTCACCAACCCGGAGGAGCTCCGTAGCGTCGACAGGCGCTTCGTGCCGCACGCCGTCTTCGGCCATCCCCAGATCGGCAGTGTCGGACAGACCCAGAAGGAGCTCATCGACTCCGGGCGCCCCCACATCGTGGCTACCCGCCACTACTCGGACACGGCATACGGATGGGCCATGGAGGACT
>DUAC01000051.1 GCA_012961035.1 Acidimicrobiia bacterium
CTCCCCGCAGAGGCCGACTGGGAGGCGGGTCTTGGTTCGACCGACCTGCGCGGCCTGCGGGCCGTCATCTCGCCCGACCTGGGCTCGGCGATAATCAGCGACGCGGTGCGGGCCCGGGTGCTCGAGGCCGGCGAGGCGCTGGCAGCCTCCACCGGACTGGACCTGGTCGACGTCGAGGTGTCCCTGCCGTCGATCACCTGGGAATGGGCCATCGCCAACCAGGTCGGCCTGGTCCGGGAGGTAGGCGACCTGTGGCCGGACTGCGAGGAGCAGATGACGAAGTCCATGGCCTTCGGTGTCCGGATGGGTATCGAGCGGTTCGACATCGAGGTGGCGGGCCAGGTCGAGGCGGCCCGCACAGAGGCCAACCGGCGCATGGCCGACCTGTTCGACTCCGTCGACGTGGTGATCTGCGCCTCGAACCCCGACGTGGCCTTCCCGGCCGAGATCGAGTCCAACACGCGGGTGGCGGGGGAGAAGGCGCCCCCGGGCAACAACGGGGCGCTCACGATCCCCGCCAACATCTCGGGTAACCCCGCCGTGTCGGTGCCGGCCGGCCTGGTGGACGGCCGGCCTGTCGGCGTCCAGTTCATCGGCCGCCAGCACACAGACCGCATGGTCCTGGACCTGGCCGCGGCATGGGAGCGACTCGCCCCCTGGCCGCTGGTGGCGACCTGACGTGCTCTGCCGGCCGCTTACCCGGTCGGGCTGAAGCGAATCAGGCGGCCGGAGAACTTCCGCTCGCCGACCCACAGGTAGTCGCCGTCGAAGCTGGCGACAGCCGGCCAGAACATCTGGTTGCGGGTGATCTCGGGCTGGGTGTCAGAGGCCCCCGATGCACCCAGGATCACGTCGGCCGATCGTCCGGCGATGGCGTCGGCCACGTCCTGCCAGACGAGGACCTGGCTGTTGCCCGTGTCTGCGACGAACAGGTGGCCGCCGTCCACGGTCGTTCCCTCCGGCAGGTTGAACGTGCCAGGTCCTCCGACGGTCGTGGGACCACCGGAGGTGGTGATCTGGTCCACCCTGAACATCTGCGCACCGTGTCCCATCGTGGAGTTGACCGCCAGCCAGGTTCCGTCGCTGGACAGGCGCGTCGGCTGGCTGACCGAGAGCGTGGCGACCGGCTCGTGGGTTCCGTCGGGAATGCCCGCCCAGACGTACACGGAACCGGCCCGCTTGTCGGCCAGGTAGAAGTAGGTGTCGTCCATCGCCACCCCGGTCAACTCGTCGAACTGAATGCTCCCGAGGCTTCCCTTGAAGTCGTGTGCCGGCAGGTTTCCCTCGAGAGGTAGTTCGGTCCAGATCATCAGGCGGTCCCTGCCCGCCAGAGCGAACGTGTCGCCGTGGAGCGTGTTGTCCCACGGTCCGAACACGTCCTGGCACTCGTGGCGGCTGGCGGTCTCGTCATTCCGGTACCAACAGAAGTGATAGACGACGTCGGGTGCGGCACCGCTTTCGTTCGGGAGGTTCCTCCACACGAACAGCTTGTTGTCGTAGTCCGAGGACGCGAACAGGCTGGTGCCGTTTGACGCCGGCACCGGGTTGGACAGGACGAAGTTCTCGATGTTGCCGTCGACGTACAGGTCAGATGCACCCATCACGAAGTCGGGCTTCTGGGTAGCCGACGTGGGCATGGAGTCGTAGACGACGAGCGTGGAGCCGTTCGTCGTGATGTAGACACGCCCCCCGACTACCACCACGGTGGAGAAATCGCCCCACCTGAAGTCGTATCCCCCGGCCCTGCCCTGACCGTTGTTGGAAAGCACCGGCCGGTCCGAGGCCGACTGGGGCATCTCGTTCCAGATGTGGAGCGTGTCTCCCATCATGATGAGCCGACCATCGTCTGCGAAGTCGCCCCGAAGCCACGGTGCCGACATCTTCTCACCCAGAGGGTCCACCACGAAGAAGTCGTAGGGCTGGTTGTCGGCCGTCGGGAAGCTGGTCCAGAAGAAGGTTCCAGGGTCGCTCTGGCCGCCGGTGGCTGCGTTGTGGTCGCCGACCATCAGCGAGTTGCCGTCGCTCGTGATCTGTCGTGGCGTTCCGATGGCCCCCGAACCGGTCAGCAGCAGGTCAGCCGGTTGGCCGTCGTAGCTGGGGAAGGTGTTCCATATCAGGACGCTCCCGGATTCGGTGCTTGCCACCGCCAGCCGCCTGCCGTCGGTCCACACACCCCACGGCCACCGGATGTTGGACTTCGACGGGTTGGCGTTCGAACCGCCCTGGAGGACGATGTCGGCCGGCTCGGCATTGCTGGTCGGAAACTCGGTCCAGATGAGGATCCGGTCGTTGTTGGTGTCGGTGACGACGAGCCGGGTGCCGTCAGTGCTTGCGCTCACCGGCCAGTTCAGCTGGTGCCGACCGGTTCCAGGCTCGTTGGTCGTGAAGTTCGGTTGTCCCAGCACCAGGTCGGGTGCCTGGCTGCTGTGGGTGGGAGCCGTGTTCCAGATGAGCACCCGGTTGTTGAACACGTCGGTCATCACCAGCCGGGTGCCGTCGCTGGTCAGGCCTGACGGGCGGTTGAACTCGAGCGGACCACCGGTGTCGTTGAAACCGAACGCCGACAATGTGATGTCCGCGTCCTGTGCGGTGGTGAAGAACCCGGACGTGCCCCCGGGGGCAACCGGGTACGTAGCGGACGGGTACGTGACCGTGATGGTGTTCTCCGGCACGTACTGGCCGGAACTCGGGTCGGCCGGTCCTACCGGTCCACCATCGTCCCCGGGTTCGCCACCTGTCTGGGCACCCTGACCACCTAGCAACTCGGCGGGTACCTGCAGTTGCAACAGGCACTCGGCGGCCTGGTCGTTCTCATTGCCAGTCGGGGGTTGCTTGGACCTGATCTCTCCAAGTCGGTCACCACCGATCCGGCCGATGATGCAGTCGTCGAAACCGGGCGGTGCCGGGATGTAGCCGAGCAGCAGTTGTCCTGTCACGTGGGGTGGATAGGTAGACCGGGCCAGGTCGATGCTGGTAACCGGGTTGTTCTGGTCTTCCGAGGAGACGGATCCATCCGGCTCCGAATCGTCTGGCACCGAGGCGCCTGAGGTGGTGCTGGCTGACGACATGGATGCGGCCATGCAGGGTTCCATCGCAGCGTTTTCGGCGGGGCTTGGCCGCCTGTCTCTCAGCTCGTCGTGGAGTCCATGACCGAAAACGGAGATGAGGCACTGGCGGAGGTCCGGGTCGGAGCTACGGAACGGATTGAACGGTTGGTCTGGTGGATGTTCGTCCGTTGCGTCCGAAACCGATGCCGCGGTCGATGCCGGAGATGCGTCCTCGTCGGCCGGAGATGCGTCCTCGTCGGCCGGAGATGCGTCCTCGTCGGCCGGAGATGCGTCCTCGTCGGCCGGTCCTGTCGCCGTCGTGGAGGACGCGGTGTCGTCCGGAACAGTCGTCGTGGTCGAGACAGCCTGATCGCTGGTCGAGGTAGGTGCCGGCGTCGTCGTAGTGGCGGAGTTGGCACCGGCGGTCGTCGTGGCCGCCTCCTGAGCCACCGGGTCCTCCGCAGTGGTGGTGACCGCGGATTCCAGGCCACCGGTGGTCTCGGGCGCCGTCGTACCGGCACCTCCTCCACAGGCCGAGGCCAGCACCGCGAGGGCGAGGACCGCCACCAACCTCCTCATTCGCCGAGTCTCGCGCAGGGAAGTCGGGAGGGGGCCACCTGGAATGTCAGCCGCCACCGACCACCCGTACCCGTCCGGCTACCGGGTCCACCTCGACCACGTCGCCGTCGGTGATCAGCCGCATGGCATCGGCTGCCCCTACGACAGCCGGTATGCCGAGTTCCCTGGACAGCACCGCGGCGTGAGACATGGGTCCGCCCTCGGCGGTCACGAGCCCGCCGACGAGCGTCAGGACCATGTTGTACGCCGGTGAGGTGGTGCGGGTGACCAGGATCTCGCCGGGTTCCAGGCGGTCGAAGGCCTCCTCGGCGTTCTCCGCCACCCGGGCCACGCCGGTGATCGGCATGGTGCCGATCCCCGTGCCGGTCAGCGACGGGCGGTCGGTCGACGGCCCGTCGACGTCGCCCATGCCGAGTTCGGCGATCACGGTCAGGACCAGCGACACGGTCGTGGCCAGCGGTGCCGGGAGGGCGTCAAGCGGTGGCTGTGCCTCTGGCCGGCCGAGAGACGCCGGTGGATCCAGGGTCTTCTGATGGGCCCGTTCCCCGGCACGCGCCGCCAGGTCACCGGCACCGGGATCGGGCGCTCCGGATATGACGGCCGGCAGCTCGTGGCGGTCCAACTCGAACACGTGGGAGGGATCCCCCAGGCGACCCGACGCGGCCAGGCGACGGCCAGCCTCCAGCATCGCCAGGCGCAGCAGCCCACAGGGCCATTCGGCGGTGATCGGGCCGTTGTCGTCCCGCAGGTCCATGGCCCCGCGGGCATCGGAGAGCAGGTCGTCGAACCGGGAGCGGTCCACGTCCGGAACCCGTGAGCGGAGCTCGGTGGCGGCCCTGTCCGCAGCACCGGGATCCGGGCCTGTGGGCCTGGCGTTCAGGATGCTGGCCAGGATCACATCGGGTGCCTCTCCCAGCGTCGGAGAATCCAGGTCGTAGCCGGCGTAGAGCACCGAGGAGCGGTGGCGCAGGTAGGCGTGCAGCTCCTCGGCCGCTCGTGGCGAGGCGGCGGTGACATCCTCCAGGCTCGTCGGCGCCACACCCGTTTCGGCGAGAGCGGCCCTGATCCGGGCGAGTGCCTCACGCGGTTCGACGGTCGAGGGCGATGCTCCGGCCAGCGCCGAGAGCAGTTCCGTGCTCGCCAGGCCCCAATCGGCGCCGGCCAGCAGCAGCAGGCCGATGGGCCCGAGGTCGTAGCCGTGCAGCCGGAAGTGCTCCTCGAACGTGGAGCGGACATGGGCGAGGATCCCACTCACGTGGTCGGCCAGGCCCTGATCCTCCAGCGTTCCCAGGTCGACGTCCTGGAAGGCCAGGTTGCGCGCTATCAGGTCAGGCCGGATCGTGGAATGCCATTCGGCGATCACCCCGGGCGCCGGCGACTGCTCGAGGGTCCGACGGGCGGCCCGGGTGCGACGACGGAACTCCGGGTGCAGTCGGGAGGCGACCTTCAACAGCACGGTGGGGGGAGCCTTGGCCGACGGCCGATCGGCCCTGATGAGGGGCCGTAGCCGCGTGTACATGAAGCCCTCCACAAACGCCACGGACAACGTCTCGGCCGGGATGCCCAGCAGCGGCCACTGCTTCCGGTAGGCGGACCCGACCGCAGCGGGCAGCAGCCACCGCATGATCGGCGTGGTGCCACCCGTGAAGTGCGACCGGTCCAACTGCCAGTGCCCCGGCCCGGGCGCCACGAACTCCGTGTCCATTCTCTGCATCCCCCCTGCCACACGAACCCTACGCGGCAGGGCCGGACGCATCCGGACGTACCATCGTCGGCCTATGCGACGTCCCGTGCTGCCGGCTCCAGTGAGGATGCTCGTCCCGGCGCTGGCGCTCGCCCTGGCATCGACCGCCTGCGGTGGCTCCGACGAGGTCGCCGAGCCGACCACCACGACCATCGTGGACCTGTTCGGCGATACGTCCACGACCACCACCATCGGACGCCTCGCCGTCCCAGGGTGGACCTCCACCGAGCTTCCCGACCTATGGGAGGACGTCGACGCATGCGTGGAACTCACGGAGGTCGGAGCTGAGCCGCTCCCGACCGAGGGGCCCCGGACCGTCATCGTGGAGTCGGGCGACTCCCTCGGGAAGATAGCGAAGCGCTTCGATCGCACGGTCGACCAGTTCATGCGTGCCAACGGGATCAGTGATCCGAACCTGCTGAGGATCGGCCAGGTCCTCGTCGTCCCCCGGCGGCAGGCGGCAGCCGAGGTCGAGGCCACCGACGGTCCCACCATCCTCGTGGAGCCCGTCTACTGCGAGATCGACACCGGCGTTCCGGCGTTCGGACCCGGTGGCGTCCAGATCGGCGGCCCGGGGATGATCGAGGTGTTCGCCGACTGGAAGCGGATCGAAGGTCCCCGCGAGGCCCCCAGGGTCAACGGTCGGCTCCGGGGCCTGATGATCGCCTCGGTACGCACCTTCGTCGACGACGTGGTGCCGCTGATCGAACGACACGGCTACCCCTGCCGGGACGCCACGAACAACCGGTGCGTGTGGATGCAGCACCGCTGGGAGGTCCTGCTGGCCACCGACGACCACCTCAGCGTGCGTGACACGGTG